>NZ_JAANTH010000001.1:1500000-1576250 GCF_011734195.1 Halobacterium sp. R2-5
GAATCTGCTGGAGGTTCCCGGGGTGTTTGCCGCTGACCTCGACGGCGTCGAAGTCGACGCCGCTCTCGTGGACGCTGCCGTGCCGGTAGGGGTGGGGGACGATGGCCGCGCAGTCCGCGGCGTGCGCGACGTCCACGACCTCGCCCGGCGTGAGCTCCCGAGGCCGCGTCCGCGAGGGCGGATCGGGTCCCACGACGAGCACGTGGCCCTGCGTCGTGGACACCTCGATGCCCGGGATGAAGAGGGGACGCCCCGAGGTCCGGCCGACGTCCGCGTAGTAGTCGTGGTTCGTCAGCGCCACCCCGTCGATGCCCCGCCGCCGGCTCGCCACCCCGAGAAGCTCCGCGCCGATCGGGTCGTAAGCCGTCGGCTCGCCCTCCCACGAGTGGAAGAACCGCGTGTGGGCGTGGAGGTCAACGTCGAACGCCCGACTACTCCCGCCATCGTTCCCCGTCATGGTCCCCTGGGTGCAGGCTCGTAGCCGTCGCCGACCGCCACCTCCAGCACGCCCGGGTCCGCGTGCATCGACAGCGACCGCCGCTGGACGATTTCGCCGTCGAGGCTGAACCGGGTCACCTCCGGGTCCCGCAGCGTGACTTCGAGCGCCGGCGCCTGGAACCGCTCGACGTGCTCGGAGTCCCGGCCGAACAGCTTCCCGGCGACCGCGTCACCCATCAAGTCGAGCTTCCCCACGTCCTCCACGACGGTCAGGTCGAGCAGGCCGTCCTCGGCGTTCGCGGGCGTCTCTCCGCCCGTGACGAACCGCCGCGTGTTCCCGACCAGCACCAGCATCGCGTCGCCGGCCCACGCGGTCGACTCCCGGCCGTTCTCGTAGACGTCGACTGCCAGCGGCAGCGAGTCGAACTCCGCGACCGAGCGCAGCGTCGTGACGACGTACGCCAGCACCCCCAGCCGGCGCTTCAGGTCGTCGGAAGTGTCGCCGCTGGACTCCGCGGTCAGTCCCGCGATACAGGAGTTCACGAACAGGTGTTCGTCCGTCCGCGCGATGTCGATGCGCCGGCGCTCCCCGAGCTCCACGGCGTCGAACGCCTCGTCGATGCCCGTCACGCCGATGTGCTTCGCGAAACTGTTGCCCGTGCCGACCGGGACCACCGCGAACGTGACGCTGTCCAAGGCGTCGGCGTCGTCGATGCCGCGCAGCACCTCGTTTACGGTGCCGTCTCCGCCCGCCGCGACGACGGTCGACGCGCCCGCGCTCGCGGCGTCCCGGGCGAACTCCACGGCGTCGCCCGCGCTCGCCGTCTCGCGCAGCGCGTACCCCAGCTGATTTGCGTGATTGCGAACGTCCTCGACGTGCTGTCCGTCCCCGCTGTTCGGATTGACGATGACGACCGTCTCCGGCGAGTCGGCTGACATTGTGAAACTGGCTCCGCCCAGAGCGAGCCACAGCGCGCTCGGCCGCTCCGGGACGGTCGGCTCTACTGCTTCGACGGCGGGCACGACCTTCGTTATAGAGAGTGTACGCGGCGTCCGCCGGCGGAACGGAGACGCACACTTTTCGGCGAATCCGACGACCACCTAGTCGTGGCCAGCGCACCAGACCCCGCGGAGATTTTCGACCGTTCGGTCGACGAGGGCGAGCGGCGGCTCACGCAGTCGACCGGTGAGCTCGCCGCGACGAGCTTCATCGCCGGGTTCACCGTCGTCGTCGGCATCGCCGCGCTCGGCGTCACGCACGCGATGGTCGACGGGGAGGTCGCGCGCATCGCCGGCGCGCTCGCGTTCGCCCCCGCGCTCGTGTTCCTCGTCGTCGGGCGGACCGAGCTGTTCAACGAGAACTTCTTCGACCCGACCGCCGCGGCCGTCGACTCCGACGACGGGTGGCTCGTCCGGCCGCTCCTCCGACTCTGGGTGTTCACGTTCGTCTTCAACTTCATCGGCGGCGCGCTGCTCGCCGCGTTCGTCGCCATCGAGGGCGCGCTCCCCGCCGGCTCCGCGGAAGCGCTCGCGACCGTCGGGGCGGAGATCGCTCACCGCGAGGCTCACGGCGTGTTCGGCAGCGCGGTCCTCGGCGGCACCATCGTCGCGATGCTGTCTTTCCTCCTACAGGCCGTCGACTCCTCGGGCAGCCGCATCGCGCTCTCGTTCATGGTCGGCTTCCTGCTCGCGCTCGGGCCGTTCGACCACGTCGTCGTCACCGGCCTCCACCTCCTGTTCGGGATGCTGTTCGGTGCCGCCATCGGCTACGGCGAACTCGTCACGACCACGGCCGTCTCGCTCGCGGGCAACGTCGTCGGCGGGCTCGGTCTCGTGACAGTCTCGCACGTCGAACAGGTGCGGGGCGCCCGCGACTCCGAGCTCTGAGTCAGGCTTCCGCGAGCCACGACGCCTCGATCTCACGCAGCGAATCGCCGAGCTTTCGCGCCTCGTAGCCGAAGATGTCGGCGTACCCGCACTCGGACATCAGAACCGGGTAGAAGTCGTCCTCCGCGACGAGGTCCTCGTCGTCGACGCGCGCGAACACGGTGCCCCGCGGCACGAGCTCGAAGTTCTCCACGTACAGCTCCGCGTCCGCGCCGATAGGCTTCGGGACTGCCCCCGTCATGTGGTAGAATCGCGGGGAGCTCCTCGGTGGGCTGCCCGGCAGCGCGCCGACCCGCCGCAGGAACGCCAGCGCCTGCCGTTCGGCGGCCGCAGCGGCCGCGTCCGTGCCCTGGATGCCGACCTCGATCTCGACCACGCAGCCACACGAGGTCACCGTCCCCTCGTTGACGCCCGAGTGGTCGACGACGTGCCGGACCGGCAGCTTCGACGCGAGTTCGTACTCGGCGGGCTGGGAGCGGTGGACGAGCGCGAACGGCTCCGGGCAGGAGTGCGTGCCGTGTATCGACAGCGTCACCAGCGAATCGAGCACGTCGCAGAGCTCGTCCGCGAGTCGGTGCTCGCGGTCGCCGTCCGGGTCTCCCGGGAACACCCGGTTGAGGTCCGAATCGAGGAATCGCCGGTCGGCCGCGACCGCCGCCGGATTCGCGACGACGAACGCCACGCCGCGCTGGAGGTCCAGGTCCGCCTCGCGGAGCCGCTCGACGGCGCGGACGCCACTCGGCTCGTCCCCGTGGATGCCGCCGACGACCGCCACCTCGGGTTCACCCGGGCCCGCGACGGTCACCTCCGGCGGTACGTACTCGTCGGTCATAGTGCTCGAAGAAGGGGACACGCCCCCAGTACGGGCCGTCAGAGGAAGAACGTGACGATGGCCAGCACCACGAAGATGATGACCAGCCACTTCGCGATGCTCATGCTCAGGCCGGCGATGCCGCGCGCCCCGAGCACGGCCGCAACCAACGCGAGAACGAGGAACAGAATTGCCAGCCCGATGAGGTCACCCCCGAACTGGAGCGGCGTGAACTGTCCGAGCAACGTGGTGATTCCCGCGTCCATCACGGCCGACGGTGTGAGCGCCATACTCTCACGACGACGTCCGAACACTTTGTTAACACACACGTACGCGCCGGAATCCCGGGGTTACTCGGGACCGTCGACCGTAAACCGCCCCCGCAAATCGTACTCTGGCGCCGGACTGATGGTGATGCCGGCGTCCTCCAGCCGGGATTTCACCGCGCGGGAGAACGCGGAGCGGGCGTCGAGAACATCGCCCGGGCGCGGGCGCTCCAGCCAGTAGTGGACGCGAATAACGACCACGCCTTCGGCGAGATTGTCGACGTACGCGCTCGGTGCCGGCGAGTCCAGCACGCTGTCGAGCCCCGCGGCGGCCGCCGCGACGTGACGAACCGCCTCGTCGACGTCGTCGTCGTAGTCGATTTCGACCCGTTCGACGATGCGCTGCTCGGCACGCCCGTACGGTCGGACGATGGCGTCGCTGGTCAGCTGCGTGTTCGGTACCGTGACGAGCTCGCCGTCGACGGTCTCGATACGGGTCGCGCGCAGCTGTATCGAGCGCACGACGCCCTCGTAGTCGCCCCACTCGATGTAGTCGCCGACGCTGAACTCCGGGTCGAGGACGAGCACGAGGCCGCTGACCAGCGACCCGATGACCGATTGCGCGGCGATGCCGATGGCGAGCGTACCCGCGGCCACGACGAGCGCGGAGTCCCCGAGCGCGTCACCGTAGCCCGCGAGGCTCGCGCCGACGACGCCCGCGACGAGGAACACGACGAGCCGGACGTACCGCTGCAGTGCGTCCTGAATGGTGGGGTTGTTCTGGTTTCGGTGTCGGACCACGCGGCCGATCAGCGGCTCCACGACGAACCACCCGAGCGCCGCGGTGACGAGGAACCCCGCGAGGAACCACGCGACGTGGACCGCGAGCGGCCACACGTCGACGAGCTCGTCGGGACCGACCTCGGATGTCGTGGTGACCGGCGTCGAGGCGACCGCGAGGACGTCGCCGAACATGACAGTCACTCCACTCCCTGATATCGCCCGCGAGCCAATGTTATGCGGGCCGTACGCGCGCAAGCGCTGCTCCGCGCCGGTAAACCTACACACGGTTCTATACGTCTCGCTCCCGTACTCGAAGCCATGACCAACGAGGAGGTCACTCGACTGCTTCGGAAGGCGTACGGTGACGAAATCGAGACCGTGATGAACTATCTCTCGAACTCGATCGCGCTCGACGGCGTGCGCGCCGAGGAGATCAAGGAGTCCCTCCAGGCGGACATCCAGGAGGAACTCGGACACGCGGAGGAGCTCGGCGAACGCCTCAAGCAGTTCGACCAGCTCCCCCCGGGCTCCATGGCGTTCGAAGCCCACCAGGAGTCCCTCCAGCCGCCCGAGGACACCACCGACGTCCCCTCGGTCATCGACGGCGTCATCGAGGCCGAGGAGGACGCCATCGAGACGTACCGCGAGCTCATCGACGCCGCCGAAGACGCGAACGACCCCGTCACGGAGGACCTCGCCGTCACGATCCTCGGCGACGAGGAAGCCCACCGCGCGGAGTTCCGCGGCTTCCGCAAGGAGTACAGCCAGGACTAGTCGGTTTCGCGCTCCTTTTGCCGGCGGCGGCCATCAGCGGAGGACATGAACGTCGCTTTCGTGGTCGCCGCGACGCTGACCGGCGTGGTCGTCGGCGCCGTGTTCGCCTCCCTCCGCATTCCGATTCCCGCGCCGCCGTCGCTGGCTGGCGTCATGGGCATCGTCGGCATCTGGTTGGGCTACCGGCTCGTCAAGTACTTCGACGTCGGTTTCGACCTGCTCGACGCACTCGGCGTGTAGGCTGACAGGCGGCGTCTCGGCGCTCGCGGACCGGCGCGCCGCCGTTTCGCTTCTCCGGCCCGCGACAGTGCTCAGCACACGCCACGGGCTGGTCGCGCTCTCGCAGATAAAGATTCGCAGAAGGTCGGTGGGCTCAGTACGAGCGCTCTTTCGGCTCGTACGTCTGCTCGTCGCCCTCGAGGATGACCGGGCGGTACCAGAGCTCGGGCTCGCCGTCGTTCCACGAGACGAGCGTGTGCTTGAGGTACTCGTCGTCCTTGCGCTCCTGGTGCTCTTTGCGCCAGTGCGCGCCGCGGAACTCGTCGCGGGCGAGCGCGCCCATCGTGATTGCCTCCGCGACGTCCAGCAGGTTCCGCGTCTCGATGGTGTGCTGGAGGTCGGTGTTGAACGTCCGGGACTTGTCCGCGACGTAGACGTCCTGGTAGCGCTCGCGGGCGTCCTGGATGTCTTCGAGCGCCTGCTTCAGAGCGCCTTCCTCGCGGAACACGTTGACGTTCTCCGTCATCGACTCCTGGAGGTCCGAACGCACGTCGGCGTGGTTGACGCCGTCCTCGCGTTCGAGCAGCGTCTCGATGCGCGCGCGCTCGGACTCGGCGGTCGCCTCGACGATCGCCTTCGGGTCGCTGTCGGGGTGTTCGACGGCGCCGCCGTCTACGGCGGCGTCGCGAGCGCCGGGTGCGCCGACGGGGACGCCGAGGTCCTCGCGTTCGGCGTCCGGTTCGGGCCCGGTCTGGATCTTCGGCTCCGGCATGTCGGCGCCCGCCGCGTGCCGGCCGGCGCGCGCGCCGTACACGAGCAGTTCGGGGAGCGCGTTCCCGCCGAGACGGTTGCCGCCGTGGAGGCTCACGCAGGCGCACTCGCCGGCCGCGTAGAGGCCGTCGATGCACGTCTCGCCGTGCTCGTCGACCTCGATGCCGCCCATCGCGTAGTGCTGGCCGGGCTTGACCGGCATCGGCTCCTCCAATCCGTCGACGCCCTCGAAGTCCCGCGCGAGGTGGAGGATGTTCTCCAGGCGGTCGGTGATGCGCTCCTCGCCGAGGTGGCGCATGTCGAGGTAGACGTACTCGTCCTCGATGCCGCGGCCCTCTTGGACCTCGGTGAGTTCGGCGCGCGCGACGACGTCCCGAGACGCGAGCTCGCCGTCGTTGGTCGCGTACCCGTACTCGAACATGAAGCGCTCGCCCTCGGAGTTGTAGAGGATACCACCCTCCCCGCGGACCCCCTCGCTGATGAGGACGCCCGTGGAGGGGAGCGTCGTCGGGTGGAACTGAATCATCTCCATGTCCTCCATCGGAACGCCGGCGCGGTACGCGAGCGCGACGCCGTCACCGGTGTTGGCGACGGCGTTCGTCGTGTGATCGTACGCCTGCCCGGGACCGCCGGTCGCGAGAATCACGCCGTCGTGGGCGCGGAAGCCCGCGATTTCGCCGGACTGGACGTCCCACGCGACGACGCCGTGACAGTCGCGCTCGTTCGGGTCGTCCTCGTCGGTGACCGCGAGCTGGCTGACGTACCACTCGTCGTACACTTCGATGCCTCGCTTAACCACTTGCTCGTACAGCGTGTGGAGCATGTGGTGGCCGGTTTCGGCGCCCGCGTACGTCGTCCGCGGGAACGAGAGGCCGCCGAACGGCCGCTGGCTGACGGTGCCGTCGTCCTCGCGGGAGAACGGCATCCCCCAGTGTTCGAGCTGGATGACCTCCTCGGGCGCGTCCTGCGCGAACGTGTCGACTGCGGGGGCGTCCGCGAGGTAGTCCGACCCCTTCATCGTGTCGTACGCGTGGTCCTGCCAGGAGTCGCCGTCGCGGAGCGCGGCGTTGATGCCGCCCTCCGCGGCGCCCGTGTGCGAGCGCACCGGGTGGAGTTTCGTCACTATCGCTACGTCCGCGCCTTCCTCGTGGGCGGCGATCGCGGCGCGGAGGCCCGCGCCACCGCCGCCGACTACGATTACGTCGTGCTCGTACATGTTACCAGAATTTGAGGTTCTGCTTGACCGCTTCTCGTTTCAGCTCTTGGATGTGCTCGGTGAGCGGGATGTCCTTCGGGCAGACGTTCGTACACGAGAACTGGGTCTGGCAGCGCCAGACGCCGTGCTCGTCCTCGATGATCTCGAGGCGCTCCTGGCGCTTCTGCTCGCCCTCGCGCTCGTCCATGTAGAACCGGTAGGCCTTGTTGATGGCCGCCGGGCCGAGGTACTTGTTGTCGCCGGCTGCGATGTTACACGAGGACATGCAGGCGCCACACCAGATGCAGCGCGTCGAGAGCTTGATGTTCTCGCGGTTCTCGCGGTCCTGGCGCTGCTCTTCGAGCTCGCCGTCCGGCGTCTCGTCGGGGTCGAAGAACGGGTCGACGGACTCCATCTGGTCGTAGAAGTGGTCCATCTCCACGACGAGGTCCTTCACGACCTCCTGGTGGGGCAGCGGCTCGACCCGCACGGGCCCGTCGAGGTCCGCGATCTGGGTCTGGCAGCCGAGGCGCTGGCGACCGTTGACGAAGAACGCGTCCGACCCACAGACCGCCTGCCGGCAGGAGTGCCGGAAGGTGAGACTGGAGTCGTACTCGTCGCGCGCGTAGATGAGCGCGTCCAGCACGGTCATCCCCTTCTCGAAGGGCACGGTGAAGGAGTCGAAGCGCGGCTCCTCTTTGCCCTCGATCTCGGGGTCGTAGCGGAAGACCTTCAGCTCGACAGTCTCGCCCTGGATCTCGTTGGCGGCGGCCGCTTCGTCGGCCTCCCGTTGGTCCTTTTTCGCCTGCTTTTTCTCCATCCGCCGCTGCTGGGGCGACGTCGAGGAGGGCTGTTCGGTCTCGGTCTCGGTTTCGGGTGTCTGCGTACTCATGTTAGAACCCCGCGAGCGTGTTCGCGACGCGAATTCCCTGCGCGACGAGCAGGAGGCCGGCGACGCCGAGGACGACCTGCACGGCACGCTTCTGTGTACCGTCGATGCCCTGGTTTACGAGCGCGTTGTAGATACCGTTGACGCCGTGGAACGTCGCGGTCACGAGGAACAGCACCATCGTGAGGTAGTAGCCGACGTTTTCCATGCGCGCCTGGCTGCCCGCGAACTCGATCTCGTAGGCGTGCGTGACGAAGTGCAGTTGGAAGAAGTGGAACGCCAGCACGACCACGAGGAACGCCGCCGTGACGCGCTGGAGCAGCCACGCTGTCGAGCTCGTGTTGAACGAGGAGTATCTCTCTGCCATGGTTAGAACGCCCCCGAGACGAACGTCGGCACGCTCGCGACGACGATGACGCCGGTCAGCACGAGCGACGCGTAGAAGCTCTTGTCCTGCGATTCCAGACCCACGCCGAGGTCGACGAACAGCAGCCGGATGCCGTTCAGGATGTGGAAGACGGCGACCGCCAGCAGTCCGACTTCCAGCAGCCGGACCAGCGCCAGGCCTTCCAGTCCGCTCAGCGTGTCGTTGTACACCGCGGCGCCCTGCATGGACGTGCTCAGGACGGCGATGTGGGTGAACAGGTAGCCGATGAGCACCCACCCCGTAAACTTGTGAAACACCCAGGCCCACATCCCGGCCGTGAACTCCCGCCACCGGCCGAAGTCCTCGATGAGGCCTCGGTCGTACGACTGACTCATACCATTCGGAGCGTGTGGTCCCTCCGCACATAGAAGTTACTACACGGGCGCGTCACGCGACTCGAACCCGCGAGCGACTGCGAACACGTTCGCCCGGCGGCGCGCGGACTGTTCGGGCCGAAGAGCGAAAGCGGGAGTGGGAGTGCTACTGCGTCGGGCTTCGAGAATGGTGCCGCCGCCCGCGACCCACGTGTCGCCGGCGCGTGCGTAGAACAGCGCTCCAGGCTACGGCCGGGGTGCCCGGGAGCGCTCGGCGCGGTCGCGCTCGTAGGCTCGCTGGGTCGCCGCGTCGAGTTCCACGAGGTGGACGATGGGGTTGCCCGGGTAGACCACGGGGTTCTCCAGCATCCCGACGAGCAGCCCCGTGAACGGCGCTTCGACCTCCAAGACGTCGGTCTTGAACGGGTTCGAGATGGTGCAGATGACCTCGCCCTCGTGGACGAGGTCGCCGCGCGTGTGCCGCATCTCCACGAGGCCGCCGTCGTCTGCGCGAATCCACGTCTTCTGGTCGCTGGTGACGATGGTCCGCCAGCCCGGCCAGCGGACGGCGTCCGTCGGATAGACGCGGAAGTCCGCGAGCACGCTCTCCACGCCGTCGAGCGCGCGGTCGATGAGGTGGCGCTGGAAGCGGTGCGCCTCCCCCATCTCGACTGTGATAGTCGGAACGCCGGTCTCGGAGGCCTCGCGACGGAGCGTCCCGCTGGCTCCCTCGCTGTCGATGATGACGTTCGCCCCGAACGCCCGCGCCACTCGGACGACGTCCTCGTCGGCCATGTCCGCGCGGACGTGGAGCATGTTCGTGCGCCCGCGGGTCGACGTGTGGAAGTCCAGCCCGAGGTCGCAGGGCTCGATGAAGTTCCGGAAGATCTGGTCGGCCATCCGCTTCGCGCTCGTCGACCCCTCGTTGCCGGGGAACGAGCGGTTGAGGTCGCGGTCGTACACCGGGAGGTACCGCTCCTGCGTGACGAACCCGGGGACGTTCAGCACCGGCATGCAGACGAGCGTCCCGTTGAGGTTCGCGTGCGACCACTCGTGGGCGACCTCCCGCACCACCTCGATGCCGTTCAGCTCGTCGCCGTGGGAGGCCGCCGAGAGGAAGACGGTCGGCCCGGGCTGTTCGCCGTTCACGATAGTGACCGGGATGCGGACCGGGTCGCCGAGGTACGTCTCGCTGACGCTGAACCGGAAGTTGACACGCTCTCCCGGGTCCACTCGGCCGCCGTTGTACGTGAACGCCCCGTCGGTCATGGCCCGTGGTTCGCGTCCGACACGTAAAACTGGGGCGTCCGAGCCGTCGGAATCACCGGCACCGTTTAGTCGCGTCCGAGCGACTTCTAGGACATGACAGAACCCGTCTCGGTGGGCGTCCTCAGTCTCCACAACAGCAAGGAGACGAAAGCGATTCTGAACGCGGTGGAGGCCCTCGGCCACACGGGCGTGTGGCTGCGCGAGGACAACATCTGCGTGGACATCGAGGACAACGAAGCCGTGCTGGACCCGCACGTCGACGTCATCGCGAACCGCATGTTGCTCTCGAAGACCGAGCAGCCCGCCGAGCTGCTCGGGCTGGCGCTGTCGCTGAGCCAGCTCCGCCCGATGCTGAACCGCCCGCGGAACGTGCTCACGGCGTTCCACAAGTTCGCGACCGCGACCACGCTCGCGAGCAGCGACGTCCGGCTCCCGAACGCCACGCTCGCGCTGGATTCCACGCGGCTGAACGACGAGAAGGCCAAGTACGGCGACGAGGTCGTCTACAAAACCGCCATCGGCACGCACGGCGGCGGCACGTGGAAGATCGGCGCCGACGAGCGCGTCAACCCCCGCGTCGGCAACCGCTACGCGTTCCTCCAGGAGCTCGTCGAGCGCGACAGCGACCGCCACCGCGACCTCCGCGTGTACGTCGTCGACGACCGCATCGTCGGCACGATGCGGCGGTACGCCCCCGAGAACGACTGGCGGACGAACGTCGCGCTCGGCGGCGACGTCGAGGGCGTCGACGACATCCCGGACGACGCGGCGGAGATGGCCCTCGAGGCCGCGGACCTGGTCGGCCTCGACTACGCGGGCGTCGACCTCGTCGAAGGGACGGACGGCTGGCACCTCCTCGAAGTGAACCCCACCGCGGGATTCAAAGGGCTGTTCGAGGCGACCGGCGTCAGTCCCGCGCCGCACGTCGCGAAGCTCGCCATCGAGACCGCGGGCGGCGAGGTCGACGACGACGAAGTCGCCGGCCTCGCGAAGACCCTCGACGACTCGCTGCCCGAGACCGCCGGGCCGACCCCGGAGCCGGCCGCCGAGGACACCGCGACCATCGGCTACACGGAGGACGTGCTCGTCTCCGGGACGAGCGGCACCGAGCGCGTCGTCGCGAAGTCCGACACGGGCGCCGCGCGCACGAGCATCGACACCCGGCTCGCCGCGGAGATCGGCGCCGGCCCCATCAAGTCCATGACGAAGGTGCGCTCGGGCAGCGTCAAGTCCGGGAAGGCCCGCCCGGTCGTGGACATCGTCGTCGGCGTCGGCGGCGACCGACACACCGTCGCCGCCTCCCTGGAGGACCGCGGCCACATGGACTACCAGCTGCTGCTCGGCCGCGACATCCTCCAGGAGTACCAGGTGGACGTCCGGCGCCGCAGCGACGCCAGCACCCCCGACGCCGACGAGGAGTGATCCCACCCACTGACGTAACCACAACCACTCACTAAGGCGTTTCTCAGAAACCGGTTCCGGGCACGCGACAGATTCTTACATCGCGCAGTCATCCCCGTACCTGATGGCGTTCTCCGAACGTGTGGCGTCGCGAACGACCGCCCTCGACTTCCCGGGCGACGTCACCGGCGCGGTAGGGGATTCGGTTACGGTCGTCCCCGTCGTGGTCGCGCTCGCAGCGCTCACCGACGTTGCGCTGGCGCCCGTGCTCGTCTGGTTCGGCGTCTTCCAGGTGGTGTGGGGCGTCCGCTACGGCGTCCCTGTCTCCGTCGAGCCGATGAAGGCGCTGGCGGCGCTCGCGATCGCGGGGTCGCTGTCCGCGAGCGGGCTCGCGGCCGCCGGCCTGCTCGCCGGCGGGACGCTGCTCCTCGCTGGCGCCACGGGCACGCTCGCGCGCGTCACGGCATTCGTCGGCCAGCCGGTCGTTCGCGGCGTCCAGCTCGCGGTCGCGCTCGTGCTCTTCGAGACCGCGTTCGGGCTCGCGACGACGGACATCGCGCTCGCCGCTGGAGCCGTCGCCGTCGCCGCGGTCGTCGCCGTCGTCTCCGTCCGCGCCAGCGCACTCGCCGTCGTCGCCGCGGGTGCTGCTATCGCACTCGCGGAGACAGGGGGCCTCTCACCGACGGTCCCGGCGTTCGCGTTCGCGCTCCCCGCGCCCGGCGTCTTCCTCGACTACGGCACCGCGCAGGCCGCCGTCGGCCAGCTCGCGATGTCCGTCGGGAACGCGGCGGTCGCGACCGCGCTCTTACTCGGCGAGTACTTCGACGCCGAAGCCACCGCCGACGACCTCGCGGCGAGCATGGGCGCGATGAACCTGCTCGCGGTGCCGCTCGGGGCGATTCCGATGTGCCACGGGAGCGGCGGCGTCGCCGGCAAGTACGCGTTCGGCGCGCGCACCGCCGGCGCGAACGCCGTGCTCGGCGCGCTGTACGTGCTCGCGGCCGTGCTCGCCGTAGGTGTCGTCGCTGCGTTCCCCGTGGCGATGCTCGGCGTCGTGCTCGCCGCCGTCGCCGCCCAGCTCGCACACACCAGCCTCGACACCGAGCGCTACGCGCTCACCATCGGCGTCGGCGTGCTCGGACTGCTCGCGGGCGTCGGCGTCGCGTTCGTCGCCGGCCTGCTCGCCGACCACGCCGCCCGCCGACTCTACCCCTCGTAGGCGCGCCAGACGTACAGCGACGCGTACGAGCGGTACGGCTGCCAGCGCGTCGCGATGTCACGCATCTTCGCGCGCGTGAGGTTCTCCTCGAACAGCAGCTGCATCCCCTTTCGGATGCCGAGGTCGCCGACCGGAAAGACGTCCTCGCGGCCGAGCCCGAACATGAGGAACATCTCCGCGGTCCAGTTCCCGACACCCGTGATCTCGGTGAGCTCGTCGCGCACGTCGTCGTCGCTGCGGTCCGCGAAGTACGCGCGGTCGTAGCCGTGCTCGCGGAACGCCTCGGCGACGTTCCGAACGTACCGCACTTTCTGCGTGGAGAGCCCGGCGTCCCGGAGCACCTCGGTGTCGGCGCTGGCGACGCTCTCGGGCGTCATCTCGACGCTGTCGAACAGCCGGCCCTGGATGGCCGCCGCGGCGTCCATCGACACTTGCTGGCGGACGATAGACACGACGAGGCGCTCGAACGGGTCGTCAGCGGGGTCGAGCGCGAGTTCGCCGTGCTCCTCGACGAGCGGCCCGAGGTCGGGGTCGTCCCGCAGGACGTCGTGTGCTGCTGGCATGGACGGGCGAAGTGGTCGGAGGAATCTACGCGTTTCGCCCCGCGAGCAGGAAGCCCGCGAGCGCGCCGACGCCCGCGTACACTGCGGGCGAGACGGCGTTCACGAGGTACGGGCCGACGAGCCGAATCCCGAGCGCCTCTCCGAACGGCGCGCCGACAGTCGTGGCGGTGAGCAGCGGGTAGCTGACGACGACGCCGACGCCCGCGCAGCCGCCGACGACGGCCGCGAGCCGCGTCGGCGACTCGCCCGCGTCCATCTGCCACGCGCCGTACAGCGGCAGCCCCGGAATCACGGCGAGCGAGACGAGCGTCGACGCGAGCGTCTGGAGGACGAACAGCGGTGGCGCCGTCGTGAAGCTCCCCGAGAGGGACGCTGTGACGAAAAGCCGGACCAGCGTGTGCGCGACTCCGGCGAGGAGACCGAGGAGGGCGGCACGTTCTGCGTCGTTCACGGCCCGGGGTTCTCCCGGCCGTGTCAAGAGCGTTGCGCAGCGGGCTGGAGTTACTCCCAGTCGATGTCCTCCGTCCGGTCGGTGTCCCGGAGGATGAACGGCCCGATGGCGAGCGTCCGCCTCGCCACGGTCGCGATGCGGAGGACGTGCGCGGTCAGCAGGAAGAACGGCACGAGCGTGATGGTCACGCCCGCCGAGAGCACCCACACGAGGCCGTCGACGCCGAGGTAGGTTCCCGGGAACGACGTCGGTGACACGTAGAACTGGACGAGGAACGCCACGGTCAGCGCGGGGAGCGCGGCGTACAGTATCAGCCGCGAGAGGTTCACCAGCTCCCACTGGAAGTACAGCGTCTTGAAGTGCTCGCGGGCCGGTCCGAAGAACTCCAGCACGTCCACGAGGTCGTCGATGGCCGCCCTGGCGTCCGCGTCGAGTTCGTCGCCGTGTTTCTCGCGGAGCCGCTCGGCCTCGTAGATCTTCCACGAGTAGTTGAAGTCGAGCGCGGAGTACACCACGTCGAACTCGCCGAACGTGGCGTCTTCCAGCCCGTCGCCGATTCGCTCGGCCTGGTCCGTGAGGCTATCGACGTACGCGTGGACTCGCTCGCGGGTCGTCTCGTCGTCGAACTCGTCTGCGGCCTCCCGGAGGTCCTCGGCGCGGGTCTTGGCTCCGGCGACGAGCGCCTCCAGGAACGACGACGGGTCGGGCGGCGCCGGCGAGACGTCGAGCCGGGACTCCACGTCGTCCCGGAAGTCGATGGCGCCCTGCATCCGTTCCCGCTGGTCGCCGAGCGGCCCGAGTTCCTGCGAGAGCACCAGTTGCGTGAACGTGACGACGAGGGTGACGCCGGTGACGACGGCGCCGATGAGCGGCGAGAACACCCACCACAGCGTCGACTGCGACGTGACGAGCCGGCGCATCGGCGTGACGTCGAGGAAGCTCGTGAGCACGATGGCCGCGAACACGGTCACCGAGAACAGCGCCGTGACGCGCCAGCGGTCGGCGCTCAACAGCAGCCACGCTCGTAATCGCCCGCCACGAAGACGGCCGCTCATCGTGTCACTCGACGTGTCGCCGGCGCTGTCGTCGCTGTCCGAGTCACCGCCGTCTGCGAGCGCCCCCCACTCGGGCGACGACGCTCGCGATTCGTCTGTCATTAGTTCTGAACAGACGAGCATGGCAGATACCTCTGGTGGGGTGGCGGAACCAACGGGAGAGTACGATACGCCCAGCTGGTTACAAAACTGAACGTGCGTTCCCGCGTTCGCGTCTCGCTCACAGGGCGGTTATATCGCCCGAACGAGCGCCGAGCACCGGACGCATTTCCACGCGTGTAAACCCGTGAGACGTTCACACTCGGCGATAGGGAAAGCTTCAACGGGGCTCCCGGTGGTGGTACTACCATGGACGTTGATGACATCGAGACAGTCGCGGTGCTCGGCGCCGGGAACATGGGCCACGGCATCGCGGAGGTGGCGGCGCTCGCGGGCTTCGACGTGAACCTGCGGGACATCAAAGAGGAGTTCGTGCAGAACGGCTACGACCAGATCGAGTGGTCGCTCGGCAAGCTCGCCGAGAACGACCAGATCAGCGACGAGGAGTCGGAGGCCGCCCTCGAGCGCGTGACGCCGTACGTCGACTTCGAGGACGCCGTCGAGGACGCCGACTTCGTCGTCGAGGCGGTCCCGGAGAAGATGGACATCAAGCGGGACGTCTACGAGGAGCTCGAGCAGTACGCGGCCGACGACGCCGTGTTCGCGACGAACACCTCGAGCCTCTCCATCACGGAGCTCTCGGAGGTCACCGAGCGCCCCGAGCGCTTCTGCGGGATGCACTTCTTCAATCCGCCGGTGCGCATGGACCTCGTGGAGGTCATCTCCGGCGAGCACACCGACGACGACGTGCTCGACCTCACGGAGGACCTCGCCGAGGCGATGGGGAAGACGCCCGTGCGCGTCCGCAAGGACTCCCCGGGCTTCATCGTCAACCGCGTGCTCGTCCCGCTGCTGAACGAGGCCGCGTGGCTCGTCCACGACGACGTCGCCACCGTCGAGGAGGTCGACTCCACGACGAAGTACGACATCGGGCTGCCGATGGGCGCGTTCGAGCTCGCCGACCAGGTCGGCATCGACGTCTCCTACGACGTCCTCGACTACATGGAGGGCGTGCTCGGCGAGACGTACGCGCCGTGCCCGCTGCTCGTCGACAAGGTCGAGGCCGAGGACCTCGGGAAGAAGACCGGGAAGGGGTTCTACGACTACGAGAACGGCGGCGCCGAAGTCCCGACCGACCAGATTCGCGACGACGTCGCGGACCGCCTCGTCGCCGTGATGGCCAACGAGGTCGCGAAGCTCGTCGGCGGCGACGTCGCCAACCCCGCGGAGATCGACGAGGCCGTCCAGCTCGGCGCGGGCTACCCCGAGGGCCCCGCCAAGATGGCCGACGAGGCCGGCGTCGAACACCTCTACGAGACGCTCGCGAACGCCTACGAGGAGACGGGCGCAGAGCGGTACGAGCCCGCCGACGAACTCGAGCGTCTCGCTGAGGCAGGAGAGGGCTTCTACGGCGCCGAAGAGGAGGGTGAGGCCGCGTCCTACGAGAACCTCGACGTGACAGTCGACGGCAACGTCGGCCACGTCGAACTCGACCGCCCGCACCGCATGAACACCATCAGCGAGGGCCTCCTCGACGAGCTCGGTGACGCCGTCGACGCGCTCGAAGCCGACGACGACGTGCGCGCCATCCTCCTCACGGGCGCCGGCGAGAAGGCGTTCTCCGCGGGCGCGGACGTCACGTCGATGGCGGGCAGCGCCGACCCCCTCGACGCCGTCGAGCTCTCCCGGAAGGGCCAGCAGACGTTCGGCAAGCTCGAAGCCGCGGACGTGCCCGTCGTCGCGGGCATCGACGGCTACTGTCTCGGCGGCGGGATGGAGCTCTCGATGTGCGCGGACCTCCGCGTCGCCAGCGAGCGCAGCGATCTCGGCCAGCCCGAGCACAACCTCGGCCTGCTCCCGGGGTGGGGCGGCACCCAGCGCCTCAAGCACATCGTCGGCGAGGGCCGCGCGAAGGAGATCATCTTCACCGCGGACCGCTACGACGCCGCGGAGATGGAGGAGTACGGCTTCGTGAACGAGGTCGTCGGCAACGACGACCTCGAAGACCGCGCGTGGGAGCTCGCCCGCGACCTCGCCGCCGGCCCGCCCGTCGCCCAGAAGTACACGAAGCGCGCGATGCTCGCGGGGCGGGACTCCACGGACGCCGGCCTCGAGTCCGAGGCGCAGGCGTTCGGCCAGCTGATGAACACCCAGGACCTCATGGAGGGCGTCGCGGCGTTCACGAGCGACCGCGACCCCGAATTCGAGGGGCACTGACACGGCCACGGGAGAACGACACGTTTAAACTATTCTCCCGGGTACGAACGAGTGTCGCTCGGTTGGTGTAGTCCGGCCAATCATGTTGGCCTTTCGAGCCGACGACCAGGGTTCAAATCCCTGACCGAGCACTTTTCGAACGGAGTGAGAAAAGCGCGCAGCGAAGGGTTCGAACCCTACCAGTCGCGCGCAGCGAACGCAGTGAGCGAGCACGTCTGGTATCGGTTCAAATCCCTGACCGAGCACTTCTCTGCTACTCACACCGGGCAGCGACGCACGTGTCGCTGCGCATTCGTCGTCAACTCGGGCAGTTGCCGAAAGCCGCGACGGATCGGAAGCTAACGCATATATCCGACAACGTGTACGCCTACTTTGTATGCAATTCTGCGACGGGTGTGGTTCGATGATGCGCACGGACGGCGACACGTGGGTGTGTCGCTCTTGCGGGAACGAGGAGCCGCGGGACTCGCAAGCAGAAGCGGAGATGACGACCAAGGATGGACAGCGGGACGACGGAGCACCCGCTGTCGCCGACGCGACCCAGGATTCCACCGAGACGATGCAGGAGCCCTGTCCGGCGGACGACTGCGACAGCGACCGCGCCCACTACGAGATGATCCCGAAGCCGGGCGGCTCCTACGAGGTTCGGCTGTTCACCTGCGTCGAGTGCGGCCACAAGTGGCGCGACTCCTGACGGCGCATCTCGCGAACCCCGCCGCGTACATATCGCACAGACTGCCACATCAGACGCACAACTCCCGGGGTAGTCGGTCTCGAGTGGAGGTTCTCGGTAACCCCAGACACCCGACTCGCACACCTACTTACCAGTCCGGCCGTTCGAGCAACGGACCTCGTCCGAATCCAGGAGTCGTGCTAGCAACTACCGGGAGAGATCGAGTTCCATCTCGCGTTCGGCGCCGCCGTTGACGGTGTGGAAGCCGACGGACTGGTAGAGGTTGTTGGCGACGCGGTTGGTCCGTCCGACGGTGAGCCAGACGCACTCGACGCCGCGGCTGCGGCCGTGGCCGAGCAGCGTCCGGAGCAGTCGGGAGCCGATACCGGCGAGCTGGTATTCGGGCGCGACGAAGATGGCGAGCTCGGCTTTCGCGTCGTCGATGGGGACGAGGACGGCGTGGCCGACCGGGGCCCCGTCGTGCCAGGCGGCGACGTTCGTGCCCTCGTCGAGCAGCGTGTCCAGCCACTCGCGTCGCCGCCGGTCGTCGGCGGGCGGGATACCCTGCGCGCGACTCTGCGCGTCGAACCCGGCGTACATCGACGCCAGTTCGTCGAAGTCGTCGGGGCCGCTCGTGCGAATCTCGACGCGTCTGTCCTCCCCGTCGCGGAACGTCTCTGGCGGGGTCGGGAAGCGGTCGGTCGCCGGCCCGACGTCGTCGGCGTCGACGCCGCCTGTGGGACCCGTCGCCTGCGTTGTGTAGGATGTCATGGTTGGGTGGGGCTGGCCGCGCATCGGGCGTCCACGTCGTCGCGTCGCCGCGAAGCCGTCGCGTCGGTGCTTCGAATACTAGTAGCGGGTCCGAGGCCGGAAAACGCGCGGGCGATTCTAATTTTCTGGGAACGCGAGCGCGCCGCGGTCGCGGCTGCTGGTCGTCGAGCGACGGAGGGACCGTGACTGCTAACACGCTGTCCGGTGAAGCCTCGGGCATGCGCTACGAGGCGGTGTTCTTCGATCTGGACAACACGCTCTACTCGTACCCGGAGTGCAACGAGGCCGGGAAAGCGGCGGCGCTTCGGGAGGCCCGCGAGCTCGACTACGACCTCTCCCGGGAGGCGTTCGACGACCTCTACACGGCGGGGCGCCGGGAGGTCAAGCGCGAGCTCGCGGGGACGGCGTCCTCTCACGAGCGCTTCCTCTACTTCAAGCGCGCGCTGGAGATTCACACCGGGACCCACCAGTCGCGGGACGCGCTCGCGCTCGGCGACGCCTACTGGGACGCGTACGTCGAAGAGATGACGCTGTTCGACGGCGTCCGGGAGACGCTCGCCGACCTGCGGGACGCTGGCGTGGACGTCGCCATCGTGAGCAACCTCACGACGCGCATCCAGCTGGCGAAGATCGACGCGCTCGGCATCGGACCGGACGTCGACTTAGTGTTGACTTCCGAGGAGACGGGGCGCGAGAAGCCCGCCAGCGACATGTTCACGCTACCGCTCGCGAAACTCGACCGGCGGCCGAGCGAGACGGTGATGGTCGGCGACGACGTGGACACCGACATCGAGGGCGGGAACGCGGTGGGACTGACGACCGTGCTGTTCAACGGCGACGCCGGAGACGCGACCGGGCACCGGCGGCCCGACCACCAGATTGATGCTTTCCGCGAGGTCTTAGAGGTGGTACTGTAATGCTCGCTCGTGAACGCGTCGCGGTCGTCGACTACGCGCCGTCGCTGGCGGAGCTGACGCCCGGACGCACCGGCAACCTGAGTGTTCGACGCGAGGACGAGTTCGCCGCCACCCCCACAGGCGTCCCCTACGACGGGTTCGACCCCGCGGACGTCCCCGTGGTCTCGCTGGACGGCGAGGTAGTCGCCGGCGACATGAAGCCGACCAGCGAGGTGCCGATGCACACCGGCATCTACCGCCGGCTGGACGCGGGCGCCATCGTCCACACGCACTCGACGTGGGCGACGACGCTCGCGGTGCTCGGCGAGGAACTCCCGCCCGTCCACTACATGATCACCGCCGTCGGGCGGAAGGTTCCCGTGGCGGACTACGCGCCGTACGGCACGGACGACCTCGCGGAGCTAGTCGTCGAGGAGATGGAGGCCGCGGACTCGCGGGCCTGTATCCTGGGCCACCACGGCCTCGTCGTCACCGGCGACGACCTCGCGGAAGCCGTCGAGAACACGTTCGTCGTGGAGAACCTCTGTCGCGTCTACCTGCAGGCGCGCCAGCACGGCGAACCCGACGAGCTCACCGCGGAGCAGCTCGCGACCGTCGAGACGAAGTTCGAGTCGTACGGCCAGTAGCTGCCGCTGGAGGAGTTGTCGATAGAGGGAGGAGGGACGTGTCGGTTCCGCTCACGCGTTGTTCATCCGGGTCTTCGTGGTGGCGCCGCAGGCGCGGCACTCCGCGACGCGGTACGGCTCGCGAGAGAACTCCGCGTTCTGGTCGTCGTCGCTCTCCGTGAGGATGTCGATGGACACCTCGTGGGGCTGTTCGCGCCGGCAGTCCGGGCACTGTTCGACGATGCCGTCGGATTGGATGTTCTTGCTCGCCATCGGACTCTGCCTCACCCGTTCCTAGTGTCTCCACCCTCTTCCGATGTGTGCCTAAGTGGTTAGGGAGTGGTTACTACCAGGCCACGAACAGGCCGGGCGAACGCTTACGGCGCGCCAGCCGATACCGGTACTGAATGCGTGAATTCCCGCCGTTGCCGGCAGTCTCCGACGCGGCGCCGTCGCTGCTCGACGGCCACCTCTGGCTCCAGGAGTGGGTTAACGGGGGGTTACTCCGCGTCCAGTTGCGCGACTCCGGACTCCTCCGCTTCGGCGACGGCGAGCGCGTCTTCGTCGCCGACGACGTGCCGCCGGGCTACCGGTACGCCGTCAGGTGCGTGCGCGAGCGCTTCGACCGCGACCCCCTCCGCGCCGCCCTCGACGACGTCGAGTCCGCGGTCTTCTACGGCGTCGCGACCCGACAGGACCCCCTCGACTACGACTGGTCCGAGCTCCCGGGGTTCCTCGGGTTCGACGTCTACCACGCCGAGGACGACAGTTTCCTCCCGCCGGACGCCGTCGAACAGCTCTACGAGCGGCTCGGGCTCGCGCCGCTGCCCGCCGTCGCGAAGGAAGTCCGCGGCGTCGACTTCGACCCCGCGGCCTACGACATCCCGGACTCCGCTTACCGCGACGGCTCGGCAGCCGGCGTGCTCGTGCGGAACAAGACCGGCGACCGCGCAGTTCTCCGCGCGGACTCGCTCGACTCGCCCGACCCGGTCGCGTTCGACACCGACCCAACTGACCTCGCCGAGCGACTCGTCACGGAAGCTCGGGTCGAACGCGCGAGCGACGCTGCTGCTGGCGACCCGCCCGCTATCGACGAGGTGGTCGACCGCGTGCTGGAACTCCTCGCCCGCGAGGAGTACGCCCGGGTGTTCGCCGACGACGCCGGCGTCGACGTCGAGGCGTTCCAGGCCGCGGCGGCCGACCGCACGCGTCGCCTGCTGGACGGGCGGTAGCGCGCTCCGCGAATCCGTGCCCTGAAGCCGTCCGGGCGCCTACGCTGGCCTGATGACGCGTCGCTTCCGCTGGGACCGCCCGCTCGGTGATGCATCGGTCACCGTCACGCGCGTCGTCGGCGACCACGAGCTCGCAGACAGCGACCGACAGCGGCGCTACACGCTCTCCGCCGACGTCGACTTCGGCGTCGTCGCCACCGATAACTGCGAGACGGAGTGGGAGAACGGAACGCTGTGGGCCACCGTCACAGACGGCGCAGGACTCGCGCGAGTTCGACTCCGAACCGGCGACGAGAGCGCGTTCGTCCGCCTCCCTGGCCCCGATTTCGACGACCGACTCGACGGGTCCGTCGACGGAAACGCGGGTGCGGCACGGGACGTGCTCTCCGCGTTCGACTCCGCCGTCTCGATCCTGTTCGCGTGCGGGCCGTTCCTCGACGTCGAGGGGTTCGTCGCGCTCGCAGACGCGGTCGCGGGTGCGAGCGATCACGCCTCCGACGCGATTCACGCGACTCGCTACGACTTCGTGCGGACCGCGGCGACGACGGACGCGGGCCTGCGAGTCGACACCGACGAGGAGTTCGAGGCGCTCGTCGACGGGCTGGACGCAGTCGACGCCATCGGCGACGTGAACGTTCTCGACGCGCTCGCTGACGTAACCGCGGTCGCACACGACTCCGCCGGCGAGACGCGGCGCTTCCTCGACGACCTCGGCTACGACCTGGTGCTGCTCGCCGAGCGCGACGACGGCCGCTTCCTCGCGGCCTACCTCGCGCAGGTCGCCCGCACGTCGGGCGTCCCGGACGCGAAGCAGGCGGCCGCGCGGCGCGCCGCGAACACCGACCACGCCGACTTCGAGGACGCGAAGGCCGCCGCCGAGCGCGCGGACTACTGGGACCGCGGCGCGGCGTGGCGGGACGCCGTCCTCCCCGCGGCGAGCGAAGCGTTCCCGACGTTCGCGTACGTGCTCGCGAACGCGCTCTACTGGACGGGCGAAGTCGGTCGCTCGGACTCCCGGACCGACGAACTCCTCCACGAGGGCGCGGCTGCAGCAGCCCAGACGATCGACCTGGAGTGGGTGGCGAGTCACGCGAAGTACGAGCGCGCTCGCGCGGCCGCTCACCGCCACCGCAGCAAGCGCAACCACGCGCTCGCGCTCGCGAACTTCGAGGCCGCCCGCGAGGTCGCCGAGTCGCACTCGTTCCTCGACGCGTGGGAGCCGACGTACAGCCGCGCTATCGTCCGGTCGAACCAGCTGTCCGCCCGCAGCGACCACGAGGCGGCGATTCGCGTTCTCGACGACGCCCTCGACGACCTCCGCGAACAGGGCGTCCCCGAGGACCGGTTCGCGGAGATGCGCGACCACCTCGTCGGGCAGCGCCACGAGCGCCGGGCCATTATTGCGGACGGCGACGACGACCGACTCGCGCACCTGGAGGCCGCCCTCGACCGCTACGAAGCGGTCGGGTTCGAGCGCTCGGTCGCGCGCATCCAGGACAAGCTGGACGACGTCGAGAGCGGAGAAACGGAGTCCGCGAGCGAGTCGGGCGGGCGAACAGTCGACGCGCGCCCGCAGCCGCTCCGTCCCGCGCCGGACGCGGGGCCGAGCCTCGCGGACATCCCGGACCTCCACGACTTCCTCACGGAACCGGACCCGACAGCGGTCGGGAGCGCCGACCCCGGCGTGCTGCCGGACGAGCGGGGCGACCCGCCCGCCGACGACCCCGGCGCGCCGGGCCGCGACAGTGACCCGCGCTACCGCTGACTGTTAACCGTGTTCTAAGACGGGCGTCTCGGCACCTCCCTGTGCGTGGTCGACGCGTACGCGCTCGACCTCGTCGATGCCGAACCCGTCGGCTAACGCGTCGCGGGCCGCTTCCTCGCCGTCCTCGTCTGCGGGCGCGTCGACGGCGACGGTCGCGGTCGCGTCGATCTGGAGGTCGTTCAGCCGCGGGCGGAGGTCCGTGACGTCGACCGACTCGACGGCCACGACGGCGCCGACACCTTCGAGGACGGTCGCAGCGCCGCACTCCAGGTCGCCGGCTGCGTCGCGCGGTACGTGCATCGTGAGGTCCGCGACGAGGCGGACCTCCTGGCTGGCAGTTGCCATAGGCTCCCGCCGAGAGTCGAACTCGGCGCCGGCAGGGCCGGCGGCCACGGGCTGTCGGGAGCGACAGCCCGCGCTCGCCACTCGGAGCCACGAGAAGTTCGCGCAGTCGCCGCCGAGAGGTCGACGGCAGCCGCGTCCTCCCCGTGGTTCGACGCCGCTTCACGCGGCGAGGGCGGACGCGGACTGCGCGTTCGGGCGATACCCCGAGACCGCGACCCCCACGAGCGCCCCGGCGGACGGTCCGCTGCTGGAGCGGGCGTCCGGCGCGTGGAGTGGTGCGGTCATCGGTGTGTCACCCGGGGGTGGCTCGGTCGCTCCGAGCCGTTCGACTTGTCAATCTCCGTCCGGTACAATAAGTTTTGTTGACGTTTGGCCCGCGTTCACACGGCCGTCTACTGCGCGCTCGCGAAACAACGGCGGCAGTAGATTGATGAAGCGCGCACCCGGATTCGTGTCTAATGACTGACGAACCGCTGCGAGCGACGGTCACCCAGCGCGGCGTCCTCTTCTCGCCGGTCGACGGTGACGTCCTCGTCGTTCGGCGTGACTCGGACGGCGGCTGGGAGCTCCCCGGCGGTCGCCTCGACAGCGACGAGACCGCCCGCGCCGGCGTGTGGCGGGAGATCCGCGAAGAAACCGCTCTCGACGCCGACGTGGTGACGCCGGTGGACACGCTCGCCTGGCACAACGACGACGGCGACGGCCGCTTCGCGGTCTACTACTACTGCCGGGCCGACGACCGAACGGTGTCGCTGTCTCCCGAACACGACGACCACGAGTGGCTGCCGCCCGCGGACGCCTGCCGGCGACTCAGCGACCCACAGGCGGCCGCCGTCGACGCCGCGATAGCTGCTCGCGAAGCCGCCGTCGAAGCGGAGTGACGGCGAGTGAGTCTCAGACGCCGCCGTTGATGCGTTCGCGGCCCCGTCGGTCTGCCGTCCAGATCGGCTCGATGTCGCAACTCGGGACCGTCGTGTCACTCCCTCTCCGGGGGGTGGTAGGGCGAACGTTTATTCTCGGGAAGCCGTAGATTCCATACGAATGCCGGGCGACGAGTCGTGGCATAGCGCGGTCGCCGACGAGCCGGTCGTACCGCCGGCGTCGTTCGTCGAGCAGGCGAACGTCGCCGACGCGGACGTCCGCGAGAACTTCGAGCGCGAGCACCCGGCGTGCTGGGAGCGCGCCGCCGACCTCCTGGACTGGAGCACCGACTACGACACCGTCCTCACCGAGGACGGCCCGCCGTTCCGGTGGTTCGAGGGCGGGCGACTGAACGCGAGCTACAACTGCGTCGACCGCCACCTCGACGAGCGCAAGAACCAGGTCGCGTTGACCTGGGAGGGCCGGCTCGGCGAGTCGCGGTCGTACTCGTACCTGGACCTCTACCGGGAGGTCAACGAGTTCGCGGCCGCGCTCCGGGGACTGGGTGTCGAGGAGGACGACATCGTCACCCTCTACATGCCCGTCGTTCCGGAGCTCCCGGTCGCCATGTTGGCGTGCGCGCGCATCGGCGCGCCCCACTCCGTCGTCTTCGCGGGCTTCTCCGCGGACGCCCTCGCGACCCGCATGGAGGACGCCGACTCGGAGTACCTCGTGACCTGCGACGGCTACTACCGCCGCGGCGCGCCCGTCCACCAGAAGAACAAGGCGGACAACGCGGCGATGGCCCTCGACGACGGCGTGGAGGCGACGGTGGTCGTCGACCGCCTGGGAGACGACACGCCGCTGGCCGACGACGAGTACGACTACGGCGAACTCGTCACCGAGCACCGCGGCGAGACGGTCGAGCCCGTCGAGCGGGACGCCACGGACCAGCTGTTCCTCATCTACACCTCTGGGACGACCGGTGAGCCGACCGGAGTACGGCACACGACGGGCGGCTACTTGTCGTACGCGGCGTGGACGAGCCACGCCGTCCTGGACATCAAGCCCGAGGACACGCACTGGTGTTCGGCCGACATCGGCTGGATCACCGGCCACTCGTACACGGTGTACGGACCGCTCGCACTCGGCACGACGACGATGCTGTACGAGGGCACCCCGGACCACCCGGAGAAGGACCGCGTCTGGGAGCTCATCGAGCGCAACGCCGTCGACGTCTTCTACACGGCCCCGACCGCGATCCGCGCGTTCATGAAGTGGGGCGAGGAGCACCCGGGCAGCCACGACCTCTCGAGCCTGCGGCTGCTGGGGACGGTCGGCGAACCCATCAACCCGCGCGCGTGGAAGTGGTACTACACCCACATCGGTGACGAGGACTGTCCGGTGGTAGACACGTGGTGGCAGACCGAGACCGGCGGCATGATGGTCTCGACGCTGCCCGCAGTGGACGACATGAAGCCGGGGTCGGCGGGCCAACCGCTCCCGGGTGTCGACGCGCGCGTCGTGGACATCGACGGCGAGCCGGTCGAGCCCGGAGAGACGGGCTACCTCGCGCTCACGGGCCCGTGGCCGGGGATGCCGCTGTCGATGGTCGAGCACGAGGACTGGTTCGCCGAGCACGCCTCCGTGGTCCCGGACCTCTCGGACTACGACTGGGCGTACTTCACGGAGGACAGCGCGACCGTCGACGAGGACGGCTACATCACCGTGCTCGGGCGCGTCGACGACGTCATCAACGTCTCCGGGCACCGCTTCGGGACGATGGAGATCGAGTCCGCCATCGCGGACGTCTCGGGGGTCGCCGAGGCCGCGGTCGTCAGCGGCCCGCACGACCTGAAGGGGCAGGCGGTGTACGCGTACGTCAGCGCCACCGAGGAGGACGAGGGCGCGCTCCGCGAGCGCATCGCGGGCGCCGTCGAGGACGCCATCGGTCCCATCGCGGTCCCCGACGTGGTCGTGTTCACGTCGGAGCTGCCGAAGACCCGGTCCGGGAAGATCATGCGTCGGCTGCTCGAGGACATCGCCAACGGCGACGACCTCGGCGACACCAGTGCGCTCCGCAACCCCGAGGTCGTCGGCGAACTCGAGTCCGCGCTCCCCGACCGCGGCTGACCAGTTTCGACTTCCTACACGAGCACGAAACACTACTGGAAGGATAGGTGCGATAGTTAACTATCTCTACCGGATAGAATCCTCTCACGAAAGTTTCTTGGTTCGCGTTCTCGTCCGTTCACGAAACATGGCAGTCGAATCGACGGAGTCGCTGCCGGCGGACTCCTACCGGCGGCTCAGGCGAGCGACGGAGACCCACCGCGAGGAGCTGGTGGTGCGGCTCGCGGGCGAGGTCGGGCTTCGCCCCGCGGAAATCGCACGCGTGCGGCCCGCGGACGTCACCAGCCACGAGCACGAGGACGGCGACCACTACTTCCTCCAGGTCAGAGACGAGGACGGCGACGTCGCGCGCGAGGCGTACCTGCCCGCGGACGTCGAGCACGACCTGCGGCAGTACGTCCGCACGGTCGGTGTCGACGACGACGAGCGCCTCGTAGACGTGTCGCCGCGGCGCGTCCAGATGGTCGTCTCGGAGGTCGGCGACCGCGCGGCCGACCGCACCGGCGACCGCGCGCTGCGCGACGCGTCCACGCGGACGCTCCGCCGGCGTTTCGCCCGCGAGGTGCTCGCCGAGGGCGTCGACCCGCGTGCGGTCGCGGCGGTCGGCGGCTGGGAGCGGCTCGCGAGCCTCGACCCGTTCGTCGACCACGCGGACCGAGCGGACGTCGCCGCCGCGTTCGCGGACACCGACCTCGCGCCGGCGCGCCAGACCGAGGAACCGGCGCCGGCCCGCGACGCGCGCTTCGACGCGGCGTTCGACAGCGTGCGGGCCGTCGGGGACGCGCTCGCGGACGTCTCCACCCGAGACGGCGTCGAGCGCCGGACGTGCGAGACGCTCGTCGAGGACGACGCCTACGCGTTCGCGTGGACAGCGCGGTACAGCGGCGGGACGCTGCGCGCGGAGACGCACGTTGGCGCGGACGCAGCCCTCGACGTGACCGCGGAGGGCGGCGCCGTCGGCGAGGCGCTCTCCACGGGGAGCGTGCACGCGACCGACGACGTCAGCGACGACGCGGCGTTCGCGGACTGGCGCGCGGTCGCCGACGCGGCGGGGTTCGACGCGGCCGCCGTCGTCCCGGTCGACGACGGCGAGACGACGTACGGCGTGCTCGGCGTCGGCGTCGACGGCGAATTCTCGGACCGCGAGCGCGACCTGCTCGCAGACCTCGGGCGGCGCGTCGGCCGCACCGTCACGGTCGTTCAGCAGCGCCAGCTCCTGCTCGCGGACACGGTCCTGGAGCTGGCGTTCGAGACGACGGGCGAGCGGTCGCTGTTCGCCGCAGCGGCCGCCGAGCACGGCTGCACGTTCGAGCTGGACGGCGTCGTTCCCGGCGAAGAACACTCCCTGCTGTACTTCGTACGCCTGTCTGGCGCGCCCACGGAGGCCGTGCTGTCGTGGGCCGAAGACCGGCCCGCGGTCGCGGACGGCCGGCTGGTCAGGGACTACGGCGACGAGTCGCTGCTAGAGCTCGCCGTCTCCGGCCCCGACCTCGCGAAGGCGCTGACCGACCACGGCGCGTCCGTGCGCGAGCTGGAAGCGACGCCGAGCGAGCAGCGCGTCGTCGCGGACGTCACCACTGACACGGACGTGCGCGCGCTGGTCGCCGACGTCTCGGACGCGTTCCCGGACGTGGAGCTCGTTTCGAAGCGCGAACGCGACCAGCCGGACGAGACGTCGCCGGCGTTCCGTGCCTCGCTCCACGAATCGTTGACCGACAAGCAGGCGTCCGTGCTGCGCGCGGCCTACCACGCCGGCTACTTCGAGTGGCCCCGCGGCAGCACGGCCGAGGAGCTCGCGGACGCCATCGGCATCACGTCCCCGACCTTGCACAACCACCTG
This sequence comes from Halobacterium sp. R2-5, assembly GCF_011734195.1. Lineage (NCBI taxonomy): Archaea > Methanobacteriati > Methanobacteriota > Halobacteria > Halobacteriales > Halobacteriaceae > Halobacterium > Halobacterium sp. R2-5. Next base: position 1,528,191 of record NZ_JAANTH010000001.1, read on the forward strand.
CGACGCGCCCAGCAGAAGCTCCTCACGGCGTTCTTCTCCGAGGACGGCGGCCGCACGGACGCCGAGTGGCCCGAGAACTAGCTCGTGGTCGGGTTGCTAACTGTTTAGTGACCGCCGATGGACCGTCGCCCTTCGAGTACTTTGTGGCAGGACTGTTGAGTAGTTAGCAGACGGATATTCCGGTCGGAGCGCCCCTACGGCGCGTTTCGTCGTTCGTTTCCAGCGCCGCCCGTGTTAGCATAATTAGCGTCGGTACTTAACACGCATGTCGTAAACGATTGTGATGGATATGTCCGACCAAGATTCCGACGTGGAGCTCGAGGCCCGACTCCCCGAGGGGGAGGTCTTCGAGCCCCCGGAGTCGTTCGTCGAGCAGGCGAACGTCTCCGACCCCGGCATCTACGACGAGTTCGAAGAGAACTGGCCGGAGTGCTGGGAGCGCGCCGCCGACCACCTCACGTGGGACGAGGAGTACGACACCGTCCTCGACGACTCCGAACCCCCGTTCTACGAGTGGTTCACTGGCGGCGAACTGAACGCGAGCTACAACTGCATCGACCGGCACGTAGAGGACGGCCGCGGCGACGAAGTAGCCATCGAGTGGGTAGGCGAACCCACCGACGAGACGCGGACCTACACGTACTCGGAGCTCCAGCGCGAGGTCGAGGAGTTCGCGGCCGCGCTCCGGGACCGCGGCGTGGAGGAGGACGACATCGTCACCCTCTACATGCCGATGATTCCGGAACTCCCGATCGCCATGTTGGCGTGCGCGCGCATCGGTGCGCCCCACTCCGTCGTCTTCGCGGGCTTCTCCGCGGACGCCCTCGCGACCCGGATGAACTCCGCGGACTCGGAGTACCTCGTGACCTGCGACGGCTACTACCGCCGCGGCGACCCGCTCGACCACCTCGACAAGGCCAACGAGGGCCTCGAGGGCGTCGACCACGAGGTCAGCGACGTGTTCGTCGTCGACCGCCTCGGCGACGACGGCTTCGGCCACGACCTCGCGGACAACCAGACCGACTACGACGACCTCGTCGCGGAGTACGAGGGCGCCGAAGTCGAGCCGGTGTCCCGGGACGCCGAGGACATGCTGTTCCTGATGTACACGTCGGGGACCACCGGGAAGCCGAAGGGCGTCAAGCACACGACGGGCGGGTATCTGTCGTACGCGGCGTGGACGAGCCACGCCGTCCTGGACATCAAGCCCGAGGACACGTACTGGTGTTCGGCCGACATCGGCTGGATCACCGGCCACTCGTACATCGTCTACGGACCGCTCGCGCTCGGCACCACCTCCGTGATGTACGAGGGCACCCCGGACTACCCCGAGAAGGACCGCCTCTGGGAGATCGTCGAGGACTACGACGTCACCCAGCTGTACACCGCGCCCACGGCGATTCGCGCGTTCATGAAGTGGGGCAAGCAGTACCCCGACCAGCACGACCTCTCGAGCCTGCGGCTGCTGGGGACGGTCGGCGAACCCATCAACCCGCGCGCGTGGAAGTGGTACTACACCCACATCGGTGACGAGGACTGTCCGGTGGTAGACACGTGGTGGCAGACCGAGACCGGCGGCATGATGGTGACCACCCTGCCCGGCGTCGGCGACATGAAACCCGGCTCCGCGGGCCCGCCGCTCCCGGGCATCGACGCGAACATCGTCGACACCACGGGCGAGAAGATCAGCGCCGGCGAGGCCGGCTACCTCACGATCGACAACCCGTGGCCCGGGATGCTGCGGACGCTGTACGACAACGACGAGCGCTTCGTCGACGAGTACTGGACCGAGTACTCGGACACGGACAGCAGTGACTCCGAGGACTGGGTGTACTTCCCCGAAGACGGCGCGAAGATCGACGAGGACGGCTACATCACCGTGCTCGGGCGCGTCGACGACGTCGTCAACGTCTCCGGGCACCGCCTCGGGACGATGGAGATCGAGTCCGCCATCGTCGGCGTCGAGGGCGTCGCGGAAGCCGCCGTCGTCGGCGGCGACCACGACATCAAGGGTGAAGCCGTCTACGCGTACGTCATCACGGAGGACGGCTACGACGGAGACGAGGACCTCCGCGAGCGCATCGTCGCCGGTGTCGAGGACGCCATCGGCCCCATCGCGCGCCCGGAGGAAGTCGTGTTCACGTCGGAGCTGCCGAAGACCCGGTCCGGGAAGATCATGCGTCGGCTGCTCGAGGACATCGCCAACGGCGAGGAGCTCGGCAACACGTCGACGCTGCGGAACCCCGACGTCGTCGAGGACATCCAGGCGAAGGTCTCCGACGACTAACCACGCACTTCGTTTTCGCACTGACACACTCACTGAGACGACACACTGACTACAACGACACACCGCAAACTATGACAGACAACGACACGCAAGACACGACCGACGCGTCGACCGCCGAACCGGACGGCGGCGCGGTGGCTGGCAGGCGCCAGTCACAGGAGAGCACGGACTATCTCACGTCCGAAGTGAACCTGCTGCAGCCGAGCACGCCGTTCATGCGCGACCACCTCCGCGTCATCTGGACGGGGTTCGTCGTCTGGGCGGTCATCGTCTTCGGCCCGGTGACCGCGACGGCGGTCGCCCCCGGCGTGATGACGACGACGATGCCGATCATCGGCTTCCCGCTGCACTACTTCCTCGTCGCCATCGGCGCGCCCGGCGGCGCGCTGATTCTCGCGTTCTGGTACGCGCGCAAGCGCGACGCCCTAGACGAGAAGTACGGCATCGACCACGGGACTGACGGAGGGGTCTCCGAATGACGGACGTATTCTCAGTCGCGGGCAGCGCGGTCGCACAGTCCGGCCTCCTCCCCGAGGGGCTGAACGTCTCGTTCAAGGCGCTGCCCGCCGTCATGGTGACGGCGATGCTGCTGCTGTTCCTCGTCATCGGCTACGTGTTCAAGGTCGCCGACACCGAGGGCATGTGGGTCGCCGGGCGCTCCATCGGGAACGTCGAGAACGGCATGGCCATCGGCGCGAACTGGATGTCCGCGGCGTCCTATCTCGGCATGGCGGCGCTCATCGCCACGTCCGGGTTCTACGGGCTCTCGTTCGTCGTCGGCTGGTCGACCGGGTACTTCATCCTGCTCATCTTCATGGCCGCCCAGATGCGGCGGTTCGGGAAGTACACCGCGCCGGACTTCGTCGGCGACCGCTTCAACTCCGACACCGCGCGCGCCATCGCCGCGGTCACCACGTTCCTCATCGGGTTCGTGTACGCCATCGGGCAGGCCCGCGGCATGGGCCTCGTCGGCCTCTACATCTTCGGCGACATCGGCCTCCCCGGGCTCTCCGGCTACCAGTCGATGGTCGTCCTCATGATGGCCATCACGGTCGGGTACCTCACGCTCTCGGGGATGCTCGGCGCGACGAAGAACATGGCCGTCCAGTACGTCATCCTCATCCTGGCGTTCCTCTCGGCGGTGTACGTCGTCGGGTTCGTCAACGGCTACTCGACCGTGCTCCCGCAGATCGAGTACGGCGCGATGTTCAGCCAGTTGGCCAGCGAGTTCAGTGAGCCGTTCGTCAACGGCGGCTTCTACCTCTGGATAGCCACCGCGTTCTCACTCGTCGTGGGGACGTGTGGGTTGCCACACGTGCTCGTGCGGTTCTACACCGTGGAGAACGAGCGCACCGCCCGCTGGTCGACCGTCTGGGGGCTCGGCTTCATCCTCCTGCTGTACCTCGGGTCGCCCGCGCTCGCGGCGTTCGGTACCGACCTCTACGCAGAGAACATCGGTCCGGTGTACGGCGACCCCGGCATGACGACCGCCGCCGGTGACGTCATCGTCGTGCTCGCCGCGCAGCTGTCGAACCTCCCGACGTGGTTCGTCGGCCTCGTCGCGGCCGGCGGCATCGCGGCCGCCATCGCGACGGTCGCCGGCCTGTTCATCGCGGGCTCGTCGGCGATCTCCCACGACATCTACGCGAACATCATCAACGAGGACGCCACGCAGCGCCAGCAGGTGCTCGTCGGCCGCCTCAGCATCGTCGCGCTCGGCGTCATCACGACGCTCGCCGCGCTCGACCCCGCGGCGCCCATCGCGGCGCTCGTGTCGTACGCGTTCTCGCTGGCCGGCGCCGTGCTGTTCCCGATGTTCTTCCTCGGGCTCTGGTGGGAGAACACGAACCGCCAGGGCGCCCTCGCGGGCATGACCACCGGGCTCACCATCTGGGCGATCCCGATGATCAACGAAGTGCTACCGGCGTACGGCTTCTTCAGCGGCGCGACGAACGCCAACGGCGTGCTGTCCGCGGCCATCGCGCAGTGGGTGCCCGCAATCGGCTCCGCGCTCGTCGCGGTGCCGATCGTGTTCGCGGTGACTATCGCCGTCTCGCTGGTAACGTCCGAGCCGGACATGGAGACCAAGAAGATGGTCCGGCAGTGCCACAGCCCCGAGCCGATGCGCAAGCAGCAGAGCGCCGAAGACGCAGTGAGCTCTGACGACTAATGTACGACAACATCCTCGTTCCGACGGACGGTAGTGCGGCATCCCGCAGCGCGGTCGACCAGGCCGTCGACCTCGCAGAGAAGTACGACGCGACCGTACACGCGCTGTACGTCTTCGACATCGACGCCACGAACCTCGCGCTCGGCACCGAGCAGGTCGAGCGCATCCGCCGCGGAAAGCTCGACGAGATGCCAGAGGTGCGCGAGAAAGCCGACGAGGCGACCGGCTACGTCGCCCGCATCGCCGGCGACCACGGCGTGCCCGTCGAGGAGCACGTCACCGCCGGCGAGCCCGCGCGCGCCATCCGGAAGTTCGTCGAGGACAACGACGTCGACCTCGTCGTGATGGGGAGTCACGGGCGCTCCGGGCTCTCCCGCGTCGTCCTCGGCAGCGTCGCCGAGAAAGTGCTGCGTCGCACCCGGCTACCGGTGCTGGTCGTCGACGCCAGCGGAGACAACGAGGACTGAGACACCGATATGAACGCGACGACAAAACAGACGGCGACGGGGGCCGACCGGTGAGCGTCCTCAACGCCATCCGCGACCACGTCGTCGAACACCACGACGGCATGCTGTTCGACATGGTGTTCGCCGTCGGGTGGGTGACGATCGTCTCGCTGCTGTTCGAGACGTTCGACGCGCCCCAGCTGGTGTACTACGGCGCGCTCGCGGCCGGCGTCGTCGCCTACTTCGGGTTCGTCTACTCGCTGAAGCTCGCGAAAGAACAGTAGCCCGACCGCCGTTTTTTCACCCGAGGATGTACCGCATCCAGGGGTAACGCTCGACGAGCGTCTCGCCGCCGACGTCGTAGTTCTCGACGTAGGAGTCCAGCCCGAGGATGCGCCCGGCGCCGAACGCCGCCACGGAGAGGAACACGAGCATGTACGCGAAGTCGCCGTTGATGTAGCCGTGGGCGACGTCCCAGTTGCCGAGGTAGAACATGAGCATCATGAACGCGCCCCAGAACGCCGCGAGGCGGGTCAGGAGGCCCACGATGAGGCCGAGGCCGATGAGGACTTCTCCCCACGGGACGGCGACGTTCACGAAGTCGACGAACCACGGCGTCTCGCCCATCGCGACGAAGAGGTCCGCGACCGGACTGCCGTTCGCGGGCGGCGCGTTCTGCAGGTAGCCGGCGGCGCTGAAGCTGCCGGACAGCACTTTGTCGGCGCCGCTCCAGAGGAACGCGACGCCCATCATCAGCCGGAGCGCGAGGATGAACCAGACGCTCAGCGAGTGGAGTTTCCCGGTGGCCGTGAAGCCGCCGACCGTGCTCTCGAGTCTGTGTTCTCGGGTGGACATGAGTGTTTGAAACCAAACTCCCCACCCCCATTAAAACAATGGCTGGTTCTCGGGATATTGGAGGACTACACGCCGAATCTGGTTTCTCGCGATTCATTCACGCGCGCGTCGGCCCCCGAAAGTTCTCGCACAGTCGCCGGAAGACCTACGAATTACCAGATATCGATACAGTGTGTATAAATTATATAGATCCCGACTGGAGCGCTCTGCCGGATCGAGGAGTGGGCGGCCGGCGGTCCGACAGCTCGGCCACAGGTGGCAAAGCGGGTGCGAGAGGACTCGCTCCGAGTTCGAGATCTCGCACGCAGTTCGGTTGTCGTTCTGGAGTTCAGAGACGACGATACACCGTCAATAGGTAGATATTCCACCTAGCTACACTGCTTCAAACTGTCCCTCATGCCCGAGTTCACGACTTCGGAATCTATCCGAGCGCCGTCCGCAGTCCGGGACGAGTTAGCTCGCGCAGCCAGTGGGTATGCTCGAACTAGCCCCCGCGATTTCGCATAACTATGGATATGCTACGCGGAAAATACCAGATGTTGGACTATACTGCGTGGCGGGCGGGTGAGCCCTATTCGAGGGACTTCAGCATCCCCTTGAGGTAGCCGACCGTGTACGAGCGGCCGAGCGTGCTGCCGAACTCCCAGTCGGTCTCGCCCTCCATCAGCGGGACGTGGTCCGGAGTCATCACGCCCGTGAACCCGACCTCGTCGAGGGCCTTCACGACCTCGTACTCGTCGAAGTTTCCGGCCTCGTCGTCGACGAACGTCTCGTGGAACTCGGGGACGGTGCCGACGACGTCCCGGAAGTGCGCGTAGACGATGTCGTCGCCGCCGAAGTGCCGGATGACGTCGGGGAGGTCCTCGCCCATCTCCGACCAGCAGCCCATCCCGAGTTTGAGGCCGTGGTTGTCGCTGGGGTGGACGTCGAGCGCGCGCTCGAAGTTCTCGCGGTTCCGGAACAGGAGCGGAATCCCGAACAGCTGTTCGACGGGCGGGTCGCTGGGGTGGACGCCGAGTTTCACGCCCGCTTCCTCAGCGACGGGGACGACCTCGTGGAGGAACTCCTCGTAGCGCTCCCACATCTCTTCCTCCGTGACTTCGCGGTCGGGGCCGCTGCGGGAGTCCTCGTCGAAGTCGTCGATATAGAACGCCGAGGCCTTCGCGTCGCCGCGGATCGAGTGCTCGCGCGTGGTGCGGACCGCGCCGTCGGGCGGGTGGCCGCTGTACCCGAGCACGTGGATGCCCGCCGCGCCCATGTTCCGGATGGTCTCCGTGACGACGTCGAGTTGGGCCTGACGGTCGCCGTCGTTCAGGAGGATCTCGTAGAGGGGGACCGGCATCTTCTCGACGCCGTACAGCCGGAGGCCGGCGTCGTTCGCCCGGTCCCGCAGGTCGACGAGTTCGGCCTCGGACCACGCCTCGCCGAGCGGGAGCGCCGAGTCGAACCCCTCGTGGCGGTGGGGTGTGAGCAGCACGTCGTCGACGCCGAGCTGGGCGGCGAACCGCAGGAAGTCCTCAGTCGCGGGCTTGTACGTGCCGATAGCGACGCGCATCGTCTTCGGGTCGGCCTGGACGGCCTCGTGTGAGTCCTCGCCGTCGTTCCTGGATGCCATAACTCACCGAAGGCAGGTCCGTCGGTTAAAGGTTTAGCCGGGCCCCCGCCGGCTCCGACCGAGCGAACGCACGGAGTGACCTGACCACATCGAAATAATAACAAAAGTACGACTGTTATTTCTTGTCTCTGGAGGTGGTCCCAGTTCAGATAGAAACGGAGCGAGGCCGGACATGTGCGTTCGACATACTCGAATGTCCTGATTACGCTACGGGTAGACACGGCCTAGCTTCGACGAGGTTGACACGCGGACGGAAATGACCGGAATCCGGCGGGTTACGAGTGCGCGATGTTGAGTTCGAGTTCGTTCGCCGCGCCGAGCAGGAGGTCCGGGAGCGCTTCCTCGAAGCGCTCGCCCTTCAGCCGGTGGCTGGGGCCGGTGACGCTGAGGCCGCCGATGACGTCGCCGTCCGGGTCGCAGATGGGGACGCCGGCGGCGTGCGTACCCTGGAGCGACTCCTCGCGGTTGAACGCGTAGCCACGCTCGCGGACTACTTCGAGTTCCTCGCGCAGTTCCTCGGGGTCGGTGATCGTGTGCTCGGTCACGGGCTCGAAGGACATGCGTTCGAGCATGTCGAATAGCTCCGGCTCGGGGAGTTCGGAGAGAATCGCCTTGCCGGCCGAGGCCGCGTACAGCGGGATGCGACTCCCGATACCGGGGTCGGTCCGGACCGCGTGGTCGCCGACCGAGCGCGCGAGGTACACCGCCATCCCGTGTTCCTCGACGAAGAACTGTGCGCGCTCGCCGGTCTCCTCGGCGATCTCCTCGACCTTCTCCCGGACGAGGTCGTACCCCCGGTAGCTGTTGCGCGCGGTCACGCCGACGTCGAGGAACTGGAGGCCGACGTAGTAGCCGTCGTCGCGCTCGACGACGTACTCCAGGTCTTCGAGCGTCCGCAAGTGCCGGTGGACAGTGCTCTTCGCGTAGTCGAGGTCCGCCGCGAGGTCCGCCAGCGACGTGCCCTGCTCGTCCGTGATGTATTCGACGATGTCGAACATCGTGCGCGCCGTCTGCACCGAGTCGGTCGGAGCGGCCCCGTTCGGTTCGTTCATGGACGGGCGGTGCCCTTCCACCGACAAAAATCATTCGACGGAGTCGAACGGCTACCCGGCCCACGTTCGGGCGCACGGTTCTCCCCCAAGGATACTTTTAATTCAGCGACGCGCGAGTCTCAGGTGTGGTCACACCGTCGTCGATAGCGGGTGAGGACTCGGGAATCCTAGCGGAGCGTCCGTTCCAGTTGCTGCTGCTCATCAACGTCCTCCCGCCGCTGGGCACCGCGCTGCTCTCCCCGGTGCTGGGCTCGCTGGTCGAGCCGCTTGGCGCGACGACGGCGAACGTCGGCCTCCTGATGTCCGCGTTCACCGCGCCCGCCATCTTCGTCATCCCCATCGCGGGCGTCGTCTCGGACCGGTACGGCCGCCGCCCGGTACTCATCTTCGGACTGCTGTGGTTCGGGCTCACCGGCACGGCGATCGCGCTCGTCTCGACGTTCGAGGCCGCGCTCGCGCTCCGCTTCCTGCAGGGCGTCGGCTTCGCCGCGCTCACGCCCATCATCATCACCAGCCTCGGCGACCTCTACACCGGCACCAAGGAGGCCACCGCCCAGGGGCTGCGGTTCTCCGGCTCGGGGCTCTCCCAGACGGTGTTCCCGCTCGCCGCGGGCGTGCTCGTCGGCTTCGCGTGGCAGTACCCGTTCCTCCTGTACGCCGTCGCGTTCCCCATCGCGGCCGTCGTCTACGTCGCCTTCGAGGAGCCCCTCGACTCGACCGCTGACGACGACTCGGAGGCGGGCTTCCGCGAGCAGCTCGCGGACCTGCGCACGCTCGTCGCTCACCGGCGCGCGTGGACGATGGTCATCGCCCGCGGCTCCGCGAACCTCGCGTGGTTCGGCTTCCTCACGTACAACTCCATCCTCGTCGTGGACGTGCTCGGGGGCACGCCCGCCCAGGCGGGGCTGCTCGCGGCACTCGCGAGCCTCACGTACGCGCTCGCGGCCTCCCAGGCCGGCCGCATCGCCGACCTCTTCGACGACCGCCTCTACCCGCTGCTCGCGACGAACGCGTCGATGGGGCTGGGACTCGCGCTCGTCTTCCTCGCGCCGTCCCTGCTCGTTGCGGGCGTCGGCGTGGTGTTCATGGGCGTCGGCTTCGGGCTCGTGCTCTCCATCTACCGCAGCGTCATCACCACACTCGCGCCGCCCGAGCTGCGCGGCGGCCTCGTCAGCCTGAGCGAGGGCAGCGGCCGCGCCGCGGCGACCGCGACGCCGATTCTGATGGGCGCCGCCATCGCGGTCGCCACCGCCTACCTCGGCTTCGAGGAGGCCGTACGCGCGGTCGGCATCGGCACGGGGCTGCTCGGCGCGGGCACGGGCATCGTCTGCCTGCTCGCGATGAGCGCGGCGCCGCCGATTCGCATGGACGACTGAGTCGGGACCCCGGGAACTTTGTCCGCCCCCCGCGATGCTCGGAGCATGACGCAGACAGACGTCGCGGTGCTCGACCACGACGCCCACGGCATCCCGGCCGCCGACTACGCCGACCTCCTCGACAGGCGCCTCCCCGACTACACCGTCCACCTCGCGTCGACGCCCGACGAGCGACGCGACCTAATCGCAGAGGCCACCGTCGTCGCGGGCAAGGAAATCAGCGTCGAAGAATTGGAAGCCGCGGAGAACCTCCGGCTGTTCGCGTGCAACTCCGCGGGCGTCGACCACCTCCCGCTGGACGAGCTCGCCGAACGCGGCGTCGCCGTCACGAACGCCTCTGGCGTCCACGGTCCGAACATCGCCGAGCACGTCATCGGCTGGGTGCTCACGTTCGCACGCCGACTCGACGAGGGGCGGCGGCGGCAGGAGCGCCGCGAGTGGCGGCGCTTCCAGTCGTTCACCGAGCTCGCGGGCAGCACCGTCACCGTCGTCGGCCTCGGCGCCATCGGCGAGGCGGTCGTCCAGCGCTTCGACGGCTTCGACGTCGACACCGTCGGCGTCCGCCACACCGTCTCGAAGGGCGGTCCAACGGACGAAGTGGTCGGCTACGACGACCTGCCAGACGTCCTCCCGGAGACGGACGTGCTCGTGCTCGCGTGCCCGCTCACGGAGACGACCGAGGGACTCGTGGGCGAGACGGAATTCGACGCGCTGCCGACGGACGCCGTCGTCGTGAACGTCGCGCGCGGCGGCGTCGTCGACACGGCCGCGCTCGTCGCGGCGGTGCGCGGGAACAAGATCCACGGCGCCGGCCTCGACGTCACCGACCCCGAGCCGCTGCCGAGCGACCACGACCTCTGGGGGTTCGAGAACGTCTTCCTCACGCCGCACGTCGCCGGCCACACGCCCAAATACTGGGAGCGCCGCGCGGACATCCTCGTGGAGAATCTGGCGAACGTCGCGGAGACGGGCGAGTACAGCGACCTCAGGAATCAGGTCGTCTGACTACTGATAGGCCTGCAGCCCGGTGAGGTCCTCGCCGATGATGAGCGTGTGGATGTCGTGGGTGCCCTCGTACGTGTAGACGGTCTCCATGTTCGCCATGTGGCGCATCGGCGAGTAGTCCGCGGTGATGCCGTTGCCGCCGAGCATCTCGCGGGCGATGCGGGACTGGTCGCGGGCCATCCGGACGTTGTTGCGCTTGGCCATCGAGACGTGCTGGGGGCGCATCTCCCCCTCCTCCTTGAGTTCCGCGAGCCGGTGGGCGAGCAGCTGCGCGAGCGTGATCTGGGTCGCCATCTCCGCGAGCTTCTGCTGTTGCATCTGGAAGCCGCCGATGGGCTTGCCGAACTGCTCGCGGTCTGTCGCGTACTGCCGTGCGGTCTCGAAGCAGTCCTGGGCGGCGCCGATCGCGCCCCAGGCGATGCCGTAGCGGGCCTGCGTGAGACACGACAGCGGCCCCTTCATCCCGGAGACGCCGGGCAGGCGGTTCTCCTCGGGGATGCGGACGTCCTGCAGGCTGATCTCGCCCGTGATGGACGCGCGCAGGCTGAGCTTCTCGTCGATCTTGTTCGTGGTGACGCCGTCGCGGTCGGTCTCCACGAGGAACCCGCGGACGGGCGTGTCGTCCTCGCTATGGTCTTTCGCCCAGACGACCGCGACGTCAGAGATGGGGGAGTTCGTGATCCACGTCTTCGAGCCGTTCAGGACGTACTCGTCGCCGTCCTTCTCGGCGCGCGTCTCCATCGCCGAGGGGTTCGAGCCGTGCTCGGGCTCCGTGAGGCCGAAGCAGCCCACGGCCTCGCCGGCGCCGAGTTTCGGCAGCCACTCGTCTTTCTGCTCGTCGCTGCCGAACGCGTGAATCGGGTACATCACGAGCGCGCCCTGCACGCTCGCCATCGAGCGCAGCCCCGAGTCGCAGGCCTCCAGTTCGCGCATCAGCAGGCCGTACGCGGTCTCGCTGACGTTCGGCAGGCCGTAGCCCTCGAGGTTCGGCGCGTAGAACCCCATCTCCCCCATCTTCGGAATGATCTCCTCGGGGAACGTCCCGTCGATCCAGTGCTGGCCGATGTCCTCCACCTCGCCGTCGATGAACGAGCGCGCGGCGTCGACGAGCATCCGCTCCTCCTCGGTCAGCGACGACTCTAAGTCGAAGTAGTCGAGCATACCTCGCCGTAACGCCCCCACCAATAAATAACCCTACTGCCCGGCCGCGCTCAGAAGCCGTCGGTCCCTTCGAGCAGGTGTTCCTCGACGACGTCCTCGTCGAGTTCGATGCCGAGGCCGGGCTCCTCGGGCACCTCGATGCGGCCGTCCCGAATCAGGGGCTCGTCGCGCGCGAGCAGGTCGTCCCACCACTCGACTTCCAGCGCGTGGTACTCCAGCAGGTCGAAGTTCGGCGTCGCCGCACCGAGGTGGACACAGGCCATCGTCCCGACGGGGCTGCAGACGTTGTGCGGGGACATCGGGATGTAGTTCTCCTCCGCGCGGTCGGCGACTCGCATCGTCTCCGTGAGCCCGCCGACCGTCGTCGGGTCCGGGGTGACGACGTCGACGCCGTGGTTGTAGATGAGGTCCGAGAGCTCGAACACGCGGAACCGGTTCTCGCCGGTCGCGACGGGCGTCCGGGTGGCCTGCGTGACCTCCTTCTGGGCGTCCATGTTCTCCGGCGGCACGAGGTCTTCGAGCCACATCAGGTCGAACTCCTCTAGCTCGTAGGCCAGACGCTTCGCGCTCTCGACGGAGTAGTCCCAGTGGCAGTCGAACGCCAGGTCGACGTCGTAGCCGATCTCCTCGCGGACCGCTTCGACGATTTCTTTCTTCTCGCGGATGGCGGCGTTCGTCAGCCGGCCGTTGTACGAGTCGTTTTCGTTGTCCGCGGGGAGGTCGAGGTCGAACTTGATGGCGTCGAAGCCCATGTCCGTGACGCGCGCGGCCTCCGCGGCGTACGCCTCGGGCGTGTACGCCTCCGCCTGCGCGTAGTCGGTCGCGCCGTCCTCGACGGCGTACGCCTCGCCGGCGTGGCAGTCGCAGTACAGCCGCACTTCGTCGCGGTACTTCGACCCGAGCAACTGGTAGACCGGGAGGTCGAGAATCTTTCCGGCGGCGTCCAGCAGCGCCACCTCGATGCCGGAGGCCGCGGTGACGACCTTCCCGGTGGTGCCGCCGTGGCCGGACATCTCCTGGAAGATGTACCGCACGAGGCGCTCGACGTCGAGGGGGTTCTCCCCGACGAGGAACCGGTTGGTGTACTCCACCAACTCGGGGATGCCGCCGCCCCGGTAGGACTCGCCGATGCCGGTGACGCCGGCGTCGGTCTCGACCTTGATGAGGTTCCACTCGAAGTTTCCTTCGACGACGCACGCGTCGATGCTCGTGATCTCCACGTCTCGGTCCGGGTCGCGGGTCTGAATCTGGTCTGAGAAGTCTCTCATTCGTCTCTGAATCTCTCGAGGGCGTCCTCGTCGAGGGGGACGCCGTGGCCGGGACGGTCGGGGAGGTCGATCATGCCGTCGTCGTCGGGCTCCACGGGGTCGGCGACGACGTCGTCGAACGCCTTCACGTCCATGTCGCGGTAGAAGTACTCCACCCAGAGGCCGTTCTCGATGGCCCCGAGCAGGGAGGCGTGGATGTTCCAGTTGTAGTGGGGCGCGATGGGGATGTCGTAGGCGGCGGCGTGGTGGGCGATCTTCAGCCACTCCGTGATGCCGCCACAGACCGTGACGTCGGGCTGGAGGATGGTCGCGGCGCCCTCGTCGGCGAGGCGAGCGAAGTTGTGCCGCGTGCCCTCCAGTTCGCCCGTGGCGACCGGGTAGTCGAGGGCGTCGTTGACCTCCGCCATCGTGTCCACGCGGTCGATCATCACCGGTTCCTCGATGAAGTACGGGTCGTGGGGCGCGAACTTCCGGCAGTTCCGCAGCGCCTCGGTCGTCGACTCCCAGACGCCGTTGGCGTCCAGCAGGAGCGTGCGCTCGTCGCCAATCTCGTCACGGACGGCGGCGACGCGGTCGGCCTCCTCGTCGGCGGAGCGCCGACCGACTTTCATCTTCACGACGTCGTGGCCCTCGTCGAGGTAGCGCCGCATCTCGCCGCGAAGGCCCTCGTGGCCCTTGTCGTCGCGGTAGTAGCCGCCGCTGGCGTACGACGGCACGCGCTCGCTGTGCCCGCCGAGGAGCTTGTGCAGCGGCTCGCCCGCGGCCTTCCCTTTCACGTCCCAGAGCGCGATGTCCACCGTGGAGATGGCCCGCAGCAGCAGGCCCGTCCGGCCGATCTGGACGGTGCCGTTGTACATCTCGTGCCAGAGTCGCTCCGTGTCCCGCGGGTCCTCGCCGACGAGCATCGGTTCGAGCAGCGACTCGACGGCGTCGGCGATGAGGCCCGCGCCCTCGTAGCCAAGCGAGTAGCCGACCCCCTCGTGGCCGGTGTCCGTCCGCACGTACGTAATCGCGTGGTCGCGGTACGTGAGCGTGCGGTTGGAGAACGAGACCGGGGTCTCCAGGGGCAGCTTGATCGGGAACGACTCGACCGCTGTGATCTCCATAAAGGGAGCGGCGACGCACGCACGTAAGTAGGCGATTGTATCGGCAACACTCACACCCACAGTATTAGTGGCGTCCCCCCGACGGGCCGCACATGGAGTTCCCCGACCGCAGCGACGTCGACCACCTCATCGACCCGCAGCCGCTCCCCGAGTTCGCCCGGGTGCGCTACGAGCCCGAGAGCGACTCGCTGGACGACCCAGTCGGCGCGGCGCGGGCCGAACTCGACGCGCTCGACGTGGACGACCTCGACGACGGCGCGACGGTCGCGGTGGGCGTCGGGAGTCGCGGCATCCACCGCATCGACGACGTCGCGCGCGCCGTCGTCGCCGACCTCGACGAGCGCGGCCTCGACCCCGTCGTCGTCCCCGCGATGGGGAGCCACGGCGGCGCGACGCCCGAAGGCCAGCGCGAGATACTGGAGTCCCTCGATATCACCGAGGACAGTGTGGGCGCGCCGATAGACGCGCGGATGGACGCCGAGGAACTGGACGCGGTGACGGTCGGCGACACGGACGTGCCCGTGTACTTCTCGACGGCCGCCCTGGAAGCCGACGCCGTGCTCGTCGTGAACCGCGTGAAAGCCCACACTAACTTCACGGGGAACATCGAGAGCGGGCTCGCGAAGATGACCGTCGTCGGCCTCGGGAAGCAGCGCGGCGCGAAGTCGTTCCACTCGACGGCCATCGCGGAGGGCTACGTGGAGACGCTGACCGCCGCGCTGGACGTCATCGAGTCCTCGGTACCCCTGCTCGGCGGGGTCGCCCTCGTGGAGAACTTCGAGGAGGAGCTCTCGCACGTCGAGGGCGTGCCCGCCGGGTCGTTCCTCGACCGCGAGCCCGAACTGCTGGAGCGCGCGTACGACGAGATGGCGACGCTGCCCGTCGACGACGTCGACCTGCTGGTCGTCGACGAGATCGGCAAGGAGATCTCGGGGGCGGGCATGGACACGAACGTCATCGGGCGCTACCGCGTGCTGAACGCCCCCGACCCCGAGACGCCCGACATCGACCTCATCTACGTGCGCGGGCTCACCGAGGCGACGAAGGGCAACGGTAACGGTATCGGGCTCGCGGACCTCACGCGGCAGGCCGCCGTCGACCAGCTAGATCTGAAGAAGACGTACGCGAACGCGCTCACGAGCGGGTCGCTCGCGAAGTCCAAGCTCCCCGTGGTCGCGCCCGACGACGAGTTCGCGCTCCGCACGGCGCTGGCGGCGCTCGGCGGCTACGACCCGGAGACAGTGCGCGTCCTCTGGATTCGGAACACGGAGGAGCTCGAGGAGCTCCGTGTCTCGGCGGCCGTCGTCGACGATCTCCCGGAGTCCGCGACCGTCGTCGGCGACGAGGCGCTGGCCTTCGAGGACGGCGAGGCGCAGTTCACGGACGCGTAGCGCCGATTGCCTTTACGGAAACGTTTTCCCGGTGCCCTCTGATTGCCACTCACATGGACCTAGAGATAGACGGCAACGCGGCGCTCGTCACGGCATCGTCCAGTGGACTCGGAAAAGCGTCGGCGAAGGCGCTCGCGCAGGAGGGCGCGAACGTCGTCATCAACGGCCGCGACGAGGACCAGCTCGAGGAAGCCCGCGAAGAGATCGAGGCAGTCGCCGAGGGCGAGGTCGTCGCCCAGCCCGGCGACCTCACGGACGCCGAGGACGCGAAGACGCTCGTCGAGACCACCGTCGACGAGTTCGGTACGATCGACCACCTCGTGACGAGCGCGGGCGGCCCGCCGTCGGGCGCGTTCCTCGACACGGACGACGACGACTGGGAGCACGCCTACCAGCTCCTCGTGATGAGCGTCGTGCGACTGGCCCGGGAGGCCGCGCCCCACCTCGAGGAGGGCGACGGTGGCACCATCGTCAACATCACGTCCCGGACCGTCAAGGAGGCCAAGGAGAACCTCGTGCTGTCGAACTCCGTCCGCATGGGCGTCATCGGTCTGGAGAAGACGCTCTCGAAGGAGTTCGCGCCCGAGGTGCGCGCGAACGCCGTGCTGCCGGGCTCCCACGAGACGGCGCGCATCGAGAACCTCATCGACAGCGCCATCGAGCGCGGCGACTACGAGGACTACGAGGACGGGCTGGCCGCGTGGTCGGACAACCCCCTCGAACGCATCGGCGACCCGATGGAGCTCGGGAACACGGTCGCGTTCCTGAGTTCGCCGAAGTCCGGGTACATCAACGGCGCCGCGCTCCCCATCGACGGCGGCTCCATCGGGGCGAACCTATGAAGCCCGTGAAGTTCGACGACGCGGAGACGTACGAGCCCGAAGAGGGCTGGCGCCGCGTCGCGATGGCGGGCAGCGACCAGTTCTCCTTCGAGTGGTTCGAGAAGCCGCCGGGCCACAGCTCGCCGATGCACGACCACGAGAACGAGCAGGTGTGTCTCTGCCTGGAGGGCGAGCTCACGGTCGCCACCGAGGACAGCGAGGTCACGCTGCAGCCGAACGACTCGGTGCTGCTCGAATCGAACGAGACCCACCGCGTCGAGAACACCGGCGACGAGCGCGCGGTCGGCCTGGACGTGTTCGCGCCCGGGCGCTCGTTCGACTTCTGGACGGACCGCGAGGAATGAAGTACCTCGCACGCACCGCGACCGGCGACCCGCTGCTCGGCGGCGAGGACGGCTACGTCCGGCTGGACGCGGTCGAACCGGGCCTCGACAGCGTCCGGGACGCGCTCCCGCGCGCTGCGGACGGGACGCTCGGCGACGTGTCGGACGCGCCCGCCGAGCCCGTGCCCGCCGAGGACATCACGTTCGGCGCGCCGCTCGCGGAGTTCGGGAAGCTCTGGGGCATCGGCCTGAACTACGAGGAGCACGCCGGCGACCTCGACGAACAGCGCCCAGAGGAGCCCGCGAGCTTCATGAAGCCCTCGACGGTCCCCACGGGACCGGGCGGCCCGATCCGGCTCCCCCCGGAGTCGCAGAGCGAGCGCGTCACCGCCGAGGCCGAACTCGGCGTCGTGATGGGACGCACCTGTCGGAACGTCGACGAGGCGGACTTCGAGGACGTAATCGCGGGGTTCCTCCCCGTCATCGACATGACGGCGGAGGACGTCCTCCAGCGGAATCCGCGGTTCCTCACGCGCGCGAAGAGCTACGACACGTTCCTCGTGCCCGGCGCCGCGCTCGCGGTGCCCGAGGAGCCCCTGGACCTCACGTCGCTGTCCGTGCGGACGGAGGTCAACGGGAGCGTGGAGGCCGAAAACGAGATTCGGAATATGCTGTTCCCGCCGGAGGAAATCGTCTCGTTCCACTCGGACGTGATGACCCTCGAACCCGGCGACCTGTTCAGCACGGGAACGCCGGGTGCGGCGCACATCGAGCCCGGCGACGACGTGCGGGCCGTCGTCGAGTCCATCGGCACCGCCGAGGCGCCGGTGACCCGGTAACGGCCAGCGGGAATTTTTATAACGAGCGGCTGTGTGTGTCGGTACCGTGTACCGAGTACTCTTGCCAGTCGGTGACAACACGGACCGCGCGTTGAACGCCGCCGAGGCCGCCGGGGACTTCCCGAACGCCGAGGAAGAAGTCGAGGTCGTCATCCTGAACGTCTTCGAGGAGTTCGAAGTCAGCGGCGAGGCCGGCCAGGTCAACTCCGAGGACGTCTGGGACGAGACGAACTACCCGGAGAGCGTCGACGCCGCCGAGGAGTACCTCGAGTCGAGAGTGGCGTCGGTGTCGAAGCGCCGCGAGCACGGCGACGTCGCCGAGGAAGTGCTCGCGGTCGCCGAGGAGATCGGCGCCGACAACATCGTGATGGGCGGCCGCCAGCGGAGCCCCACCGGGAAGGTGCTGTTCGGGAGCACTACGCAGTCGGTGATGCTGTCGGCGTCCTGTCCGGTGACCGTGTCGCTCGGGGAGTGAACTCCTGTCAGTTTATTTATTTTAGTCGACGGTTTCGGACGGGAGTTGCGTTTTTCCATACACGGACACAGTGAAACAAACAGATAGATTGTTAAAGGTCGAACGGTTTGTCAGGGACGAACATGGTGGACGAAAGCATGAAGCGACGTAAGTTCCTGTACGGTACAGCTGCAGCGGGCATCGCGGGCATCGCTGGATGTAGTGGAGACGGCAGCGGCGACGGCGACGGCGACGGTGGCGGCGACACGACCACCGAGAGCGGCGGCGGTGGCGACACCACGACCGAGGGAGGCGACAACGGCGGCAGCGAGAGCCTCTCGCTGCGCGTCGGGACCTCCGCCGGTGGGACGCAGGACGTCGGGCTCGCCGTAGAGCGCGCCGTCAGCCAGGAAAGCGACACCCTCGACTACTCGACCATCGAGAGCCCCGGCTACATCGGGACCATCTACCGGATGGCCCAGAACCAGTTCAACGCCGGCATCACCGACAACAACTCGCTGAACAAGGCCCTCGACGACCGCGGCCGGTTCTCCGAGCAGTCGGTCTCCCGCATCCCCCAGTACGGGTTCGGCGCGTTCCCGTACAGCATCTACGTCGTCGCCCGCGACGGCACGGACATCGAGACGTTCGACGACCTCGCCGGCAAGAACGTCTACCCCGCCGAGCCGGGCTACTCGACGCGCGCGACGACGCTCGACGTCTGGTCGCAGGACCCGACGGCGGACGTCTACGACCAGATGAACATCCAGAACATGGGCGTCGGTGACGCGCCCGGTGCGATGGAGGAAGGCACCATCGACGCGTCCATCGCGTACGGCGCTCCGGGCGTCCGGTACACCGGCTTCGTGCAGGAGATGGCCTCCCGCGTCGACCTCCACTACGTCGAACCGACGGACGCGCTCATCGAGTCCGCGGAGTCGTACTCCGGCGCCGGTACCACTCGGACGCCCTACGAGGACTGGCAGATCGCGGGTGCGGACATCGGCACCGACGAGGTGTTCACCTGGGACCTCGAGGTCAACTACACGTTCAACCCCGAGGCCAACCCCGACGCAGTCTACGAGCTGTGCCGCGTCGTCCACGAGCACAACGACGTCGTCAACAACGGCGAAGCGCAGTTCAACGACTACGACTCCGCCGAGGAGATGCTCGCCTACGCCCAGGAGCGCATCCCCGTCCACCCCGGCGCTGTCCAGTACTACAAGGACAACGACGCCTGGGACGACAGCCTCACAGAGGGCGAGACGGCGTAATCCCCTCCGCGCGGCGTAGTCCCCTCACCCGAATCGGAACCCAATCAATATTTTACTGCAAGCAAACCACACCCAAACATGGATACACAATCTGAACGAGAGACCGGGCCCTCGGGGTGGCTGCGTGGCCTCGACATCAGCGTCACGCTCGTAGCCCTCCTGTTCTGGGTAACCGTCCTCTGGTGGGCGTACACCCAACAGTGGTCGACGGTCAAGTACGCCGTCCTGTTCGTCGGCGGCATCATGACGGTGTACGCCCTCAACGAAACCCGCGAATCGCTCGAAGAAGGCAGCCGGATAGACGCCCTGGTGTTGCTGCCGTCGGCCGGCGTGCTCATCACGGCGTCCTTTTACTTCTTCCTGAACTTCGAGATGGTCTACCTCCTGCGTCAGGGGTTCGCCAGCGAGCACGAGTACATGCTCGCGCGGCTCATCATCATCTCGCTGCTGTACCTCACGTGGCGCGAGTTCGGGAACCTCTTCCTCGGACTCGTCATCGGCGTGATGCTGTACGCGATGTTCGGCGACGCCGTCCCCGGCGTACTCGGACACGCGGGAATGAGCCAACTGACCCTCCTGCAGGCGACGGTCACTGACCTGTACGGGTTCTACGGCTCGCTCACGCAGCTGACCGCGTCCTGGATCGCGCCGTTCCTCCTGTACGCGGGACTGCTGTTCGCGTACGGCGCGTTCGACCTGATCCTCCGCCTCGCTATCGTCGCGGCCGGGCGCATTCGGTCGGGCGTGGCACAGACGGCCGTGCTCTCCTCGGCCGTCATCGGCTCCATCAACGGCTCGTACACCGCGAACGCCGCCATGACGGGGTCGTTCACGATTCCGACGATGAAGGAGAGCGGGATGTCCGGCCACCGCGCGGCCGGCATCGAAGCCGTCGCGTCGACCGCGGGACAGGTGCTCCCGCCGGTCATGGGCGCGTCCGCGTTCGTGATGGCGTCCTACCTCGGCGTGGCGTACCTCAACATCGTCGTCGCCGGGCTCGTGCCGGCAGCGATTCTGGTCACGTCGATCGCCATCGCAGTCCACTACACCGCGATCAGCGACTCCAGCGACCAGGACATGGAGTTCTCGGAGTTCTTCGACGAACCGCTCACGCGCAACGAGAAGATCGCCGAGGCGCTCCGGTTCGGCATCCCGTTCGGCGTCCTCATCTACTACCTCGGCTTCGCCCAGTACACGGTGATGACGTCCGCGATGTACACCGTGTTCGCGATGATCATCACGGGCGTCGTGATGCCGCCGTTCCAGCGACTCGTCGACGGGTCGGACATCTCCCCCGTATCGGAGTTCGTCACGCAGTTCAAGAACACCGTTCACGGCTTCCGGCGGGGCGCCATCATCCTCGCGCCCATCGCCATCATCCTCGTGGTCATCAGCGGCGTCGTGAACCTGTTCTCGACGACCGGTGTCCCCGCGAAGATCGCGCTGCTGATGATCAACCTCTCCGGCGGCGTCCTGCTGTTCGCAGTGCTGCTCGGGATGGCCGTCGCTATCGTGATGGGCGTCGGGATGCCGACGGTGGCCGCCTACGTCATCGTGGCCATCCTCATTGTCCCGACGTTCGTCTCCGAGTTCGGCGTCGCGGAGATCACCGCCCACTACACGATGTTCTACGCGGCCATCCTGGCGGGCATCACACCGCCGGTGGCGACAGCGGCCGTCGTCGCGGCGGGCATCGCGGAGGCGAACTTCTGGCGGACTTGCGGGGCGGCGCTGAAAATCGCCGCGCCGCTGTTCGTCCTGCCGATCGCGTTCGTCTACAACCCCGCGATGATTTCGATGACCCCGGGCCTCGAGACGCTCTTCGTCGGCTTCCTGGTCGTGATGGGCGCCATCTCCATCATCTACGGGCTGAACTACCCGTTCAAGCTGTCCATCGGACGCAAAATCCTCCTCCGGAGCGCGCTCGCGGTGCTCGGCGTGCTCATCATGACGTACCCGATGCCGCTCGCGAAGATTGCGGGCATCGCCGTCTTCGTCGCCGTCTTCGTCGCCGAGAAGGTGATGGTCCGCGGCCTCAAGAACCCCCTCGGGAAGGAGGTGAAACAATGAGCCCCCAACAGGAAGCCCCCGAAGACCAGGTCGACACGTCCGACGTCGGCGGCCTCGAGGAAGTCGTCCCGGAGCCGCTGATGCCGGTGTGGAAGCGCATCCAGCTGATTCAGGACTTCCGCGAAGCCCACAGCGACACCTACGTCAGGGTCCTGGAAGTGCTGACGGCGATCGCGCTCGCTGTCGGCTACGTCTGGTGGGTGTACCTCTACTTCCTCGGCGGCGGCGTCGCCCTGTAGCCGGACGCCTCCGTTCTGTCTCCGTTTCTCACTCCCGTTCTTCTCGCCGCCGGCTCCGACTGCAGAACGGAGCGTGGAACCGCAGAATAGCGCGCCTGCTCGTTACTCGTGCCACTCGGCGGCGCGCTGGACGTCGTGCGGGATGTGGTTGTCCTGCTCGCGGACGTCGTCGAGGTACGAGCGCAGTTCGGGCGCAAACTCGGGGTGCGCGCAGTTCTCGATGATGCGCTCGGCGCGCTCGACGGGCGACAGCCCGCGGACGTCAGCGACGCCCTGCTCGGTGACGAACACGTCGACGTCGTGTTCGGTGTGGTCGACGTGGAACGCCATCGGGACGACGCGGGAGACCTCGCCGCCCTTCAGGGTCGACGGGAGCGCGCAGACGGTCACCAGGGAGTTCCGGTTGAAGTCCGCGGAGCCGCCGACGCCGTTGATCATCTGCTTGCCGCCGACGTGCGTGGAGTTGACGTTCCCGTAGATGTCGAACTCGATGGCGCTGTTGACGCCGACGACGCCGAACTGGTCGATGACGCCCGGGTGGTTCGAGACGTCCGCCGGCCGCAACACGACGTCCTCGGCGTACCGCTCGACGTTCTCGAAGAGTCGCTGCTGGCCCTCGTCGGTGAGCGCCATCGACGTCGCGCTCGCGCACTCCAGGCGGCCGTCGTCGAGCATGTCGAGCAGGCCGTCCTGGATGAGCTCGCCGAAGTAGACGACGTCGCGGCCGCCGAAGTCGAGCTCCTTGAGTTCGCCCATCAGCGCGTTCCCGAGCGACCCGACGCCGAACTGGAGGTGGACGGCGTCCTCGAACACCGGCGAGCGCTCCATTTCGGCGTCGAGGAACTCGCCGAGGTTCTCCGCGATGGCGAGGTCGTCGTCGGTCGGGTCGCGGAACGTGTACGTGGAGTCCGCGGTGTCCGTCTCCACGACGCCCGCCAGCTTCTCGGGTTCGAAGCTGACGTGCGTGGTGCCGATGCGCTCGCCCGGGTCGGAGATGGGGACGGGGTCGCGGTTCGGCGGCGCGTCCGGGCGGTAGATATCGTGGAGCGCCTGCAGTTCGAGCGGCTGGCGGCGGTTCAGCTCCACGTACAGCCTGTCGGCCGCCTCCACGAACGCGGGCACCTGGCCGAGCGACGTCGACGGCACGAACCAGTCCTCGCCGACGGCGACCGCTTCGACGACCGCGACGTCGGGGTCGACCATCCCGCCGTGCTGGACCTCGTCGCCGATGGAGGAGGCGTTCCGGTCGCTGAACGACACCTCGCGGCGGTTCGTCAGGTCGCGGGCGACCCGGGAGGACTGGTAGGAGAACCGCCGCTCGACGGCGCCGGACTCCACGAGGTCGACGTCGATCTCGTCGCCGACGTTCCCGCTGTGGACGACCGTCAGCGCGAGGTCGCGGTCGTCGTCGGCGAGCGCGAGCGGAATCGCCTTCGGGTAGCCGACGCTCCCGAACCCGCTCGTGAGCACCGTCGCGTCCGCGTCGATGGCTCCCGCCGCAGTCGCCGCGTCGACGACCGGTAGGTCGCCGTGCAGCCGCTGCTCGACAGGTTTTTCGGGTGGGCCGGTCATCGCTCTCTCCCGTCGCTCGGCCGCCGCACGCGCTCGTTCGAGGCGATACAGCTGTCTGTAGCGGCCGGCGACCGACCGCCGCTCGTGTGATCTGGCATAGTGTGTGCGTGGCAGCGCGCGGAGGCGACGACGCACCGCCGGCTCCGCGTCTCCGCTCGTCGCCTGTCGTCTCGGGGTTCCCGCGCTGCGCTATTAAACCGTCGGGTCCCGGTCGGACCGACTGCCCGAGTTATTTCTGCGCGTACTCCTCGATGCGGGGTGTGAACGTGTCCAGGAGTTCGGTCTCCTCGGCGACCCCGCGAACGCCGTGGCGGACGCCCGGCCCGACGATGAACGTGTCGCCGGCCTCCAGCACCGTCTCGTGGTCGCCGAACAGTTCGACGGCGCCGCTGACGACGTAGACCGTCTGCCGGGTCTCCTCGTGCTCGTGCTCGGGGAACACCGCGCCCTCGTCGACGGTGTAGTGGACCTGCATCGTCTCGTCGTCGAAACAGAGCACGCGGCGCTCGATGCCGTCGTAAGCCTCCTCCACGACGAACGGGTCGTCCCACGAGCCGACAGTGAGATTCTCGGGCGTCTCCATACCCCTCCCTCGCGGCCCCCGACCGTAACTTCCGGGGTCGCTCAGACCTTCTCGGCGAGCGTCTCCGCGATGTGCTCGCCGAACGGCAGCGACGACGTCAGGCCGGGTGAGACCGCGTTGAGGATGTGGACGGCGTCCTCGCGCTCGACGAACAGCGGGTCCTTCACGAGCTCGCCGTCGTCGCTGACGAGCTGCGCGCGGATGCCCGCGTAGCTCTTCTGGAGGTCCGCAGCGCGCACGCCCGGGACGAGCCGCTGGGACGCCTCCGTGAACTTCTCTTTCCGGTAGGACTTGTTGAGCTCGTCCCACGCCACCTTCACCATCATCCGGGAGGACAGCAGCTTCCGGAACCCCTCGTAGGTGAGCGTCTCGTAGAGGTCGCGGGGGTCGAAATCCGTGTTCTCGTAGGCCTCGCGGCCGAACGCGAGCACCGCGTTCGGCCCGACGATGACCTTCCCGTCCGTGCGGCGCGTGTAGTGGACGCCGAGGAACGGGAGCTCGGGGTTCGGCGTCGGGTAGATCATCGTCTGGCAGAGCTCGGCGCGCTCCGGGCGGACCTCGTAGTACTCGCCGCGGAACGGCACCACCTGGTAGTCCTCGCCGACGCCGACCTGGTGGGCGAGCTCGTCGGCGTGCAGTCCCGCCGCGTTCACCAGGTAGGACGCCTCGAAGTGGCCGTTCGTCGTCGCGAGGTGGTAGCCCTCAGCTGTTTCCTCGACGCGCGTCACTTCGTAGCCCGTGTAGAGGTCGACGCCCGCCTCCTGTATCTCCTTGGCGAGCGCGTACACGTACTGCTGGGAGTCGACGGACGCGGCCTCGGGCGCGTACAGCGCCGCCTGCCCCTCCGCGTGGGGCTCGTGTTCGTGAATCTCGGCCTGCGAGCGGAGGAGCTCGTACTCCACGCCGTTGGCCTCGGCCTGCTCGGCGAGGTCGTCGAGGCGCGCCTCCTCGTCGTCGTCTTTCGCCACCACGAGCACGCCGAGCTCGTCGCAGGGGACGTCGTGCTCGGCGCAGTACTCCTTCATCCGGCTGGTGCCCTCGGTCGCGAACCGCGCCTTCTTCGAGTCCGGCGGGTAGTTGAACCCCGGGTGGAGGACGCCCGAGTTCCGGCCGCTCTGGTGGGCCGCGAGGTGGTGTTCCTTCTCCAGGACGGCGACGTCGAGATCGGTCTGCTCGCTGAGGTGCTTCGCGACCGACAGTCCGACGCAGCCGCCGCCGACGATGGCGACGTCGTGGCGCATCATGTTCGTCGCAGGGTTCCGCTGCCGGCGGCTTATAGGTGGTGTTCGTGACAGCCCCGAGACCGGAGGCGTAGGTCGATATACCAGTTATGAATAATACTCAGATAAAAAGTAGAAATGTTATCTGACAGAGTCACCGATATCTGGAAAATTAAGAACAGACGAGTACTATATAGCCGAGAAGAAGATCGAACGGCTGAATACACGCTATTATACTCGAAGTCTGTCTTCCGTACTCAGATTGACGGCATCGCGGCTCGCCGCAATAGTACACCGTCGATCGACCATCTGTATATGCGTTAGAGCCCTTCTAATCCACGCTTGAATGCACCGGTCGGAGTCGTGACGACGAGAGGAAGGCGGGAGCGCCGAGATCCGAAATAGTATAACTTCCGAGTGGACGTTTATTATATACGAGTTTTTATATACTCTGTGCGAGCTGCGGGGGAGACACAAACCGCGGAAGGCGACGACAGAGAGGGGAGTCCGCGCGCCGCTCAGATTTCGGTGATGCGGCGGTAGCCCGAATCGACGGCCTGCGCGTCCTCGGTGAGCAGCGCGACGACGAGGTAGTCGGCGTACTCGCCGAGGTACTCGACGAGCTGCGCGATGCGCTCGGAGTCGATGGCCTCCAGGGAGTCCAGGAGGATGTACGGCACCTCCTCGTACACCTCGTGGGCGAGGTAGCCCGCGAGCGCGAGCACGAGCCCCGTGGTTTCGCGCTCGCTCTCCGAGAGGTGCTCGACCGTGTCCTCGTAGGCCGCGCCCGAGTCCGTCGTGCGGACGACGTGGAGGTCGAAGGCGGTCTCCGTGACCGTGCGGCGGCCGCGGCGGACCTCGCGCTCGCGGCGCTCCAGCCAGATGCGGTCGAGGTTGTCGTAGTCCAGCATCTCCAGGACCTCCGCCATGTGGTCGTTGAACTCCTCGACGGTGTCGCGCTCGATGCGCTCGATCTTCGTGCGGAGCTCCGCGATCTCGTCCTCGAGCTCCTCGCGGCGGGCTTCGAGGTCGTCCTGCTCGGCGATGCGCTCCTCGAGGTCCGCGATGTCCGCCTCGACGGCTTCGAGGTCCTGTTCGAGGCGGCCGAGCTCGTACTCCAGCTCGTTGGCCTCCCGGTGGTGTTCGAGGATCTCGCCGTACTCCTCGGACTCCAGCTCCTCGACCTCGGCCTCGACGGTCTCGATCTCGTCGAGCAGGTCGTCGCGCTCGCCCTCCAGGCGGTCGATGTTCTCCTCGCAGCGCTCGACGTCGTCCGCGAGGCGGTCGAGGCGGCGCTCGACGCGCTCGCGCTCCTCGCGGGTCTCTTCGAGTTCGCGGCGGCGCTCCCGCTTGGCCTCGATGCGCTCCTCGACCTCGGCGATGTCGTCGAGCTTCTCCGCGCTGAACTCCCGGAGCTGGTCGACGGTCGCGTCGATCTGCTCGGCCTCGACCTCGCTGCCGCACGTCCAGCACACCACGTCGTCGCCGCCGAGCAGCTCGTCCGTGACGTCGCCGTCGTCGCTGTCGCCGTCGAGAGCCGCGAGCGCGTCCGAATCTGGGTCCTCGAGCATGTCCTCGTTGAACCCGATGACGCTCCGGAGTTCCGAGACGGACGACTCCAGTTCCTGCTTGCGCTCGCGCAGCGACCGGACCTCTGACTCCAGTTCGCCGACGTCGCCCTCCGGTTCCTCGGGGAGTTCGTCGAGCTCGTCTTCGAGGTCGGTGCGCTCGCTCTTCAGGTCCGAGAGGCGCTCGCGTTCGGTCTCGAGGTCGTAGCGGACGTCGTCGAGCTCCGAGCGCTTCGAGCTCAGCTCGTCGAGTTTCTCCTCGAGTTCCTGTTTCTGCTGCTGGCGCTGCTCAACGTCGTCGGCCGCGTCGAGCTCGGACTCCGCGGACTCGAGGTCGGCTTTCGTCGCCTCGATCTCCTCCCGGAGCTCCTCCCGCTCGGCCTCCTTGGCGGGAAGTTCGGCTTTGTACTCCTCGATCTCGTCGAGGTCGCTCTCGACGCGGTCCCGCTCGTCGACGAGGCGCTCGATCTCCGCCTCGATCTCCTCGGTGTCGACCGGCCGCAGGAGGAGGTCGTGGAGCTCGTCGCCGCGCTCGACCGCGCGCCGCACGTCGTTCGACTCCAGGAGGAACGCGAACAGGTCCGCGAGCTCGGGGTCGTCGAGGTACGGGTCGCCGCTGGTGACGACGGTGCCGGACTCCCGCCGCAGGTGTCGCGTGTACGTCTCTCCCTCGAGTTCGAGTTCGACATCGGCCGCGTCGGCGTCTCCCTTCACGGTGACCTGGTCGCTCCCCATCGCGGCCATGAACGCCTGGAGGAGCGACGTTCGGTTAGTGGCGTTCCGCCCCACGAGGAGGTTCACGCCGGACGTGAACTCGACGTCGGTCTGCTCGATGCCGCCGACGTTCTCGACGCGGAGCCGCCCGTCCGATAGACTCGACTGTTGGACTCCCATGCTCACACACTGCACGCATGAGAAATATAAATCTTGCCGAAGACCGGCTACGTCGCCACGGTCCGGGAACCCGCCGCGCGGCCCGCAGGAATAAGTATAAGCGTGCCGGACGGTGTACGGAACGCATGGGCGACGCAGAGCGCGACGTTGGCGGTCGGCGGAGCAAGGTGGCACGGCTGGTCGACGAGTACGGCCTCGAGGGCGTGGGCGCGGAGCTGGAGGCGCGCTGGACGGCGACCGGCGACGACCACTGGAGCCTCCGCGACCTCGCAACGCACTTCAACCGCGAGCTCGTCCGGGAGCGCCTCTACGACGCCGGCCTCCACCCATCCGATTCCGAGATCGAGAACGTCGTGCGTGCGCTGACGACCGACGAGACGGGCGCCGCCGAGCAGACCCAGCTCCGTCGCCGCCTGGAGCGCGAGGACGTCGACGTCGAGCGGTTGGAGAAGGACGTCGTCACCTACCAGGCCGTGCGGAGCTACCTACAGGACTACCGGGGCGCGGAGTACGAGCGCGAGACCGGCGACCGGGCGGAGACCGTCGCGGACGCCGTCCAGAAGCTCCGGGGCCGGCTCGTCTCCGTGACGGAGACGAAACTCGAACAGCTCCGGAACACCCCCCACCTCACGCTCGGCGAGTTCCGCGTGATGGTCGACGTCGGCGTCCTCTGCACCGAGTGTAACTCGCGGTACGGCGTCGTCGAACTGCTCTCGGAGGGCGGCTGTGACTGCTCGCCAGCCGACTCGGAATAACACGAGTAACGCTGTTAGTATCCGCTAACTGGCCGGCTCGACACCGCAGTACGTTTTCGCAGTGAAAATACTTCTCGGGACTGGGCGGTCCGGCACGCGGGGCGAACCTATTTGTCGGTGCGGGCGACTGTCACTGCTGTGCAACTCGACGACGCGACTCGCGACCGACTCGCCGAATCGCTGTACGGAGCGCTCGAATCGGGGTCGCCCATCGACCCGCTCACCGACGACCACGACCTTACCATCGCGGACGCGTACGACGTCCAGTCCCGGCTCGTGGAGCGGCGCCTCGACGACGGCGCCGAAGTCGTCGGGCACAAGGTCGGGCTGACCAGCGACGCGATTCAGGAGCAACTCGGCGTGGACGAACCCGACTTCGGCCGGCTCCTCGACACGATGTTCGTGGCGGGGTCGACGATTCCCGCCGACGACCTCATCGCGCCGCGCGTCGAACCCGAGATCGGGTTCCTCGTCGGCGAGCGCCTCGACCCGCCCGTCTCACACCTCGACGTCCTGGAGGCGACCCGCAGCGTCGTCCCGGTGCTGGAAGTCATCGACAGCCGCGTGCGCGACTGGGACATCCAGATCGAGGACACCGTCGCCGACAACGCCTCCTCCGCGCTGTACCTCGCCGGCGAGGCCGTCCACGACGTCGACGGCCGTGACCTCTCCCTGGAAGGCGTCAAACTCCACCGGAACGGCGAGCTCGCCGCGTCGGGGGTGGGCGCGGCCGTCCTCGGGCACCCCGCGCGCTCGGTGGCGTGGCTCGCGAACACGCTCGCGGACCTCGACGCCGCGCTGGAGCCCGGCCACCTCGTGTTGAGCGGGTCGCTCACGCCGGCCGTGGACCTCGCCCCCGGCGACGTGCTCGGCGTCGAGTTCACGTCACTCGGGTCGCTGCACGCCCGCGTCGGCGAGGAGTGACTTCGCGCTCGCGTTTTCACAGGCAAAATACAGCCGCTCGCCGGCGAGCAGTTCTCGACCAGTCAGCGGCCGTCCCGAGTGGTGCGTTCACCCGATTCGACCCGTAACGTCTCTGGAGCGCGCCGGCTGGCGAACCGTCGTCGAGGAAGCCAGCGGCGCCCCCGCCCGGACGTTTTGGCATGGAAAACAGTTATCCGTCGGGGCGAGATACTGGTTGGCATGGGCCCGGAAGCGAACCACCCGGTGCGGACGACGGAGAAGTCCCTCGCGGTCGTGGAGCACCTCGACGAGACCGACGGCGCGCGAATCAAGGACCTCGAAGCCGAACTCGACATGACGAAGGGCGCGATACACAACCACCTCAGCACCCTCCGCGAGCACGGCTACGTCGTCAAAGAGGGCGAGGAGTACCGACTGAGCTTCGAGTTCCTCACGCTCGGGGGGCGCGTCCGCAGCCGCACTCCCCTCTACGAGTTCGGTCGGGCGAAGGCCGACCAGCTGGCCGCGGACACCGACATGCTCGCGAACCTCATGATCGAGGAGGACGGCCGCGGCGTCTACCTCTACCAGGCCCGCGGCGACTACGCGGTGAACCTCGACACCCACGTCGGCTACCGGATCCCCCTCCACAACATCGCCATCGGGAAGGCGATTCTCGCCTACCTGCCCGACGAGCGCGTCGACGAAATCGTCGACCGCTGGGGGCTGCCCGCGGCCACCGAGAAGACCATCACCGACCGCGAGGCGCTGTCCGAGCAGCTCGAAACCGTCCGCGAGCGCGGGTACGCGACCGAGCACGGCGAGCGAACGGAGAGCCTGGCGTGCATCGGCGCGCCGGTGCGCGTGGACGGCGAGCTGCTCGGCGCCATCAGCATCTCCGCGCCGACTCACCGACTCGGCACCGACGGCTTCGACGAGGAGATCATCGGCGAGGTGCAGAGCACGGCGAACGAGCTCGCCCTCGACATCAAGTACAAGTAGCCGCCCGGTGGCCTATTCCGCGCGCACGTCGATGGAGCCGATGCTCCCGAACTCGACGTGGTAGACGTCCCCCGGCTCCATGTCGTCGGCGGCCGTGATGCCGCCCGTCATCACGAGCTCGCCGGCCTCCAGCCGGTCGTCGACGTCTTCGAGGCGGTCGCCGAGCCACGCGACGGCGCGCGCCGGGTTGCCCATGATGTCCGCGCCGGTGCCCGAGGAGACGACCTCGCCGTTCTTCGAGACGACGACGCTCTCCATCCGGAGGTCAACGTCGGTGACGTCGCTGTGCGTCTCCCCGACGACGACCTTTCCCGCGGACGTGTTGTCCGCGATGACGTCCTGCGCGCTCGGGATCTCCCAGCCCGCGAACCGGCTCTCCAGGATCTCGACGACCGGGACGACCGCGCCGGTGGCCGACAGCACGTCCGTCACGGAGGCGGGCGCCGGCACGTCCTCGTCGAGCACGAGCCCGATTTCGGCCTCCAGTCGCGGCGCGATGAGCTCGTCGGTCCGGACGACCGGCTCGTCCAGAATCCCGCCCTCGGTGAAGTAACCGAAGATGGGCTCGTCGATGCCGAGCTGTTCCTGTTTCGCGGCGCTCACGAGTCCGAGCTTGTGGCCCGCGATCTCGTCGCCGTCGTCGAGGATGCGGTCGACGACCCGGGACTGGATCTCGTAGGCGTCGGCCGTGTCGAAGGCGGTGTCGTTGCTGAGCGGCTCGACCGGCGTCTTCGACGCCCACGCATCGTGCAGTTGCTCTGCGTACTCCTGCAGCTTGGACTCGTCCAAACTCATACACGCGATGTTCCGGGAAACGACACTTAACGCTGTCGCTAACACGCAGCGTGGTACACCCGTACGTATTTGTGGTCGGACGAGCAACCCGTAGGTGACAGCATGAGCCAGCAAACGAGTACTACTGGAGAGGCCGACCTGTCCATCGACGCGGACTGGAGCGAGCTGTACATCGACGGCGAGTGGCGGGCCGCCGAGAGCGGCGAACTGTCGGACGTCGAGAACCCCGCGACCCGGGAGGTCGTCGCGGAAGTGCCGAAGGGTGGCGAGGCCGACGTCGACGCCGCCTACGAAGCAGCGGCCGCCGCTCAGGAGGAGTGGGCGAACACGACCCCGGACGAGCGCGCCCGCGTCGTCCGCACGGTCGCCCAGCTCCTCGAGGAGTACGAGGACGAGATCTGTGACCTGCTCGCCATCGAGAGCGGCGGGACGAAGCCGCGACAGGCCATCGAACACGGCGGCGCCGTCACGTTCGTCCACGACGCCGCGTCGTTCGCGTTCCGGATGTCCGGCCGCCACAACCAGTCGAAGATTCCGGGCAAGGAGAACATCGTCCAGCGCGAGCCCGTCGGCACCGTCGGCGTCATCTCGCCGTGGAACGTCCCGATGAAACTCTCCATCCGCGCGGTCGCGCCCGCCATCGCCACCGGGAACACGGTCGTGCTGAAGCCCGCGGGCGAGACGCCCATCACGGGCGGGCTGCTCATCGCGAAGCTGTTCGACATGGCGGGGCTGCCCGACGGCGTCCTCAACGTCGTCACCGGACCGGGTTCGACGGCGGGCGACCGAACGGCCGCCCACCCCGAGAGCGACGTCATCGCGTTCACGGGCTCGACGGAAGTCGGCCGCCTCGTCGGGCAGAACGCGGTCGACCACTTCGCGCTGCCGGCGCTGGAACTCGGCGGCAACAACCCACACGTCGTGCTGGAGGACGCCGACCTCGACGACGCCGTGGACGCCGGCGTGTTCGGGTCGTTCTGGAACCAGGGCCAGGTCTGCATCTCCATCAACCGCCACCTCGTCCACGAGTCCATCTACGACGAGTACGCCGAGCGCCTCGCCGAGCGCGCCGCCGAACTCCCCATCGGCGACCCGCTCGACGACGACGTAGTCATCGGCCCCATCATCAACGAGGCCCAGCGCGACGAGATGCTCGAGTACGTCGAGCAGACGATCGAGGAGGGCGCGACGCTGGAGACCGGCGGCGACCACGACGGCCTGTTCGTGGAGCCGACGGTGCTCACCGACGTCACGAACGATATGACGGCGGCGTGCAACGAGCACTTCGGCCCAATCGCGCCCATCGTCCCGTTCAGCAGCGACGAGGAAGCCATCGAGCTCGCGAACACCTCCGAGTACGGGCTCGCGGGCTCGGTCCACTCCGCCGACCGCGGGCGCGCTCGCGACGTCGCCGACCAGATCGAGGTCGGGATGATGCACGTCAACGACCAGACGGTCAACGTGGAGCCCCACGTGCCGTTCGGCGGGAAGAAGGACTCCGGGATGGGGCGCTACAACGGCGACTGGATCCTCGAGGAGTTCACCGAGGTGAAGTGGACGTCGGTCCAGCGGGAGTCCCGCGACTACCCGTTCTGACGCGGACAGCCCCCTCCCGTCTCCGCCCGCGAATCGACACGAGGAGCCGTGAGTGTCGCGAATTCCGCGGTATCGACCACCCGTAGCTTTAACTGCCTGTCCGCGGTGGTTGCTGGCATGGGTGTTAGTGCAGCCATCGTCGGCCCCGGCAACATCGGGACCGATCTGATGTACAAGATACTGGACCGCAGCGACGCCATCGACCTCGAACGAGTGATCGGCATCTTCCCCGTCGAGGAGTCCGAGGGCCTGCAGGCCGCTGTCGAGGAGGGCATCGACGTCGGCACCGAGGGAGTCGACAGCGTGCGCGAGCACGCCGACGAGTTCGACCTCGTGTTCGACGCGACGAGCGCGCACGTCCACGAACAGCAGGCGCCGGTCTACGACGAGCTCGGGCTGTTCGCCATCGACCTGACGCCGGCGGCGGTCGGCCCGTACGCGGTGCCCGTGGTGAACCTCGACGACGTGGTCGGGGAGACGCGTAACGTCAACATGGTCACGTGCGGCGGGCAGGCGACCATTCCCATCGTGCACGCGGTCGACCGCGTCGCCGACGTGGGGTACGCGGAGATGGTCTCGCACATCGCGTCGAAGAGCGCCGGCCCCGGCACGCGGCAGAACATCGACAAGTTCACGCAGACGACCGCGGCCGGCCTCGAAGTCGTCGGCGGCGCCGACGAGGGGAAGGCCATCATCACACTCAACCCCGCCGAGCCGCCGATCATGATGCGGAACACCGTCCACACGCGCGTCGCGGAGACGACCGACGTCGACGCCGTCCGCGACTCCGTCTCGCGCATCGCCGAGGATATCCGGTCCTACGTCCCCGGCTACGAGATCACGCTCGAACCGACCGTGCGAGACGCCGACGACGTCGGCTTCGACCTCGACGGCGACGTCGTGCTCTCGACGCAACTGGAAGTCGAAGGCGAAGGCCAGCACCTCCCGCCGTACGCGGGCAACCTCGACATCATGACCAGCGCAGCACTCGGCACCGCCGAACGCATCGCCGCCCAGCCGAACGAGGCCGTCGCCGGGGGTGAGACCGATGACTGACTCGCCGCGGCTCGTGGACATGACGCTGCGCGACGGCATGCACGCCGTCGACCACCAGTTCACGCCCGACCAGATGGCCGACGTCGCGAGCGCGCTCGACGCCGCCGACATGGACGTCGTGGAAGTCTCGCACGGCGACGGCATGGGCGGGTCCTCTATCAACTACGGCGTGTCGGCGGCCGACACCGAGGCGTACCTCGACGCGGTCGCGCCCGAGCTCACGGACACCGAGCTGTCCGTGCTGTTGCTGCCCGGCATCGGGACGGTCGAACACCTCGACCTCGCAGCCGACCACGGCGCCGACGTCTGCCGCATCGCGACGCACGTCACGGAAGCCGACATCTCCGAGGAGCACTTCCAGTACGTCACCGAGCGCGGCCTGGAGGCCAACGGCCTGCTGATGCTCTCGCACATGGCGCCGCCCGAGACGGTGCTCGAACAGGCCCGACTGATGGAGGAGTACGGCGCGGAAGCCGTCTACGTGATGGACTCCGCGGGCGCGCTCCTCCCGCAGGACGTCCGCGACCGCGTCGGCCTGCTCACCGACGAGCTCTCCATCGACGTCGGGTTCCACGCGCACAACAACCTCGGGCTCGCCATCGGGAACACGCTCGCCGCGCTCGACGAGGGCGCGGTCACCGTCGACGGCTGCCTGCGCGGGCTCGGCGCGGGCTCCGGGAACGCCCAGATGGAGGTTCTGGTCGGCGCGCTGGACCGCGCGGGCTACGACGTCGGCCCGGACCTCTACGGCGTCATGGACGCCGCCGAGGACGTCCTGCTGCCGATGCTCGACGACGACACGATGCCCGAACTGGACAACGACTCGCTGGTGCTGGGGTACGCGGGCGTCTACTCGTCGTTCCTCCGGCACGCCCGGCGCGCGGGCGAACAGTACGGCGTCGACCCCCGCGACATCCTCGTCGAACTCGGCGAGATGGAGGTCGTCGGTGGCCAGGAAGACCTCATCACGGACGTCGCCGACAGACTCGCCCGCGAGGGCGCAGCGGAAGCGGACGACTGACTACGCCAGTTCTTCGACCAGTTCGATGCCGTAGCCGTCCGGGTCCTCGACGAACGCGACGCGGGCGTTCGCGCCCTCCGAGGTCAGCGGCCCGCGGCGCAGCGTGCAGCCGACTTCCTCGACGAGTCGCTCGGTCGTCGCGTCCGTGTCGTCGACGGCGAGCGCGACGTGGTCGAAGCCGTCGGCGTCAACGTCGACGTCGTGCTCGGGGTGGTGTTTGAACTGGAGCTCCGTGCCGTCGTCCCCGGCCACGTAGACGTTCGTCGCGCCGTCGCCGCTGACGAACTCGTTGGTCTTCTCGAGGCCGAGTTCGTCGACGTAGAACGACAGCGTTCGGTCGAGGTCCGACACCCACATGGCGCTGTGAATCACGTCCATGCCTCGTTCCTCCCGCGGACCGGACATAAAATTCCCGTTTCGCGCAGTCTCGGCGAACGCTGACGGGCGAGAAGAGTGACGACGCGGGGCTACTGGGACGCTCCGGTTTCCTCGTCGGGGTACGCGAGGCCCTCCCAGCCGGGACCCTCGCCGATCCACTGGTGGCTGGTCTCGCCGCCGATCTCGTCCTCGGTCCACTCGATCGGCTCCCAGTCCGGCTCGAAGTTGAGGTAGCCGGGGCCCGCGAAGAACTCCACGCAGAGCCCGCTGGCCGGGTCCGAGACGTACAGGAAGTCAGCGCTCGTGATGGCGTGCTTGCCGGGGCCGCCGTCGGGCTCGATGCCGTGCTCGGCGAGCACGTCCGCGGCCTCCCAGAGGTCCTGGAGGCTGTCGAGGTGGAACGACACGTGGTCGAACATCGGGGCTTCGCCCTCGGGGAGCCGGTGGATGGCGATGTCGTGGGGGAGCGGCGTCACCGAGAACCACCACCCCCAGAGCTCGCCGTCGTTCGTCCGGTACTGCTCGTTCACCTGGAAGCCGAGCGCGTCCTGCAGCCACTCCGCGTGCGCCGGCGACACGGAGTCCTGGACGTGCGTGTGGTCGATGCGCCGCGGCGCGATGCGGCCCCCGGCGGCCTCGCTGTACACGCGGTTCTTCAGCCGGGAGCGCTGGCCCTTCGGGGCGTCGGGCTTCTCGACGTCGTAGTAGAACTCGTAGGGGTGGCCGAACTTCTCGACGCGGATCGCCTCGCCCTGGCCGGGCTCCTCGCCGGCGTCGACGTACGTCACGTCGTCGCCGTCCGCCTCGAACCGCTCGGCCAGTTCGTCGAGGGCCTCGGGGCTCGACGTCCGGAACGCGATGTGGTCGACGCCGGTCTTCCCGGTGTCGAGGACGGCGAGCGTGTGGTGCTCCCAGTCGCGGAGCCCGCGGAAGTACGCGCCGTCCTCGGTTCGCTCCGTGAGCTTGAACCCGAGCACGTCCCGGAAGAACCAGATGGACTCCTCGATGTCCGGCGTGTGCGCGACGACGTGCCCGAGTTTCGCGATGGGGGCGACGGTCTCCGTCATCGCCGACCTCCGCGCCCGTGTTCGGCCGTTGTTTGGTCGCGTACTGCACTCGTGTCTCCGTCGGCGTGGGTCGCGTAGCTCATCCGCGGTCACGGGTAACTGTATCATCAACCGTGATATACGTTTGGGTGGTTTTCACAATCGTGGACGCCGCCGACGGTCTGCCGCTGGAAATTACAGTCTGTCACGTCAATCGCGAATCGGCGCCCACTG
Source organism: Halobacterium sp. R2-5 (assembly GCF_011734195.1). NCBI lineage: Archaea > Methanobacteriati > Methanobacteriota > Halobacteria > Halobacteriales > Halobacteriaceae > Halobacterium > Halobacterium sp. R2-5. Next base: position 1,564,587 of record NZ_JAANTH010000001.1, read on the forward strand.
TACGCTAAATAGCACCCGTCACGTTACAGATATTGCTGTTCGGTCTGGTAGAATTACTACAGACCGAGTATACTGTTTCGTTCTGCCGGAGACGTGTGAAATAGTAATCTCGTTCGGCTGGCGCCGTACCGTCTCAGTTCGGTACACGTCGTCCTCCCCGGTCGACGTCTCCGATTCGGTATTCGATACCACGCGCACCCACCACTCCCTCGTGACCGGCCACTGCCGAGAGTCGTGGTCGGGGCGACAGCGGATACGATCCGAGATCGACTGGGTGCCTGATTTCGACACTCACAACGCCTGTGTAGGCAGACTCAAACACGACACTAACTGTTCGCCGTCAGCGAACGAATTTCATCCTCTGATAAAGAATGCCGCGGGAAGGGCGCGCATCGACACCGTCTGAAACGGAATCTCGACGTCCAGAACCTCCCTGGCGAACCCACACCGGCGTTCGGCGACCGGAGACGGCGACATCCGCTGCACGCGTCGTTCTCCTTCGCCGAATACCCAGATTAACGGAGCTATAGAGACCGAAAAACCGCTTCCGGCGAACGACGGTATTCCACAGGCCGAGAAAGCTCGACCCGGAGAGCTGCAGCCACGGCGTCGAGCACGTCGAAGAAGAACGGCGTAGTCGTCAGTTTCCGCGGCGCCCGCGGACGGGTCAGTACTGACCGATGGTCACCGGCGGGCCGCCGTGCGGGCCGTACGGCGCGTCGTCGAGCCACTCGCCCGCGGGCTCGTAGTACGGGGCAGCCTTCGCCGCGAGCCGCTTCTTCGCGCGCGTCACGTAGCTGTCGCCCTGGAGGTACTCCAGCGCCTGGCCGGCGGCGTCCTTGTTGTACTCCGCGGCCTTCAGGCGCGTGATGCCGTACCGCTCGATTTCGGCGGCGCGCGCCTCCTCGACGTCGGCGTTGAGCGCGACCGTGATGGCGCTCGCCGCGGCCTCGACGTCGGCGACCCCGGAGTTCATCCCGCGCGCGCCGAACGGCGCGAACAGGTGGCCGGCCTCGCCCGCGAGCAGGACGCGGTTGTCGTCGTCGACCATGCGGTCGGCGACGACCTGCTTGAACTTGTACTGGGAGACCCACTCGACGCGGTCGCGGTACCGTTCACCGAGCGTCTGCGCGACGAGCTCGCTGATCTCCTCGTCCTCGGTCATCTTCTGGGGGTCGTCGTCTTCCTTGCACTGGATGTCGACGCGCCAGCCGCCCTGGAACGGCACGAGCAGGACGTTCCGGCCGTCGACGCGCGGGTGGTCGTAGTGGAACACCCGCTCCTGCATGAGGGGGTTGTCCTCGTCCTCGGCGATGTCCGCGATGATGAAGGAGTTCTCGGACTCCGTCCCGGAGAACTCGCCACCGATCTCCTTGCGGACCTGCGAGCCGGCACCGTCCGCGCCGACGGCGTAGTTGCCGACGTACTCCTCGCCGCTCTCGGTCGTGACGCGGACCACGTCGCCCTCGACGTCGACGGAGTCGACAGCGTCGTCCCAGTGGACGTCGATGTCGGCGTCCTCGACGGCGTCGAGCATGTACTCCTCGGTCCAGACCTGCGGGAGGCTGGTGAAGTGCGGGAGGTCGCCGTCGCCGCCGGGGTCGGGGTACGTGCGCTCGAACACTTCCTTCCCGCGGAACAGCGTCCGTCGCGTCGACCAGATCATGCCGTTCTCGACCAGCCGCTGGCCGAGCCCGGGGGACGCGTTCTCCAGCGTGCGGAGCGTGTCCTTGTGGACGTAGATGGCCCGGCTACCGGGCCGCTCTCGGTCCTTCGGGTCGGCTTCGAGGATGATGCTGTCGACGCCTCTGGCGTGTAACGCGAGCGCTGCGGTCATGCCGGTCGGGCCGGCGCCGGCAATGATGACAGGCGCGTCTACGTCTTCTGAGCCGCTCATCGTATTACACCCAACGTGGAAAGGGGGTAAAGATGTTTCCCCGCTCGACAGTGAGCCTGGATAGTGACCAGTTCACGACGCCCGCCGCGTTTTCGAACATGTTCGTGACCGGGATCTTTGTCGGTGTAGTCTAACGTGTTCGTATGGAGGAACCAGATACCGGCGACCGACCGCTCCGCGGCGTCGCCATGGACGAGGCAGAGCGAGACGAGTTCCTGCGCGAGCGCGGCATCGGCGTGCTCTCGCTGGCCAGCGAGGACGTCGCCTACGGGTTCCCGATCTCGTTCGGCTGGGACGGCGACGCCCTCTACTTCGTGCTGTTGCGGTTCGGTGAGGACAGCGAGAAGCTCGACTACGCCGCCACGACGGAGACTGCCACGTTCTCGACGTACAACTTCGACGACGAGCACCACTGGCGAAGCGTCGTCGCGCGCGGCCCCATCGAGGAAGTCTCAGCGGAGGAGACCGACGACGCCACGGACACGATGTTCGATAACGCGCAGTTCGCGAGCCTCTTCCCGCACGGCGAGCCCATCACCGACCAGCCGCGGTACCGCCTCGACCCCGAGGAGATAACCGGCCAGAAGGGGCAGGGCTACGACGACTGAACCCCCGAACCGCTCTTTTCGCGCATCGCGCGGCAATCACGAATCTTAACATCGTTTGGGGTTACAGCCCGGTATGGCAAACGACACACCGGCGTACGACTTCAAGGACCGCGACGTGGTCATCCTCCGGGAGCTCGCGAAAGACCCCGGCGTCTCCTCGCGGGACCTCGCGGACATCCTGGAAGCCGACTACGACATCGACGTCTCCTACGTCACGGTCAACGAGTCCATCCGCAACATGCGCGAGGCCGGCGTGTTCCGCGAGGCCATCGTCCCGAACGAGGAGTACTTCGTCTTCGAGCTGTTCGAGTTCAAGTTCAACCCCGAGTACTTCGCCGACGAGTGGCGCGAGACGATGGAGCACATCCGAGACTCCGAGCACACCCTGATGTACTTCCTCTCGGACGGCGAGTACCAGTGGAAGTCCATCATGCTGTTCCCCACCCGCGAGGTCGGCGAGCGCTGGCTCCACGAGTTCTACAAGAACCACGGCAAGACCGTGCTGAACGTCCGCACGTCCGTGATGACGAACGTCCTCGAGTTCGGCGCCAGCCCCGACCTCTTCGACAACATCGACGCCGAGAACGAGACGCAGCTGAAGTAGCGCGCTACTCCTCGACGGGCAGCGAGCCGTACTGCTCCTCGAAGGACTCCGTGAGTGCGAGCTTGTCGAACTTCCCGGTCGAAGTTTTGGGCACTTCCTCGACGAACTCGAAGCGGTCCGGCAGCCACCACTTCGGGAACTCCTCCAGCAGGTGCTCGCGGAGGTCGTCCTCGGTCACGTCACCGTCCGTCACCACGTACGCGACGGGCCGTTCCTGCCACTTCTCGTGAGGGACGCCGATGACGGTCGCTTCGGTCACGTCGTCGTGGCCGATGAGCGCGTTCTCCAGCTCGATGGAGGAAATCCACTCGCCGCCGCTCTTGATGACGTCGTCGAGGCGGTCCACGACGTCGATGTAGCCGTACTCGTCGATGGTGGCGACGTCGCCGCTGCGGAAGTAGCCGTCCTCGGTCCACGACGACTCCGTCGCGTCCGGGCGCTCGTAGTACTCGCCCGCGAGCCACGGCGCCCGCGCCTGCACCTCGCCGGGCGTCTCACCGTCGTGGGGGACGGGTTCGCCGTCCTCGTCGCGCAGGCGAATCTTCACGCCGGGTGCGGGGACGCCCGCCTTCATGCGGAGGCGGTCCTGCTCGTCCTCGGGGAGCTGGTTCACTTCGGTCGTCATCAGCGTGTTCGCGAGGTGCGGGGACGCCTCGGTCATCCCGTAGCCCTGGCCGATGGGCGCCTCGTACACCTCGTCGAACTTCCGGATGAGCGACTCCGGCGGCGAGCTCCCGCCGATGAGCACGTCCTGGAGGGTGTCCAGGACCTCCGGGCCCATGTCCTCGGACTCCTCGATGATGCGGTCGACCTCCATCCACACCGTCGGGACGGCCGCCGCGATGGTGACGTCCTCGTCCTGGATGATGGGGAGGAGTTCGTCCGGGTCGGTGTGCCGGTTCGGCAGCACGATCTTCGCGCCCGTGAACGTCGTCGTGTACGGGAACCCCCAGCCGTTGACGTGGAACATCGGCACCACCGGCATCACCGCGTCGGACTCGCTGACGCCGAAGACGTCCACGTGGCTGTGCATCATCGTGTGGAGGAACTGCCCGCGGTGGGTGTACTGGACGCCCTTCGGGAGCCCCGTCGTCCCGGACGTGTAACAGAGCGCGCTCTCGGTCTCCTCGTCGATGTCCGGCCAGTCGTAGTCGGTGTCGTAGCCCGCGATGAACGACTCGTAGTCGGTCACGGGGTCGAGGCTCGTCTCCGGCACGTCGCCCTCGTCGCCGAGCACCACGTACTGCTCGATGGTGTCGAGCTCGTCCGCGATGGGTTCGATGGTGTCGACGAACTGCGGGTCGAGGAAGAGGAGTCTGTCCTCGGCCTCGTTGATGATCTTCACGAGGTGGTGCTCGGGCAGCCGGTGGTTCACCATGTGGATGGACCGCTCGCTACACGACGGCCCGAAGTACAGCTCGTAGTGCCGGAAGTGGTTGAGCGCCATCACGCCCGAGCGCTCCCCGGGCTCCATCCCGTAGTCGTCAAGGGCGTGCGCGAGCTGGCTGATGCGCTCGTAGGCGTCGCCGTACGTGTAGCGGTGCGTGCTGCCGTCCGGGAGCGCGGTGACGATCTCCTTGTGGCTGAAGAGGTCTCGCGCGCGCTCCAGGAACGTCGTGATCGTCAGCTCGTAGTCCATTGTCATGCGTTCTCACCCTCACTCTGTGGTTCGAACTCGTAAAATACCCGCTGCTGGTCCAGCCCGTCCTCGATCTCCGTGACGACGAGCGACACTGAGTCGCCGATGGAGAGGTCGTCGTACTCCGCGTCGGTGATGCGCGCGGACAGCCGCACGTCCACGCCGTCGAGCTCCACGACGCCCGTGACGAACGGCGTCTCCATCCCCAGCGGGCCGCCCCCGCGGACAGCCGAGAACGCGAACAGCGTCCCCTCGTGGGGCAGCGAGACGTACTCCAGGTCGTCGCTCGTGCACTCCGGGCACACGACCCGCGGCGGGAAGTGCAGCGCTCCGCAGTCCTCGCACTGCGTCGTCGAGAAGTCCCCCTCGCGGAGGCGGTCGTAGAACTCGTGGATGCGCGTGTGTTCGGCGTCCTGCAGGTCGTAGAAGTCCAGCAGGCGCGGCAGCTCGATGCGTTCCGGAATCTCGACGGTGCGTCTGGGCACCTCGTCGTCGGTGTCTGTCATTGTGGGTCCCTCGCGAGGGTCATCACGCTGTGCACGGAGCCGCTGCCGCTGAGGTTGTGGATGAGGCCGGTCTCCGGGCTGTCCGGCACCTGGCGGGCGGACTCCACTTCGCCCGTGAACTGCTTGTACACCTCCAGCGCCTGCGAGACGCCGGTCGCGCCCAGCGGGTGCCCGCAGCCGAGCAGGCCGCCCCGGGGGTTGACCGCGATGTCGCCGTCGAGCTCGCTGCGGCCGTCCTCGACGAACTGGCCGCCCTCGCCCTTCTCCACCCAGCCGAGGTCCTCGTACTCGATGATCTCGCTGATGGAGAAGCAGTCGTGGATCTCCGCGACGTCGAGCTCCTCGACGGGGTCGTCGATGCCCGCCTGCTCGTAGGCCTGCTCGGCGGCCTCGGTGGCCTGCGGCCACGCCGACAGCGACGGGAGGTTGTTGATGGAGTTGCTCGCCATGCAGGACTGCCCGCTGCCCGTGACGTACGCCGCGGTGTCCGTGAGCTCGCGGGCCTTCTCCTCGCTGACGAGCAGGAGGCCAGCGGCGCCGTCCGTGATGCCGCTGCAGTCGAGCAGGCACAGCGGCGGCGCGACCGGGTAGGAGTCCAGCACGTCGTCGACGTCGACCTCCTGCTGGAACTGCGCGTACGGGTTGTTCGCGGCGTGAGCCTTGTTCTTCACGCTCACCTTCGCGAGCTGCTCGCGCGTGGTGCCGTACTCGTGCATGTGGCGCTGAGCGAACATCGAGAAGAACGACGGCGCGTTCAGGCCGTTCACGCCGTCGAATTCGCGGTCGAGCACGTTCGTCATGCTCGACTGCGTCTCCTCCATGTAGCCGTCGCCGAGGTTCATCTTCTCGACGCCGAGCACGAGCGCGACGTCTATCTGGCCGGCGGCAATGGCGAGCCACGCGTACCGCAGCGCGGCCTGCCCGCTCGCACACGCCAGCTCCGTCCGGGAGATCATCTTCGAGGCGTGCACGCCGAGAAGCTCGGCCGCGAGCGGCGCGACGTGGCTCTGGAACGCGAAGCGCTCGGGCTGGACCGCGCCGAGGAACAGCCCCTCGACGTCGTCCGGCCCGAGGCCGTCCACGTCGTCGAAGGTGGCCTTCCCGGCCTCCTGGGCGAGGTCCTTCCACGTCGCCTCGCGCTTCCCCCAGTCCGCGTGCCCGCCGCCGACGATTGCAGCGTTCCGGGTCATCACTCGAACTCCGGTTCGCGGTCGTCTCTGAACGCCGTCACGCCCTCGACCATGTCCTCTGTGGTCGTGAGCAGGCCGAACGCCTGGCTCTCCGAGTCGAGGCCGGCCTGCAGGCTGGCGTCCTGTCCGTCGTCGATGACGCGCTTGGCGACTTTGAGCGCCGTCTTCGGGCCGTCCGCGAGGTCGCCGACGAACTCCTCGACGACCTCGTCGAACTCCTCGGCCGGAACGGCGCGGTTGAGCAGCCCCCAGTCGGCGGCGCGCTCGGCGGAGATCTGCTCGCCGCGGAAGACGAGCTCCTTCGCGCGGCCCTCGCCGACGATGCGGGTGAGCCGCTGGGTGCCGCCGCCGCCCGGGATGAGCCCGAGGTTGATCTCGGGCGCGCCCAGCGAGGAGTCCTCCGTCGCGATGCGGAGGTCGCAGGCGAGCGCGATTTCGAAGCCCGCGCCGAGACAGAAGCCGTCGATGCGCGCGAGCGTCGGGCGCTCGAACTCGTCGATGGCCTGAATCGTCTCGTCGACGTCCATCAGTTCGGTGGGTTCGGAGGCCATGAAGCCCGTGATGTCCGCGCCGGAGCTGAACGCCTGGCCGGCGCCGGAGAACACCACGCAGGACACCTCCTCGGTGTCGGCGTTGTCGAGGGCCTCCTCGACCTCGCCGAACATCGTCTCGGAGAACGCGTTCAGGCGCTCCGGGCGGTCGAACTCGATCTCGAGGACGCCGCGCTCGGTGAGGCTCTTGTTGATGTACTGGTAGGGGCCGTCGCCGGCGTAGTCGTGGAACCCGCGGCCGGCGTCGACGCCCGTGTAGCCGGCGTTCACGAGCTCGACGAGGTAGTCCGCGGGCGCGAAGCGCTCCGAGCCCGTCTCCTCGTGGAGCGTCTGGAGCTTCTCTAAGACCTCGTCGAGGCCGATCTGGTCGCCGAGCCGGCAGACGCCCTCGGGGAAGCGCGCGCCGAGACGGCTACCGAGGTCGACGTCGTCGGGCGTCGCGACGTCGCCGCCGACGAGCTTCGCGGCCTCGTTGACCATCCGCGCCTCCACGCGCAGCCAGTCGAAGCCGTCGCCGTCGCCGGGCTCGTAGTCCGGGCCCTCGCCCTCCCAGTCGTAGAACCCCTGGCCGGTCTTCTTCCCGAGGTCCTCGTCGTCGACTTTCTCCGCGATGGCGGGCGGCGAGTCGAGGTCCGTGTCCTCGCGGAAGTGGTAGGCGATGTCGATGCCCGTGTAGTCCGCGAGCTCGAACGGCCCCATCGGGTAGCCGCGCTGGTAGACCATCGCCGCGTCGGCCTGCTGAACCGTGGTCTCGTCGCCCGAGAGCATCCACGCGGCCTCCTCGATGAACGGCAGCATGACGTTGTTCACGATGAAGCCGTGGACGTCGCGCTTGACGTCGATGGCGCGCTTGTCGAGGTCGTCGACGAAGGCGTGGATGGCGTCGAGGGTCGCCTCGCTGGTCTCCTCGCCGTGGACGACCTCCACGAGGTCCATCTTCACGGGCGGGTTGAAGAAGTGCGCGCCGACGACCTGCTCGGGGCGGTCGGTCGCCGCGCCGATGTCCGTGATGCTGAGCCCGGAAGTGTTCGACGAGAGAATCGCGTGCTCGGGGGCGTACTCGTCGACCTCCGAGAAGGTGTCCTTCTTGAGGTCGAGGTCCTCGGGAATCGCCTCGACGACGAGGTCCGCGGACTCGGTAGCGGTTTCGAGGTCGACTGCGCCCTCGATGCGGGCGCGCACGTCGTCGGCCGTCTCGTCGATGCGGCCCTTCTCTTCGAGCTTGCCGAGGCTCCACTCGATCTGTTCGAGGCCGTCGTCGACGTACTCCCGCTCGATGTCGCGGAGTACGACGTCGTAGCCCGCGATGGCTGCGATCTCCGCGATGCCGTGGCCCATGCTCCCCGCGCCGAGCACGGTCACGTTCTGTATGTCACTTTCTCCCATCGCCAAGACAGAAGTTAAGGCGCTTATTTAAATTAACGATTACTCTGTTTCCCTATACGCCGATTTTAGTTAACTGCTGATGCGCTCGAAACGCCGTCCCAAAGCTTTGCATGGCGGGCGCCGAAGCCGCGACCATGCGCGAATCGCTCGCTCGCGGCCGCCGCACCACCCACCGAACACCGACCGAAGAGTACGCCCACGGCTGTCCGGAGGGACAGCGATGACCACGCTCGACGACCACGTCTGCATCGTCGGCGGCGGCGGGAACGGGCTCGGCGAAGCTACCGCACGAGCCCTCGCCGACCACGGCGCCACCGTCGTCGTCAACGACCTCGGCACGTCCGTCCACGGCGAGGGCAGCGACCCCGAAGTAGCCGAGCGCGTCGCCGAGTCAATCCGCGAGAACGGCGGCGACGCGACCGCGCACGCCGGCGACCTCACGGACTTCGCGTACGCCGACGACCTCGTCGCCGACGCCGTCGCCGAACACGGGCGCGTGGACGGCGTGCTCAACTTCGCGGGCATCCTCCGGGACGATATCGGCTACAAGCTCGACCCCGAGGACTGGCGCGAGGTCGTCCAGACCAACCTCACCGGCCAGTTCACGCTCCTGCAGGCGGCCTGCCAGCACTGGCGGGAGGCCGCCGGCGAGGACGGATTCGACCGCCAGCGCTCGTACCTCGCGGCGAGCGCGCACTCCGCGCGCGGCAACGTCGGGCAAGTGAACTACGCCGCCTCGAAGGCCGGGATTCTGGGGATGGTGCGGACCGTCTCCTCGGAGATGTACCGCCACGGCGTGCGCGTGAACGCGCTCGCGCCGAACGGCTACACGCGCATGACCGAGACCGTCCCCGAGGAACACCGACCCTACACGCGCGAAGAGATGCCGCCCGAGCGCGTCGGCGCGTTCGCCGCGTTCCTCGCCAGCGAACACGCGACCGACGTCACTGGCTGCACGCTGTACGCGGGCGGCGACCGCGTCGGCGTCTTCTCGGAGCCCTCGCTGGACCGCGTCGGCGTGCGGCCCGGCGGCTGGACGGTCGAGGACCTCGCCGAGCACTTCGAGGAAGACGTCGCCGGCGACGTCGAGCTCACGAGAACGGAGAGCTTCTTCTAGTCGTCTATCGTCGCTTCGAGCTCGGCCTCGACGGCGTGGATGCGCTCGCGGACGCTGCGCGCCGCGGCGGTCTGCTCCTCGTTCTCCTCGGAGAGCTCGCTGATCTCGGAGACGACGTCCTCCAGGCTCTCCAGGGCGTCGTTGAGCATCGTCGTCACCTCCTCGGCGCTGACCGCCTGCTCGTCGGTCGCCTCCGCGATTTCGGCCATCCCCGTGGAGGTCTCCTCGGCCGCCGAGTGGATCTCGCCCTGCCGCTCGCGGATCGTCTCCACGCGCTCGACGGTCTGCTCGATGCCCTCGGTCGTGCGCTCGACGCCCGCCGTCGTCTCCTCGACGATGTCGGTCACGCGCTCGATGGTGGACTCGATGGCGTCGACCTCGGCCTTCGACTGGTCGGCGAGCTCCTTGATCTCGTCTGCGACGACCGCGAACCCGTCGTTGTCGCCGTCCGTGCGCGCGGCCTCGATGTTCGCGTTCAGCGCGAGCAGGTTGATCTGGGAGACGATGTCGCTGATGACGTCCACGACGGACTCGATCTCCTCGACCTGCGAGTCGAGTTCGACGGCGGTCTCGTCGAGGTCGGTCGCGGCGTCCTCGACGTCGTCCAGAATCTCCTGGGCCTCGTCCGTGGCGTCCACGGACGCCGCGGCGTTCTCCGCGACGTTCGCCGCGCGCTCGTCGACCTCGTCGGTCTGGGAGGCGATCTCCTCGACAGTCGCCGAGAGCGATTCGACCTCGTTGCGCACCTCCGCGAGCGACTCCACCTGCTCGCGGGCGGTCTCCTCGATGAACTGGCTGTTCTCCGCGACCGTCTCCGAGGAGTCCAGGAGCTCCTCGACGGTCGAGTCGACCTCCGAGGTAATGCGCTCCTGGGCGTCCTTGACGGCGGCGCGCTGCTCCACGAGGTCGGTCACCCGGGAGACCATCTCGAAGGAGCCGACGACCTCGCCGTCGGGGTCGTACAGCGGCAGCGCGGCGGCGCTGACGTGCCACTCGCTGCCGTCCTCGTTCGTCCCCGAGCGCACGCGGTCCTCGTTGACGGCTTCCTCGGTGCGGACGACTTCCTCGGCGAGCGTGTCGGTGACGTCCTCGGTGCCGATGACGTCGTGGGCGACCTCGCCGATGACCTCCTCGGCGGGCGTGTCCTGGATGGCCTGCTGCTCGCGGTTCCAGTACGTGACCCGGCCCTCGTCGTCGACGACCAGCGTCGGCTCCGGGAAGCGCTCGGTGAGGTCCTCGAAGAGGTGCTTCCAGAAGTCCCGCTCGTGGCGCAGCCGCTCGACCTCGCTGGCCTCGTCGGGCGGGTCGTACAGGGACACGCCCTCGGAGTCGTGGTCCGCGTGTTGGGACGACATGTGTGGGCATCCATCCGTAATCCTGTGTAATAAACGTTCACCGCGATTATCGCCAGCGAAACTGCCGGCTCGCGGCGGCCGACGTTCGGGGAACGCGATGATTTATGGGGATGCTCGTTCCAGAACGGAACATGCGATTTGTTCGCTTCAACGAGGACCGCCTGGGCGTGCTCACCGACGACGACGGCGTCGTCGACCTGACTGACCGACTCGGTATCGACGCCGCTGACCCGCTCGTCGAGTACATCAACGGCGACTACGACGCCAGCCAGTACGCCGACGAAGACCCTGATTACGACCGCAGCGAGGTCGAACTCGGCTCCCCCGTCGAACGCCCCGGCAAGGTTATCGCCGCACCCCTGAACTACGAAAACCACATCGAGGAGGCCCTCGCCGACCGCGACATCACCACCGAGGAGTGGTTCAGCATCGAGGACAAAGGCTACTTCCTCAAAGCGCCGTCGAGCGTCGTCGGCCCCGACCACGGCGTCGAGTTGCCGTTCTCGGACCGCCGCGTCGACCACGAAATCGAACTCGCGTTCGTCATGGGCGACGACGTTAAAGACGTCGACGCCGAGGACGCCTGGGAGCACATCTTCGGGTACACGATTCTCCTGGACATCTCCGTGCGCGGCGACCAGGACCGCTCGAACCGCAAATCCTACGACACCTTCACCGTCATCGGCCCAGCGGTCGTCACCGCCGACGAGATTGACGACCCCCAGGACCTCCAGATGGAACTCGAACTGAACGGCGACCGCAAGCAGTACGAGAACACCGGCGACATGGTCTACACCTGCGCGGACGTCGT
>NZ_JAANTH010000003.1 GCF_011734195.1 Halobacterium sp. R2-5
ACGACGTCCGCGCAGGTGTAGACCATGTCGCCGGTGTTCTCGTACTGCTTGCGGTCGCCGTTCAGTTCGAGTTCCATCTGGAGGTCCTGGGGGTCGTCAATCTCGTCGGCGGTGACGACAGCGGGGCCGATGACGGTGAAGGTGTCGTAGGATTTGCGGTTCGAGCGGTCCTGGTCGCCGCGCACGGAGATGTCAAGGAGAATCGTGTACCCGAAGATGTGCTCCCAGGCGTCCTCGGCGTCGACGTCTTTGACGTCGTCTTCCATGACGAATGCGAGTTCGATTTCGTGGTCGACGCGGCGGTCCGAGAACGGCAACTCGACGCCGTGGTCGGGGCCGACGACGCTCGACGGCGCTTTGAGGAAGTAGCCTTTGTCCTCGATGCTGAACCACTCCTCGGTGGTGATGTCGCGGTCGGCGAGGGCCTCCTCGATGTGGTTTTCGTAGTTCAGGGGTGCGGCGATAACCTTGCCGGGGCGTTCGACGGGGGAGCCGAGGTCGACCTCACTGCGGTCGTAATCAGGGTCTTCGTCGGCGTACTGGCTGGCGTCGTAGTCGCCGTTGATGTACTCGACGAGCGGGTCGGCGGCATCGATGCCGAGTCGGTCGGTCAGGTCGACGACGCCGTCGTCGTCGGTGAGCACGCCCAGGCGGTCCTCGTTGAAGCGAACAAATCGCATGTGTCATGCTGGGGCGAGCATCCCCATAAATCATCGGACTCCCGGCCGAGCGTTACTACTGACGGGGTTTGGACCAGTTGGCGGTCCCATCGTCGCGAACCGATGTGAACGATACTTCGACTAGTTCGACGTCACAGGGGCCGCTGTGGATACCGGATTGTCCTGACTCTGGCGTGGCTGGTTAGGAGTGCCGGCGGTACGCTGTCGGGTTAGAAGAGTGGGATTTCACATAACCGAAGCGAATGGGATTAGGAACTCGAAGCTGACTCCTTGGAAATTGGGGCGACCAGCGTCTGAGTGGCGGGACTGGCTAGTTCGTGGCGTCGTTTTACAGAATATTCGAGTGAAAACCCGCCGATTACCCCTCCGAATCCGGAACTTCCGGGGCCTGTACGCCGATGGTCGATATCGCTCCAGGGGAAGCTAGTTCGGTATTATCGAAGTAGAGTGTGTCGCTGGGGATTACATCCATACAGTTGTAAGCCAGTGTCTGGGAGAGGTAGAGTCGGACAGCCGTAGCGGGAACAACTTCGCGCGCTTCCGGACCGCTGACAGTCGGAACGCGCGCCTTCGCGACGCTCGACCAGACTCACCAACAGACCCGCCGTACGGAAACCGGACTCAGGATCAGAGAGCGGTGCGACAGTTGCCGTCCACGCGACTGTCGTGTTGGCCCCTACTTCGTGGCTATCGAAGCTTCGAGTTCATCGACGACGTCTTGGAGCAGGCCGGCGAGTTCCTCGTCCGGCGGAAGCCGATACGGTGGGCCGGAGACGTCCAGTGATCCGAATACGCCACCGTCCGGGTCGTCGACCGGGACGGCCACTGAACGGAGCCCCTCCAGCGCCTCCTGGTCGTTGACAGCGTACCCACGCTCTCGGGTCCGTGCGAGTTCGGCGCGGAGTTCGTCTCGGTCGACGATGGTGTTCTCCGTCTCCTGTGGCAGTCCCCACCGGTCCAGAACCGCTTCGCGACGCTCCTCGTCGAACTCGGCGAGCATGGCTTTGCCGCTGGCCGAGTTGTGCATGTAGAAGTAGCGGCCGACCTGATACCCTTCGCTCGCGGGGTTGTTGGTCTCGTCGAAGAGAATGATGCTGCGACCGTTCTCCTCGACGGCGAAGTTGACCTCCTCGTTCGTCACGTCTGCGAGCTCGAACGCCTTCTCTTTCGCTAACCGGTATCGGTCGTCGCGGTAGCGAGCGATTTCCCCAAGATGGAAAAGATTCAGTCCGAGATGATATTCGTCACCGGCCTTGGTGACGTACCCGAACTCCTCCAGGGTGTTGAGGTGGGTGTACAGCGTGCTCGATGAGAGGCTCATGTGGTCGGCGATCTCCGAGAGCGTTGCACCGCCGAGCTCTTCGATGGCGTCGACGATGCGCAGCGACATCGCCGTGGTCTTCCGCCACTCGCCGTCGTTTTCGCGGTCCATACGTACGTCTACCCAGCGAGACCCTTAAATCTCCGTCCGGCCGACGTAATTTCCAGTATGGGGAAAACAATCACCGATAGAACATGAATAAATGTTTATTTCTTGGCTGATATCGTCGAGAACACCCCTCGGATACAAACATTCAGTCAGATACGCTCGTCTGTCATTCGACCGGAAGGCCCGAACGGGTCACCCTGCGTGGCCGAACAGAGCGTTCTTCCCCACATTTCGAATTATGCTGTGTACAGCGCTCTCGAGGGCGCTGTCCCGGCCACCAGTATCTATAAATCACAGCGAGCGAATAGAATGAACATCGGTACTTCCGGATCGGTATCCCGCCCAACCCGGTTGGAAGGTACCCGTCCGCTCAGGAGAACTATGTCCATCGAATTCGAAGCCATTCAGCGAGCCCAAGACCGCATCGACGACGAATCGGTTGCTAGAGAAACACCGATCGAAACGAGTCGGACGCTAGACCACGACACTGACGGCCGAGTGTTCCTGAAAATGGAACATCTTCAGCGAACGGGCTCGTTCAAGACCCGGGGAGCCTACAACAAACTCTCCCAAATCGAAGAAGACGACGAGCAGACTGCCGAACGGGCGATTGCCGCCAGCGCTGGCAACCACGCCCAAGGCGTCGCGCTCGCCGCGGCGAAGACGGGCCTTGACGCCACCATCGTCATGCCGACGAACGCGCCACAGTCGAAGATCGACGCGACGCGGGGCTACGGTGCCGACGTCGAACTCCACGGCCAGAACTTCCAGGCGGCGATGAACCACGCCCAATCACTGGTCGACGAGAACGCCGTCTTCGTACACGCCTACGACGACCCCGACATCGTCGCTGGCCAAGGGACACTTGGTCTCGAGATTCTCGACCAGGTCCCAGACGCCGACACGGTCGTTGTACCGATCGGCGGCGGCGGACTCATCGGCGGCGTCTCGAAAGCCATTGCGGAACGAGCGCCATCCGTGCGCGTCGTCGGGGTTCAGGCCGAAGACGCGGCGACTGTCCCACAGAGCCTCCAGAAGGGTGCCCCTCAGACAATCGACTCGGTCCAGACGATCGCCGACGGAATCGCTACGGGCGGCATCTCGGAACTCACGTACGACCTCATCGACCAGCACGTCGACGAGGTAGTGACGGTCTCAGACACGGAGATCGCACATAGCATCCGCTACCTCCTCGAACGCACCAAACAGATGGTCGAAGGAGCGGGTGCCGCGACCGTCGCGGCACTCCTGAACGACTACGTCGACGTCACCGACGAGACGATAGTACCGGTGCTCAGCGGGGGGAACCTCAGCGCGACGATGCTCCAGCGGACGCTCACACACGAACTCACCTACCGGCAGCAACTCGTCCAGCTCCGGGTCCGGATCATCGACGAGCCCGGCAAGATGGGGGACATCGCGAGCATCATCGCCAATGAGAACGCAAACATCCGATCAGTCAACCACGAGCGCGCCGTCGACGAACTGAAAGTCGGCGAGGCGTACCTCGACATCCGGATCGAGACTAGCGGCAATCGACACACTCGCCGCATCATCCAAGCGATCGAAGACGCAGACTACGAAGTCTCCCGCCTCAACTGACATACGGTGTGGCGTCTCACGGACGAACCACGGAGTTCGCGTCGTTACCTAGTGTGACGCAGTCGGGATTGTCCCCACGACAAGCTATATACTGTTCCAGACGAGCATTCGAAGCGTGTCGACCAGAAAGCCACCTCTCCACGAGACGCATTTGCAGTCCGGTGCCGACTTCACCGACTTCGGCGGCTGGGACATGCCGGTCTCGTTCGACTCGATTCGAACCGAGCACGCGGCAGTCCGCGACTCGGCTGGCATCTTCGATGTTAGCCACATGGGCGAAGTCACGGTCGGCGGACCGGACGCCACCGAACTGACGAACCGGCTCACGACCAACGACGTGACCGAGCTCGACCCGGGCGACGCCCAGTACGCCTGTATCCTCTCCGAAGACGGGACGATCATCGACGACACCGTCGTCTACTTCCAACCCGACGGCGAGGAGTACCTCTTCGTTCCCAACGCCGGGAACGACGAGGCGATGGCCGACCGCTGGACCGACCACGCGGCGGCACACGACCTCGAGGCGACCGTCACGAACCGCACCGGCGAACTCGGGATGTTCGCTGTCCAGGGCCCGGACGCGGTCGAAGCCGTCCAGACGGCCGCGACCGACCCCCTCGAGGACGTGTCCCGGTTTAGCGCGCGCGACACGACGATCAACGGCGCCGACTGTCTCGCCGCCCGAACCGGTTACACCGGCGAGGACGGCTTCGAGTTGATTTTCGACACCGACGACTCCAAAGCTGTCTGGGACGCGTTCGACGACGTGCAGGCCTGTGGGCTCGGTGCGCGTGACACGCTCAGGCTGGAGGCCGGGCTGTTACTCTCCGGGCAGGACTTCCACGTCGAGGACGAACCACGGACACCCTACGAGACGCGGCTGAGCTTCGTGGTCGACGATTCGAAGTCGTTCTTCGTCGGCCAGGCGGCGCTTCAGGATGCCGCCGACCCGGACGAGCTACTCGTCGGCCTGGAACTGGACGAACGCGCCGTCCCCCGTCACGGGTATCCGATTCTGCACGACGGCGAACAGGTCGGCCACGTGACCAGCGGGACGATGAGCCCGACGCTCGAGGTTCCGATCGCCCTCGGCTACGTGGACGCCGCGTACGCCGACGAAGGGACCTCGCTGGCCGTCGAGGTACGCGACCGGTCGGCGGCAGCGACGGTCGTCAGCCACCGGTTCCTCCAGGAGCACCGCGAATAAACGACCAGCGACTCACAACACCAACCAATGGCATTTGACGTACCTGACGGACTGTACTACACTGAATCGCACGAGTGGATCGACCCGGACGGCGACACAGCGAGAATCGGCATCACCGACTTCGCACAGGACGAACTCGGTGACATCGTCTTCGTGGAACTGCCAGCGACCGACGCCGAACTCGACGAAGGCGACGAGCTCGCAGTCATCGAGAGTATCAAGGCCGTGTCCGACGTCTACACTCCAGTTGCTGGGGCCGTCGTGGCCGGTAACGAGGCGGTCGGGGACGAGCCCGAACTCGTCAACGACGACCCGTACGGCGACGGCTGGCTCGTCGAACTGGAGCTCGACGAGGACTTCGACACGGACTCGCTCCTGTCGGCCGCCGAGTACCGCGAACAAATCGAGTAGTTGCCCGGACGACCAACAATGTCACAGCAAACCCAGAACACGAGAAGCGAGCGTCAGTCCGGAGGCAGCCCGTACGCACCGCACACGGCAGCTGACGTCGAAGCGATGCTCGACGTCATCGGCGCCGAATCCGTCGACGACCTGTTCGACGTTCCGCCATCAGTTCGGTTCGACGGCTCGTTCGGGATCGAGGCGTCGTCGGAGCAGGCGGTGGTCCGTGACGTCTCGGACACGCTTGCGCAGAACGAACAGCTCACCGAGTTTCTCGGCCGGGGACGGTACAATCACTACGTTCCCTCTGTCGTCGACGACCTCTCGTCACGATCGGAGTTCCTCACGTCGTACACACAGTACCAGCCCGAGGTCGCGCAGGGGTTCCTGCAGGCCTTGTTCGAGTACCAGTCGATGCTCGCCGAACTGACTGGCCTCGAGGTGGCAAACTGTTCGATGTACGACGCGGCGACGGCGCTGGGTGAGGCAGCGCTGCTCGCCGACCGCGTCCGGGGGACGAGCGGTTCGGAGGTGCTGGTCTCGGACCTGGTTCGTGAGGAGCGGCTGTCGGTTCTCGAGAACTACCTCACCGGGAACGACATGACGGTTGCGACGTACCCAACCGAGGACGGAATCACCGATCAGGAAGCCCTCGCCGACCACGTCACCGACGAGACGGTGATGGTGTACGCCGAGAATCCCACCGCTGTCGGCACCATCCAGGAGGACCTCGCGGCAGTCGGCGACGTCGCCGACGAGCACGACGCGCTGTTCTGTCTGGGCACCGACCCGGTCGCGCTCGCGCTGCTCGAAGAGCCGGCCGCCGTCGGCGCCGACGTCGTCGTCGGGGACGCGAGCGTCCTGGGACTGTCGTCGGCCTACGGACTGGGACTTGGACTGTTCGCGACCCGAGAGGACTATCTCCGACAGGTCCCGGGCCGACTCGTCGGCGCCAGTGAGGACACAGACGACAGGCGCGCGTACACGTTGACCCTGCAGACCCGGGAACAGCACATCCGGAAGGAGCGCGCGACGTCGAACATCTGCACGAACCAGGCGTGGGTCGCGTTGCGGACCGCGATTCACGTCGCCTGGCTCGGCACGACCGGGCTGGTCGACCTGGCCGAGGAGTGCGTCCAACTCCCGCGCGAACTGGCCGCCGAGGTCGACGACATTGAGGGTGTCACTGCACCGGTCCACGACCGCCACCACTTCCGCGAGTTCCTGATGGAGACGCACCGGGACGCCGAGCAGGTCGCCGCCGGCCTCGAGGCTGAAGGATTCGCGGTACACGCCGTCGACGAACACCACGTCCAGGTCTGTGTCACTGACACAAACCGCCACGAGTGCAGCGAGTTCGTGGACGCCGTTGAGGAGGTGGTCGCCTGATGCAGCGCTACGAACAGGCCGTCTGGAGCGAGACGGACGGCCCCCGGTACGAGCCCCTGCTCGCGGAGAAGAACGAACGGACAGTCGACGTCCAAGAGCGGTCGTCGCTGCCCGATGACGTGACGCGAGACTCCGTGACGCTCCCGGAACTATCGGAGCCCGAGATCGCGCGCCACTACACGCGGCTCTCTCAGATGAACTACGGCGTCGAGAACGGGCCGTTCCCGCTCGGCTCGTGTACGATGAAGTACAACCCCAAGTTCACTGAGGAAGTCGCTGCACTTCCCGACGCGGCCGTGCATCCGGACCGGTCGGCCGAGAGCACGCAGGGCACGCTCGCGGTGTACGCGAAACTGCAGGATTATCTGGGCCGGATCGGCGGGATGGATGCGGTCACGCTGCAGCCACCGGCGGGTGCTGCCGGCGAGTTCACGGGTATCCTCGTCGCCAGGGCGTACCACGAGCACAACGGCGAGGGGGACCGTAGCGAAGTGATTGTTCCCGCGAGCGCCCACGGGACGAACTTCGCGAGCGCGGTGATGGCGGGCTACGACGTGGTCGAACTCCCGCCGGGCGACGACGGACGAGTTGATCTCGACAGCCTGGAGGCAGCCGTCAGTGAGGACACGGCGGCGCTGATGCTCACGAACCCGAACACGCTCGGGCTCTTCGAGCGCGACATCGAGGAGATCGCGGACGTCGTCCACGACGCCGGCGGCCTGCTGTACTACGACGGCGCGAACCTCAACGCGCTCCTGGGGCAGGCCCGGCCTGGCGATATGGGCTTCGACATCATGCACTTCAACCTCCACAAGACGTTCGCGACGCCCCACGGCGGCGGCGGCCCGGGCGCGGGACCGATCGGCGTCACCGAGGAGTTAGCCGACTTCCTCCCCGCACCGCAGGTGGGGGACGACGGCGACGAGTACGAGCTGTACGAGCCGGAACACTCCATCGGGAAGGTCCACGGCGCGATGGGGAACTGGCTCGTCCTGTTGAAAGCCTACGCCTACATCGAACGGCTCGGCGACGACGGGCTAGCGGACACGAGCTCGAAGGCGGTGCTGAACGCGAACTACCTCGCCGAACAGCTCGACCTAGACGTCCCGTTCGGTCCGTTTCACCACGAGTTCGTCGCCAGCGCAGGCGAGCAGGACGCCGCCGACTTTGCCAAGCGGATGCTGGATTACGGCGTCCATCCGCCCACGACGAAGTGGCCGGAGATCGTCTCCGAGGCACTCATGACCGAGCCGACAGAGCTGGAGAGCAAGGACACCCTCGACCAGCTCGCGGACGCGTTCAACGCGGTGGCCGACGAGGACGAGCAGTCACTATCGGACGCGCCATCGTCGACGGCGGCCGGTCGCATCGACCAGACGAGTGCAGCCCGGAATCCGCGGCTGTCCTGGCACGACCTCGAGTGACGCGGCAGGCTGGGCGACCGGTAACGGTCGTGCCAGTGCTCGACGCAGCCCTCCGGTAGCACTGCGGCTATTCCGGGTAGCGAAGGCGTGACGGGGAAGAATTAACACGCGGCGGCCGAGAGTGTTTCGGGAGGGTAGCACACTCATGCTAGAGACAGATGTACTCGTCATCGGTGGCGGTCCAGCGGGCTACGTCGCGGCCATCCGCGCGGGACAGCTCGACAAAACGGTCACGCTCGTCGACCGGAGCGGCGTCGGCGGAACGTGTCTGAATCACGGCTGCATTCCCTCGAAGGCGCTCATCGACGCGGCCGACGACGTTCACGCGGTTCGGAACGGAGAGGACCGCGGCATCGAGGCGGACGTCGCGGTAGACTTCGAAGGCCTCGTGGGCTGGAAGGACCGCGTCGTGCGCCGACTCACGAAGGGAGTCGAGAAGCTCTGCAAGGCAAACGGCGTGACGCTTCGCGAGGGGACAGCCCGGTTAGTCGGAGACCACCGCGCGGAAATCAGGACAGGCGGGAACGGTGACGCGGAAACGGTCGCGTTCGATCACGCGATCGTTGCCACCGGCAGCAGCCCGATCGAACTCCCGGGGTTCTCCTTCGACGACGACCCGATTCTGGACGCGAAGGCGGCACTGGACCTCGATACACTCCCCGACGAACTGGTTGTCGTCGGCGCCGGCTACATCGGGATGGAGCTGTCGACGATGTTCGCCAAGCTCGGGACGGACGTGACCGTCGTCGAGATGCTGGACGCGCCGCTGCCCCGGTACGCGGACGACTTGACCCAGCCGGTGGCGAAGCGCGCGGAGAAGCTCGGGCTGTCGTTCCGGTTCGGTCGCGTGGCGTCTAACTGGGAGCGGGTCGACGACGGACAGATACGGATCACGACCGAACCAGCCGAAGACGGAACGGACGAGGATGCGGTCGAATCGTTCACGGCCGACAAAGTACTGGTCGCAGTCGGCCGTGAACCGGTCTCTGATACAGCCGGAATCGACGCTCTCGCCGTCGAGTGCGACGAGAACGGGTTCGTCGAGACGGACGAATTCGGGCGGACGAACGTCGACCACGTCTTCGCCGTCGGTGACGTGGCGGGCGAACCAATGCTCGCCCACGAAGGCACCGCTGCGGGCGTCGTCGCGGCCGAGGCGATTGCAGGCGCGGAGCCCGACCCGGTCGGCACCGTTCCGAGCGTCGTGTTCACCGACCCCGAGATCGGGGCTGTCGGGCTGACCGAAGCCGAGGCACGCGAACGGGGATACGAACCGACGACAGGTGAGTTCCCGTTCCGCGCGAGCGGCCGCGCGCTGGCGGCCGACGAACGAGCCGGGTCTGTGAAGCTCGTCGCGGATGCCGGTTCCGGGACCATTCTCGGCGGGCAAATCGTCGGTCCGGAGGCGTCCGAGTTGACCGCCGAAATCGGCCTGGCGGTCGAACAAGCGCTGACGCTCTCGGACGTCGCGACGACCGTCCACGCGCATCCCACCCTCTCTGAAGCGATTATGGAAGCGGCCGAATCCGCGCTCGGCCACCCAATCCACACCTTCGACCGATGACTGCCGCCACCTAGCCACGCTAGCGACGACGACATCGTGTGCCGGGGCTGCAATGCGACAACACGTCTGTCTGGCGGGCTACGGGACTACCACCCGTCGAAGTTACACGCTCTCGTCCAGAACGGTAGAATTGAGGTCGGGAGTCCGCCGGGAGTGGTTCCGTTACCGGCTGGCGACGGCCTCGATCTCGACGCCGACGCCTTTCGGGAGTTCGTCGACGCCGACGGCGCTACGGGCCGGCGGGGCCTCGTCGAAGTAGCCACTGTACACTGTATTCATCTCCTCGAAGTCGTCGATATCGTCGAGGAAGACGTTGACTTTGAGGACGTCGCTCGTCGTCAGCCCGGCTTCGGCGAGCACCGCCTCCACGTTGTCGAGCGCTTGTTCGGTCTGTTCGGAAATCGGCGCATCGTCGAGTAGTTCACCGTCGGGTGTCGCAGGGAGCTGTCCGGCGGTGAAGACGAGGTCGTCGGTTGCAGTCGCCTGGCTGTACGCACCGACGGCTGCTGGCGCTTCGGCTGTCTCTATGGTTCGCACCATATCCCAATCACGCTGCCACACTGACTTAAAACGTGGTGCAGTCCGACCGTTCTCCCGGTGTGGCTTGCTTTCCCAAGGATTTTTACGCTAACAGAAGGAAGCGGTGACGTATGTTACCGGAGGGTAATCTATCGGCAACGGACCCAGAGGTTCACGCTGCGATCGACGGAGAAGAACAACGGCAGGAACAGAATCTGGAGATGATCGCGTCGGAGAACCACGTCTCGGAGGCCGTCCTCGAGGCGCAGGGCTCGGTACTGACCAACAAGTACGCCGAGGGGTACCCGGGAGCGCGGTACTACGGTGGCTGCGAACACGTCGATACCGTCGAACAACTGGCAATCGATCGGGCGAAAGAGCTCTTCGACGCCGAACACGCGAACGTCCAGCCGCACAGCGGAACGCAGGCCAACATGGCGGTCTACTTCGCGATGCTGGACCCCGGCGACAAGATCCTCTCACTCGACCTCACGCACGGCGGACACCTCTCGCACGGACACCACGTCAACTTCTCCGGACAGTACTACGAAGTCGAACAGTACGGCGTCGACCCGGAAACCGGGTACATCGACTACGACGAGCTCACCTCCCACGCCGAGGAGTTCAACCCTGATCTCGTCGTCAGCGGGTCGTCGGCGTACCCCCGAGAGTTCGACTACGAGCGCATCGGCGAGGTCGCAGACGCTGTCGACGCGTACCACATGGCGGATATCGCTCACGTCACGGGACTCATCGCTGGTGGTGTCCACACGAATCCGGTTGGGGACGCCGACTTCGTGACGGGGAGCACGCACAAGACGATTCGTGCTGGACGCGGGGGGATGATTCTCACAACGGAGGAGCACGCCGAGGCGATCGACAAGGCGATCTTCCCCGGTGCGCAGGGTGGCCCGTTGATGCACAACATCGCCGGGAAGGCCGCTGGGTTCGGGGAAGCACTCACCGACGAGTTCGACGAGTACGCCGAACAGGTCGTCGCGAACGCGAAGGCCCTCGGCGAGGTGTTCACCGACCGAGGGATGTCGCTCGTCAGCGATGGCACCGACAAGCACCTCCTTCTCGTCGACCTGCGCGAGTCGCACCCGGACATCACCGGGAAGGACGCCGAGGAGCGACTCGAGAGCGTCGGAATTACGGTCAACAAGAACACTGTTCCGGGCGAGTCGCGGTCGCCGTTCGTTACTAGCGGCATCCGCGTCGGGACGCCTGCGCTGACCACGCGCGGGTTCACCGAGTCGGAGATGGAGACGGTCGGTCAGCACATCGCCGACCTCCTCGATAACCCGGACGACGACGAGCTGGCGGCGGACGTCGCGGCAGACGTGGACAAACTCTGTGCCGAGTACCCGATCTATGAGTGACCGTCAGCGGACCGACGAACGCCATGAGTCAGGCACGTAAGCCGGACTGGCTGAAGATGCGGCCGCCGTCCGGCGAGCGCTTCACGGACATCGAGCAGTCACTCCGGGAGCGGGATCTGCATACGGTCTGTGAGGAGGCAAACTGTCCGAACATGGGCGAGTGCTGGAGCGGTCGCGACGGCCCGGGTACCGCGACGTTCATGCTGATGGGCGACCGGTGCTCGCGGGGCTGTAACTTCTGCGACGTCCAGACCGGTGGGATGGAGCCCTTAGATCCCGACGAGCCCGCGAACGTCGCAGACGCCGTCGCCGACATTGGACTCGATTACGTCGTCCTGACCTCGGTCGACCGCGACGACCTCGGCGACCAGGGCGCGAGCCACTTCGCGCAGACGATTCGGGAGATCAAGGACCGCGACCCGTCGATTCGCGTCGAGTGCTTGATTCCGGACTTCCAAGGGGACCCCAACCTTGTCAGGGAGATCATCGACGCGGGGCCGGACGTCATCGCACACAACATCGAAACCGTCGAGCGCCGGCAGTTCCCGGTGCGGGACCGCCGCGCGAGCTACGAACAGTCCCTGAGCGTACTCGACCAGGTCGACCGTGAGTCCGACATCTACACGAAGACGAGCGTCATGCTGGGCGTCGGCGAGTACGACCACGAAGTCTACCAGACGTTATCGGATCTTCGTGAAGTCGGCGTAGATATCGTGACACTGGGGCAGTACCTCCAGCCGTCGCGCTCACATCTGGACGTCGCGGACTACGTCCATCCACAGAAGTTCGAGACGTGGCGCCGCGTCGCCGAGGAGGAGTTCGACTTCCTCTACTGCGCGTCCGGCCCGATGGTCCGGTCGTCGTACAAGGCCGGCGAACTGTTCGTCGACGCCGTACTCGACGGGGAAACTGTCGAACAGGCACGCGAGCTTGCACGGGCCGAGTCGTGACCACGCCCTGACCACGTCGGCGAGTCGAACGGAAGAGTAGTTGCCCGGTACCACGCCTGAAAGTCTGGAAACTCTGTTTTCGTGGCGTCCACGTTTCGATACCGGTGCATCGGCCTGTTTCCGGAGTTGGTGGCGCGATGTGCCAGGTAGACCCCGGCTTGGACCGGTCTGTCGGTGCTGAAGCCAAAAGTAGCCTCGTATCTCCTCTGTTACTGGCGAGGCGAGCCTTTACCAGGTGGTGGACAGCGTCCACGGCATAACGACGGGTCGGATCGCCACTGCGGTCGTCAACCGTCACCGATAATTATATATGTTGATTTTATATATTAGTCGAATGCTATGGTATGGCACAGCCTGGTGTCGGTAGCACCAGCGTACATGGACGTTGCCAACAGTCGATGGCTGTGGCTCTCGACGGTGCCGGTCGTGATGGTCGTCCTGTTGCAGGCCGCCATCTTCCTCCGTCGCGCGTGGAAGGACGGGAAAGAGATGGGGTTGTCGGAGGAGAAACTGAAAACGGGGTTCAAAACGGGCGTGATCTCGGCGATCGGCCCGTCAATCGCGGTGTTAGCTGGAATGCTGGCGCTGATTGCGACCGTCGGCGGTCCGGTTGCCTGGATGCGTCTCACGGTGATTGGATCGATCGCGTTCGAACTCCCGGCCGCCGAATTAGGCCTCAGTCAGTTCGGATACAGCCTGGGGGACGAGAGCATCTCAGAGACAGCGTACGCGACGGCAGTCTGGGCGATGACACTCGGTGGGACGGGTTGGTTGCTCGTCTCGGCGTTCGGCACCCGACACATGGAGACTGTCAGGTCGAAAATCAGCAACGGCAACGAGAAACTCATCCCGATTATCAGCGCTGCAGCGATGCTCGGAGCGTTCGCGTACTTCCTGAGCGGGGAAGTCACGGCCGGAACGCCGGAGACCGGCGCCGTCGCCGTCGGTGGTCTCGCGATGCTCGCACTGTTGCACGTCGCCGACAGCCGAGACATCCAGTGGATCAGAGAGTGGTCGCTCGGTGCGGCGATGTTCGTCGGCCTGCTAGCCGGTGTGGCGATCCAAGTAACTGTGGGGAGCTGGTGGTAAAATGGCTAAACCACAGGGCAAACAAGTCAGCGAGTCTCAGGCAGCAGATAGTCGTGACGTGTACCAAGACAGCTTCGTACCCTACGTCAACAAGTGGGGCCGGAGAACGAACCTGCTCGCAGTTGCACTCTCACTGGGGCCAGCAGTGGCGTTGCTGGGCGTCTTCGGTATCTTACCGCCGACTGCGGCCATCGTCGGCGCATTCGCTTCGGTCGCGGTCACGTTCGGGTGGGCCTGGTTCATCGAGCCGCTGTCGTACTACCCCGTACTAGGTATCCCCGGGACGTACATGGCGTTCCTGTCGGGGAACATCTCGAACCTGCGCTTACCCTGTGCCGCAGCGGCACAGGAGGCGTCGGACGTCGAGACCGGGACACCGCAAGCGAGTATCATCTCGACGGTGGCGATCGCTGCCTCCATCTTCGTCAACACGGTGATGCTGGGCATCGGAGCGGTCGCACTTGTGTCCGCGTTCCAGGCACTCCCCGAACTGTGGCGGAACGCGCTCGAATCGTACCTCGTCCCGGCAGTCTTCGGTGCCATCTTCGCTCAGTTCGGGCGGGACTACCCGTCGATTGCGGCGATCGGGTTCACGATCGCCCTAGTCATGACCGTGCTACTGGAGTTCGGCTATCTAGCCTTCCTCCCGAGCTACCCCCTGTACGCGGTGATCATCGTCTCCGTGTTCGGCACGACGCTCATCGCTCGCTGGATGTGGCACCACGATATGATCTCACCGCCAGACGAGGCCAGCGAATAACGCACCTATTAGAACCACGAACGAGAACACACGACATCTAACAGATGCCAACACAAACCCACCTCCCGACAAAACAAGAACTGGTCGACATCCGACGCGAATTCCACGCGTTCCCGGAACCCGGATGGCGCGAGTACTGGACCACGATCAGAATCGTCGAAGAACTCGAACGTCTGGGCGTCGACCAGATTCACGTCGGCGCCGAGGCGCTCGACCCCGACAAGCGATTGGGCGTTCCGGACGAACAGGAACTATCCGCGTGGTACGAGCGAGCGGCAGCTCGGACGGACCGAACCGACATCCTCGAACAGCTCGCAGGCGGACATACTGGGGCTGTCGCTGTCGTCGAACGCGGTGACGGCCCGACTGTCGGGCTTCGCGTCGACATCGACGCACTCCCGATCACCGAGTCGTCCGACGGGGACCACAAGCCGGCCGCGGAGGGGTTCCGCTCCGAGAACGAGGGGTACATGCACGCGTGTGGCCACGACGCCCATATTACGCTCGGTCTGGGAGCGCTCCAGGCAGTCATCGAGAGCGACTTCAATGGAACGTTCAAGGTCTTCTTCCAGCCGTCCGAGGAGCTTCTCGGGGGCGGCAAAGCGATGGCCGGCGGCTCGCACATCGACGACGTGGACTACCTGATTGGTGCACACGTCGGGCTCGACCATCCGACCGGAACCGTCGTCGGAGGTGTCGACGAAGCGCTCGCGTTCGCTCGCTTCGACGTCGCGTTCACTGGCGAATCCGCGCACGCCGGCTTGGCACCCAACCAGGGCCGCAATGCAGTCCACGCACTCGTGGACGCGACGAGCAACATCTACGGCATCCCCCGTCACCGGGAGGGCGCCACGCGGGTGAACGTCGGCGAACTCAGATCCGACAACGCCGCCAACGTCGTTGCCAGTGAAGCGACTGCGACAATCGAGGTGCGCGGAGAGTCCAACGAGCTGATGGAGTACATGCGGGATTCCGTTCACCGACACGTCGACGCAGCGGCAGCCGCCCACGACTGCGAGGCCGACATCTCACTCATCGGGGAAGCGATCCGCGAGGACAGCGACGAAGAACTGGTCGATCTCGTCGACGAAACGGCGAGTGCCGTCGACGCGGTGTCGTCAGTGCGCCGGCGTGACCAGCTAGGGGCCAGCGAGGACGCGACCTTCCTGATGCGTGCCGTCAAGGAGAACGGTGGGAAAGCAGCGTACGTCGGCATCGGTGGCGGTAATCCCAGCGGGCACCACACACCGACATTCGATGTCGACGAAGATTGCCTGTTGATCGGTGTCACCGTGCTTTCGGACACCGTCCTCGACCTCCTGTCGTAACGTCATTGGCGGGAATTTCGGAACTCCCCGATTTCGTCGAAGTCGCGTCACAGCACCGTTCGAAGTCGTTCAGCGGCGCGTCAGTGGGTCGCCATTATTAGGAGCCACATCGACCAAAGCGCAGTCGCGTCGGGCGAGGCATCGTCACTGATTCCAGTCGTGTGGTCGGTTCCGCCACACGCCAGCGAGCGCTCCAGCGCCGACGACGCTGACGAATGAGAACGCGAGAACGACCGTGAGAACGTCTGGACTCGAGAATCCGGCCGTCGCGATGAACAGCGCGATTGCGGCGTTTCGAGCGGTCGTCGTCGTCGCCAACACCTCCCGTCGTTCCCGGATCGGCCCGCCGAACGCGTATCCTAGCACTAGGAATACCCCGACAGCGACCGCCGAGAGGCCGAGGATTCCGCTTCCGACGAGTGACACCATGCTGTCGCCGTAGACCACCACCAGCAGCAGGATCAGGCCGACGAACGAGACGTCCGACAGTCGCTGAATCGGCGGGTACAGCCGGTTACCGAGTGGCGCACGCAGGTGAGATACCGCCAGTCCCGCCAGTAGTGGAACGAGTTGAATACGTAGCACCATCCGCCCGATTGCGACGGGATCGACGACGACGTCGCCCGGAGCGAGTACCACCAGTGTGACCGGGATTGTCACGGCCGACAGGAGACAGAGGATCGCCATCAAGCCGCTCGCGAACGCGATGTCGCTGTCTGAGATCTCAGCGAACTTCGGGCCGAACGGCGCCCCGGGCGAGACGGCGAGCAACAGGAACCCGGTCGCGTACACCGGACTGATCGGAACCGTTCGGAGGAGGAGGTAGGCGACGACCGGCACTGCTACGAGGTTCACTACCAGGGATTTGGTCAGCAGTCGCCGGTCTCGAAGCGCGCCGAATAGTTGCGTGACGGAGAGTTTCAGCCCCATCGAGAACATCGTCGAGAGAACGAAGACAGTCGTGACAACCTCGACGAACGCGTCTCCAGATATCGCCTCCATGTTGGATTTATCCATTCGAAAGTTTGGACGGAGACCATTTGACTGCTTTCGTCTCGGCCGGCCGAATCCGAGATCACCATCCGTGGTCGGCATTTCGTCGACACACAGGCGGAAGATACGATTTACGGCCGCCAAACTGGAATTACCGCCCTTCAGTACCCGGTTGGCCACGGTGCTAGCGTTCAGTAACTGATTCCGTGCCAAACTGAACGAGCTGAAACAACCGCTGGTGGTTTCTACGTCGCCGTCCCTGAAATGGTTTGCTGAATTATAGGTAATCTCATTTGTATATTGGAATATGTGTGCGCCAGTATTCCGAATTCCGTGTTCCTCGCAGGTGCAACCGAAGCCGTGGTACTGGTGTGTTTCTCGCAACGAATGCGGTTCGGTGACGAGAAACACGACGATAGGAACGCCGTGTTTCTCGGAGACTTCAACGAGAATTGAATGAATGCGTTCCTTCCTGTTGTCAATTCAGAATTTGTACCGGGAAACAGCTTATCTTTGGATAGTCACTGGCATACAGCCGGTATTATCTGTTACCAAGTCAGATAGCGGTTCCGTCAACCGCGATGTGATTCGACCAGATCCGGCTGTGGATCCACCTTTCAAACCTGGCTGTGAATGGTTGGCCGAGCACGACCAACCCCGAAATATAAAAAATACACATAGTGCTCAAAATTGAAACGATGGTGAGATGGGGGTGAATGCTGTACTTCACTAGTGATTGCGCTCATCAAGGGGGCAGTGAAGGCGAACTCGAAGCCCGACCTACACTCTTTTTAAGAACCCGATATTATGTCTTGACGAGGGACGACCACTACTGTCTCGAAAATGACTCGCACTCCCAGAAAACCCATGGCCGAGACCTCCTGAGCGATGGTCGACCCTCTAACGTCGTCCCTCGGTGAAGTCGTCTTACATCTTCTCCTCGCGGGTGGCCTCGGCGTGCTCATCGGCCTGGAACGAGAACAGAGCGAATCAGGGGGGACCTTCGCCGGGAGTCGGACGTTTCCGCTGATCGCACTCTATGGGGCGCTCGTTCAGGCGTTCTTCCCAGCTGTGCTCCCCGTCGCATTCGGGATGCTCGTCGTACCACTCACCGTCGCGTACGTGGGAAAAATCTGGTACGAAGGCGATATCGGCCTGACGACGCTCGTGGCGGCTCTCGTTACCGTTGTCCTCGGTGCGATGACGATGCATTCCGACCGCGGCGCGACCATCGCGATCATCGTTGGGGGTGCCGTCACAGTCCTGCTCTCCATGAAAGGACCCGTACACGAATTCGCCGATCGGATCGAGGAGAGTGAACGGCGTGCGTCGGTGAAGTTTATTCTCGTCGTCCTCGTCGTGTTGCCGACACTCCCCGACCGGTCGCTTGACGCCCTCTACGGCCTCAATCCGAGATTCGTCTGGTTGATGGTTGTCTTCGTCACTGGCCTTGGATTCGTGGCATACGTCCTCGGACAAGCGCTCGGTCCCGAACGCGGAATCGCCCTCACGGGGATCGTCGGCGGGTTCGTCTCGTCCACGGCGACGACGGTCTCGATGGCCGAGAAGACGACCCAGAACGCGACGCTCTATCACGTCTGTGCCTTCGCAGTCGTCACCGCCTCCATCGTCATGTTCCCCCGAGCGCTCATCGAGATCGCAGTCGTCAACCCCGACTTGCTCCCGAACGTCGCGTTCCCGTTAGGAGCGATGACTGTTGTCGGGGTGGCTGCTGCCGGGGTGTTGTACTGGCGAACCGCGTCCGACGAGACAGTGAAACCGGAGGAACTCGAGAACCCGTTACGCCTGCAGCCCGCCCTCCTCTTCGGGGCCATATTCGCGGCCGTGTTGCTTGTCTCCGAGTACGCCAACGAATGGTTCGGTGCGTCGGGGGTGTACGCGACCGCGTTCTTCTCCGGGCTCGCTGATGTCGACGCGATGACGATCACGTTGAGTCGACTCGCAGCCGAAGGGACAGTCTCGACGCAGGTCGCCACGACGGGAATCGTCATCGCGGCCATCGCGAACACCTTTGTGAAAGCCGCGTTAGCGTGGGTTCTCGGCACCACCGAGTTGGGGAAACTCGTATCCATCGTGCTTGGCGTCGTCGTCCTGAGTGGCCTCGTTTTTCTCTGGCTGTGACCCCTTGCTTCTAGCGGAGAACTGCCATCCGATATCACATAATTTCCATCAGCTACTTCGCACCTGAGGGTGGATGACGTTCGAATCGGCGTCGGACTCGGGCTCGACCGATTCGAGGGCCCGCTCGCTCGCCCGTTCGAGATCCTCTGGAAAGCGCCGCTAGAGGAAGAAGACCAGTGGGAGAAAGCCGACGATTCCCACGATCGCACCTGTGGCGAGGTACATCCTTGTGTTTTCGAGGTCTTCACCGGCTTGGAGACCCTCGGGGATGATGTCTCGGACGACGAGGTACAACATCGCCCCCGCTGCGAAGCCGTATCCGAACTCCAAAAATCGTTGAGCGAGCTGTAAGAAGTAATACGCGATCACTGCGCCGATGGGTTGCGGTAACGACGAGAGGGCTGCCGCCCCGAACATTTTCGCGTTACTGACGCTCCCCTCGTCAGCGAGTGGCACGCCGATAGCCACCCCTTCGGGGATGTTATGGATGCCGATCGTGACCGTCATCACGACTGCGAGCAGCGGGACTGAGAGTCCGACCACACTGATCGTCGTCGACGATTCGAGCTCCGCGAACGAGACACCGACGGCAATCCCTTCGGGGAACGAGTGGACAGTGAGGACGAGCAACACGGAAAGAATGGTCTGGAGATCGCTCTTCGCGATATCAGTCGCGCCGGCGTCGAATTCAAGCCGGTCGATTACGGTGTGCGTGAGGACGACGAGAAGCGCTCCACCGACGAGCCCCGCGATTCCGATCCACGTGTCCCCAGGATGGCTGTACATCTTGTACCCCAGCCCGAAGATAGATGCCGACGTCATCAACCCAGCAGCAAGTCCCCAGAGTCCGACGTTCCATTCGTCGCTCACGTCGCGAGCCCAGAAGAGAGGGATCGTTCCGACACCTGTGGTGAGTGCGCTCACGAGACCGGCGGTGAAGATCAACCCGTAAATCTGCCAGCTCATACAGTGATGCTACTAGCTTCGGGGAAGGTATTTATAGAAAGTGCAAGGCGAAAACCCACCCCTTTAGGGGTGGGATGAAGCCGACGACTGGGATCAAACCACGCCACGGTAGCAGGCCGACTCCCCAGCGTTTAAGAAGTACAGACTCTACATATAAGATATGGAAGTGCGGCGTACTGTCCCCGTCACGCTTGACGTGGATAGTGACGATGCCGCGCTTCTCAAAGACACCGTAGACACGTTTCTCTGGTCTGCTCAATACGTCGTAGACCACGCGTTCCAAGGTGAGTACGTCACGACCAGCAAGACACAGTTGGACGACGAAACCTACGACGACGTACGAGAAGCGACAAATGGCTTCAACGGCGGCCTTGTCCAAGCCGCCCGCAACAAAGCCGCTGAAGCCTGCAAGAGCGTCGTCGCACGCTGGAAGAACGGTAAGAAGGCGTCGAAGCCGCGTATGACTTCCCCGCACGTCGTCTACGACCACCGCACCGCTACGTTCCACGACGAGTACGTGTCTCTCGCCACCACAGACGGTCGAATTGAAGCCGACTACGTGCTACCAGACGAAGACAGCGACACGCCCCACGCTGAATACCTGTACTCTGACGAGTACGAGATAACCGGGGCGGAGCTACACCGGAAGCACGGCGAGTGGCAACTTCACATCCACTGCAAGACGGACGTGGAGTCTGACACGTCGACACAGGCTGCCACCGAGAACGGAACGGTTCTCGGGGTTGACTTCGGTGTGAACAACCTTGCCGTCACCAGCACCGGTACGTTCTGGACTGGTGACGAGTTCGACCACTGGCGGCGAGAGTACGAGAAGCGGCGTGGCGACCTACAAGAGTGCGGGACGCGCTGGGCACACGAGAACGTTCAGGCAGTTGGTCGCAAAGAGGAAGGCCGCTTCAAAATGATGCTTCACCGAACATCGAACGAGCTTGTTGCGGAAGCTCGTGACCACGGCTGTTCTGTGATTGCGTTCGAGGACTTGACCGATATTCGTGAGCGTACCGGCGCGTCGTGGGGGCACAAATGGGCGTTCAATCGCCTGTACGAGTACGTCGAATACAAAGCCGCAGAGTACGGTATCGACGTAGCACAGGTTGACCCGGAGAACACGTCGCGGCGGTGTTCCCACTGTGGATTCACGCACCCTGATAACCGTGACAGTGAGTCGTTCAACTGCCAGAAGTGCGACTACGAGAACCACGCTGACTACAACGCCGCCAAGAACATCGGATTGCGGTATCTTCGTCGCAACCAAACCGGGGGCGACGAAGGCGCACCCTTGGGCGTGCGCTTGAACAGCGGGGCGCTGAACGTGAACGGTGAGTATGAATCACCTGCCGACGTTTCGGCCAGAACGGGAGTCCACGCTGAATCCCACCCGTTTACGGGTGGGTAGCTCAATAGCACCTCTGATTCCTACTCCGTGAGACCGATGCTCCGTCTGCTCACGACGACTCGTCAGCGGAGTCGTCTGGCATACGAACCGTCATCACCGGAGCATCGGAGAGCCGGACGACTTTTTCGGTGACGCTGCCGAGGAGATATCGGTTCAGGCCTGTACGGCCGTGTGTCCCCATCACGACGAGATCGATGTCGTGTTCGTCGGCGTAATCGAGAATAGCTTGGTGGGGTACTCCCTGTGCCACCGAACCTTCGGTCGTGCCCACACCAGCCGCCTCTGCTTGCTGGATCACCTCCTTGATTGCGTTCTCACCAGCTTCTTTGAGGGTGTCAAGCGTCCCGGGAACCGAGGCGTCAACACCGACGTTCGTGTCGACCACATAGATCGTATGGAGGGCGGCGTCGTAGGTCGTTGCGAGATTAATTGCGTGTTCTACGGCGCCACGTGTCTCTTCACTTCCGTCCGTCGGGACCAATACCTGATCGTACATACCGAATGTTTGTCGGCGGAGGTACAAAGATAGCCGTCGATTACGAAACGCTGGGAAAGGAGTGAGCTCCTGCGGAGGGAGCTGAGCATCGACCCCGTGGCTCCGGGAAGTTTGGTGGCCGGCCGTCCACCGGCCGCCGACACGGTAGTTTAGTCGTCCTCGGAGGGGTCGGACTCCGCGGCGAGGTCACCGGGTGGGGTCGGCTCCTCGGCCGGCTCTTTCCCGAGCGGTTCGACCTGGACGTTCGTCACCTTGTACTGGGGAATCTTCGCTGTCGGGTCGAACTCTTCCTTAGTCAGTATGTTGACGGCTCCGTGGACGAAGTGCATCGGGATGAATAGGACGTCCGACCCCGAAGTCTCCTCGACGTTCGCCTTCACGATGATCTCGCCCTGGCGGGACTCGACGCGGACGTACTCGCCGTCGGCGATTCCGAGCCGGGTGGCTGCCTCCGGGTGAATCGTCACGAAGCTCTCGGGGGCTTGCTGCATAGAGGCCCGGACCCGGCGGGTCATCGAGCCCGTGTGCCAGTGATAGAGCACCCGGCCCGTGGTGAGAGTGAACGGGAACTCCTCGGTCGGGACCGGATAGTGCTCCTCGGCCAGTTCGGCCGGGACGAACCGCGCTTTACCGTCCTCGAAATTGAACTCCTCCTCGTAGAGATACGGCGTTCCCGGGTGGTCTTCGCTCCAAACTGGCCACTGGAGGCCGTGTTCCCGTTCTTCGAGGCGATCGTGGGTCACGCCGCCGTAGATCGGTGTGAGCTCGTTGATTTCGTCCATCACGTCTCTCGGGCTGTCGTAGTCCCAGTCGAATCCCAGCCGGCCGGCGAGGTCCTGGAGGATGTCGGCGTCTGTCCGGGCTACACCGGGCGAGTCAGCGGCAGGTCTGACGAGCTGAACCCGTCGTTCCGTGTTCGTGGTCGTGCCGTACTTTTCGGCCAGCGAGGCGGCGGGCAACACCACGTCGGCGAACTTCGCGGTCTCGGTCATGAACAGCTCTTGGACGACGAGGAAGTCGAGGGCCTCTAGCGCCCTGTCGGCGTGCTGGATGTCTGGCTCCGAGATAGACGGGTTCTCGCCGATGATGTACATCCCATGCAGGTCGGTGTTACTCGGCGTATAACCCTCGTCTGCGCTCAGATCTCTGGTTCCTCGTTCCTCCTCGCCCCCGACCGTGTCGTCACCACCGTACGCGTCACTGCCCCCCTCGCTGGAGACGGTTCGCTCGACGCCCGGAACTGCACTGAACATCTCGGTGATGCGGAGCCCGACCTGATTCGGTGGCCTGACGCCCCACTCCGCTTCGAACTTGTCCAGTACCTCTGGATCGTCGACCGGCTGGTAGCCGGGGAGGTTGTTCGGAATCGGACCCATGTCGCCCCCACCGCCCTGGACGTTGTTCTGGCCGCGGAACGGCGAGAGCCCGGACCGCGGCTTGCCGAGGTGGCCACAGAGCAGGGCCAGAT
This sequence comes from Halobacterium sp. R2-5, assembly GCF_011734195.1. NCBI lineage: Archaea > Methanobacteriati > Methanobacteriota > Halobacteria > Halobacteriales > Halobacteriaceae > Halobacterium > Halobacterium sp. R2-5. The sequence goes on from NZ_JAANTH010000003.1 coordinate 23,208, forward strand.
TGGCGATAGCGAGCGCGTTGTGCGTGCCGTGGGCGTGCTGGGTCAGCCCCATCGCCCACCCGTAGATACAGGTGTCAGCGTTCGCGATCGTCTCGGCGGCGTTGCGGAGTTGCTCCCGCGGTATGTCGGCCACCTCTTCGACGAGATCTAACGTGTACGACTCGACGCCCGCCTTCAGATCCTCGAAGTGTTTGGTCCGCTCCTCGACGAAGGTCTCGTCGTAGAGGTCTTCCTGGATGATGTACCGTATCATCCCGTTGAGCCAAACGACGTCGGTTCCCGGCACCGTGCGGGAGTACTGGTCTGCGTGGTCTGCGATCGTCATCTTCCGCGGGTCAAAGACGAACAAGTCGGCGCCGTCGCGGACGTTCTGGACGATTCGCGTCGCCAACACCGGGTGGCTCTCGGTCGTGTTCGATCCAGTGATGAGATAGCAGTCGGTCTCGCCGACGTCCTCGTTGATGCGGTTAGTCATCGCGCCGAAGCCGACGGTCTGTTTGAGAGCGGCGACGGTCGAAGAGTGACAGAGCCGGGTGCAGTTGTCGACGTGCGGCGTGTGAAGCACCTGTCGGGCGAACTTCTGGGCGAGGAAGTTCTCCTCGTTGGTCGCCTTCGAAGAGGCGGTCACCGCCAGCGAGTCCGAGCCGTACTCGTCGCGGATATCGGACAGTCGCTGCGCGACGTGGTTCAGTGCCTCGTCCCACGACGCCTCGCGGAACTCCCCGTCCTCCCTGATCAGCGGCGTCTCCAGTCGCTGGTCGGAGTCGACGAAGTCGTACCCGAACTTTCCTTTCACGCACGTCGAGAAGTCGTTTGCGGGTGTCTCCTCGGGTTCAGCGGGTCGGACACCGAGAATCTCCTCGCCTTTTCCGTACAGCTTGAACCGACACCCGACGCCACAGTAGGTACAGGTCGTGTCGGTCACGGTGAGATTCCGCTTCCGAGCGCCGCTGACGCCCTCGGCGACGTCGAACAGCTGGCCGACGGTCATCGACTTCTCCGCGACGCTCTCCGCCGACTGCTCGGCCGATTTGAGCGCGGTGTCTGTGGCTCGCTTCGAGAGACCCGATACTCGGTCCTTCGCCTTCGCCATGAACTTCGCGACGCCTGACAGATCCTCCGGGTCGGTCGGCCGGTCAGGGTCGTCCGTTCCCGGGACGTCCCGGTTCGGTGAGACGGCCGTATCGGCAGTCTCGAAGTATTCCGCCTCGTGGACTTCCCCGATGGAGTTCTTCTGCGTGAACCCGGGTAGCGGGATCGTCGTCGCGTCCGTGAGCCCGTCTTCGACGAGCGAGCCGGTCGGACACACGGTGACACAGTGGCCACAGGAGATGCAGGTCGACTCGGCCATCGTCTCGGCCTCCTCCTTCTGGAAGTCGATGTGGATGTCGTTGCCCTGCCCGGACATCCGGAGCACGCCGGCGGCCTGGACGTCGTTACAGGCCTCGACACAGCGGTTACAGAGGATGCACTTGTTGCGGTCGATCTGAATGACGGAGGTCGCATCGAGCGGGTCGTACTCGTCACGCTCGTCGAAGACGCCGTAGCGGGGCTGATTCACGCCGTGCTCAATCGAGACGTCCTGGAGTTCACAGCGGCCGTTCTGCCCGCAGGTCGTACAGCGGAGGTTGTGGTTCGCGAGGACGAGATCGAGGTTCACGTCCCGAGCTTCCTCGGCGTCGGTCGCATCGGTCGAGACCTCGATCCCGTCTTCGGCCGGGAAACTACAGGCGGGGACGATGCCGTGGTCGTCGGTTTCGACCATGCAGGTCCGACAGGTGCTCCGCGGCCCGATCGCGTCGGCCTGCTCGGTATCCCGGTCGTAGGAACACAGCGCCGGCACGTCGGCGTCGGTGTCGGCTGTTTCGACGGCGTCGAGGAGCGTCGAGCCCGGTGGGACAGCGATGGGCCGGTCGTCGACTATCACGGTCGTCATGTCATCGCTCCGGACCCCAACATCGGGGTCGTTGGCTGTCCCAGTCTCGAAGTCGTCAGTGAGCGGCGTGCTCGACCGCGGGTCGTCGACGTCCGGAACGCCGGGAAGGTTCTCAGACGGGCTGTGCTCGGTCGGTCCGGGTGGGTCGTCCATGCTCATGAGTCGATTTCCTCGCAGGCCCCGCTCGGGCAGCGGCCGTTCGCGTGGGCCCTGAACTCGGTCTCGAAACGGTCGATTGCTGTCCCGACACTCCGAGCCGCTGACTGTCCGAAATCACAGAGACTGGACGTCCCCATCGTACGCGTCAGTTCACGCATCTTGTCGTCCTCGTACTGTCCGTCGTACACGTCTCGGAGGAGATGGAGGAGCTGTTTCGTGCCCTCGCGGCCCGGGAAACACCGCCCGCAGTTCTTCTCGCTGGCGAACCGCGCTCGTTCTCCGGTGACCGCCACTGGGCAGGTCTCCTGATCGAACACCTCGATCACGCCCTCGGTGCCGAGGTTCGCGTTCTGCAGGCCGATCGAACTAACCGGTCGGTCCAACGATCGGGTGAAGCCACCGAACCGGCCGCCGATTGACGCCATCTTGAACTGTCCCTGGATATCGACGGCGTCGCGGACGGCCGCTAGTGATCCCCCTGTCGGTAGCTCGACGGTCGCACCCGACGCCACGTCACCGGTGACGGTGAAGAGTCGCGTGCCCGGGTCGGAGTCGTCGGCATCGAAGGCGTCGGGGTCGAGCAGACCGGTCCTTATCTGCGCAAGGGTCCGCGGCGTTGCCACGACTGTTGGTCGTCCGTACAGTCCGTGTCGGGCCGGACCGGGCGGACGCAGTCGCGCTTCGAGTCGGTCGTTCCCCTCTAACGCTTCGAGGGCCATCGTGAACTCCCCGGCGATGTACTCGTTCGGGCCGGAGACGATCTGGGGCGCAGCGTTGCCGTCGTCGTCGAGGTTGGCGACGGCGGCGTGCAGCGACCGACGGATCCGCCGTCTGGCGAGGTCGTCTGTCTCGTTCGTGTAGACGACCGTATCGTCGGGTGCGGCCCCGACGATGGCGGCGACAGCCAGTAATCCATCGACGACGGCCGCCGAATCCCCTTCCAACAGCAAACGGTCAGTCAGGTTCCGGCGGTCACTCTCGTTAGCGTTCACGACGACGACCGGATCGCCCGACGCCTCTCGAACTTTGTCCAGTTCGGTGGCTAGATCCTCATCTTGGCTTGCGTCCCCTCGACCACGCCCGAGGAGTCCGATGTCGTCAAGTCGCCTTAGCGCTCCGCCAGGGTCATCTCGTGCGAATGCAGTAGCGCTGGCCTCGGGAGGAAACCCATCGCGTGGGTCGATCCACCCACAGCGTCCTAAGATTCGCCGTGATCCGACAGCGAGCGGTCCGTCGGCTGGTATCGGCAACGTCTCTGCATCCGGGTCGTGGGTGACGACCCAGGCGGCGTCCGGCGCACTAATATCGCCGAGTTCGGCGTGCTCGACAAGTGTGTGTACGCTGTTGGACGACGGCGACGGATGGTAGGCTGTCTCTCCACCGTTGGTGACGAGAACGAGCGGTTCGATCGCGGGGAGGCCCGTCGAGCCGACTTCGAGCACGTCGACCGCGTCGGAAGCTCCGCGAGCCGTCTGTAAAATATCGCGTCCGCGGGCTGTCGCGCCGTCACTACCGTCATCGAGCTCCCCGCGAATCTCGTCTGGGGTGCCGTTGCCGACTGTGACACGGAGAACCGTCTGCTCACCTTGCGTATTGGTATCTTGGCTCATTGTACAGTCGTTTACCGAGATCGTGCGAAACGGTGGTGTCCATCTGTCGTTCCTCTCAGTTTGTCAAACCGGGTCCGTACCCGGGGTATGCTCCGAGGTCGACTTTTGCCGGCGGCGGTCGTGTCGTCGGAGGTACCGGGCGAGCGGCGCGTTCCTGCGCCACATCCAGAACCCGAGAACGCCGAGTACCGCAAGTAGTCCTGTGGTGACGAGGAGATCCCGACCGCGGACGGACCGACGGGTCTGAGTATCCACACACGACCTTTCGTATCCATTCAAATGCTAGTGGTACCTGCGGCTGAAAGTCAATTAAGACCCGACCGGTGTGGGAACGCGACAAAGATGGGTGTTAGCGGCTCCGAATTAGACAGCCGGAGACTCTGTACCGGCTCGGTCCGTTCTGAGGGTTTGATTCAGTAGTACAGAGCGACGACAGCAATCAGCCCGACGACCGGCGACGCGGCGATGATGTACAGAGCATCTCGTAGCTATCGGGTCAAGGGTAGCTTTTTGCATAAGTCGTCTCTCAGTCAGAGACGAGTTCGAACAGGAATGAGCGATGATCATCCACTTCAGACGATCGAAACCCTGTTGCTCGTCGCCGTCGGGGGTGCAATTGGCGCGAATCTCAGATACGTCGTCGGAATCACTCTGCCGGGACTCTGGGGAACGTTCACCGCGAACGTCACTGGTTGTTTCCTGCTCGGTCTGCTGCTCTACGAGGACAGGTATATCAGCATTCTCGCCGACCGGTCCCGAGTCGTATTCGGAACGGGGCTCCTCTCGTCGTATACGACCTACAGTGCCTTCGCAGTTGAGACAGTTCAGACCGCGCCCGTCTGGGCCATCGTTAACGTCGTCGCTAACTACGCCATCGGGTTGGCCGCGGTCCTCCTCGCGAGGTCGGTTACGCTACGACTCTCTGGGGAGACCAGGGAGGTGTCGAGGTCGTGATCGGCCCACCGTATCTAGTCGCTATCGGCGGCATGATCGGTGCCGTCCTCCGCCACTTGGTGAGTGAGACGGTCACGATGGACGACTTCCCGGCCGGTACGCTCACGGTGAACGTTCTGGGGAGCCTCGTGTTAGCCGTCGTCACCTTCGGTGGTGCCGGAAATACGACGATGCTCGCAGTCGGCACGGGAGCTTGTGGCGCCTTCACGACGTTCTCGTCGTTTTCGTACGACGTGGTCTCGCTCTGGGAACGCGACCGCCGGATCGTCGCCGCCGGGTACGCCGCAGCCAACCTCGTCGGTGCCGTCACAGTCGTCGTGCTCGTCGGCTTCCTCCTCAGTTAGTGAACCACGCGTGAGTAGTTAGAGACGCAACACCTCAACAGCAGGAAAAGAACTATGTGAACAGTACACAAGAATTACGACGTATGAGTGGCCGTCCAGACATCGTTCGTCCCGGAGAAGCCGACGACGAAGCGGTCAACGACCTGCTCGAAGAAGCGCAGAGCGACTGGTATGGCGACGCGGCGTTTTTCGGCGCGATGGCGCACGTCCCGCCGGTGTTCAAGCGTATCGTCGACACGTTTGAAGCGTTCGGTCAGGGAGAGCACGTCGATCCGGCGCTCTTCGAATTGATGCGACTGAAGGTTGCGGAGTGCCACCAGTGTGCGTACTGTGCGACAGTCCGGACGCTCGAAGTCCGCGACGAGGTCGCTGACAAGGAAACCCACGTTTTCGGTACGATCGACGAAGACGGACTGACGAGAAGAGAGTACCTTGCGGTCCGTCTCGCGGAACAGCTTTCGGAAAACCCCCACAGAATCACGGAGGAAGACTTCGAGGAACTCCGGGACGTGTACACTGACTCCGAAATCATCGAGTTACTGTTGTTCGGGAGCCTCGAGGTGGGGCTCGACCGCTTCTGTATCGCACTCGAACTCCAAACCACCGGCGACGGCCCGTATCCGGACGATATCGACTACCCACTGGAGGAAGCCCGCCCGGAGCGTGAGTGACTGCTACCTTCCGGAAAACGCTGTTCGCGTACAGACGAAGGTCCCACGACCGGTTCCGAGCCGGAGCGTGAGTTCACACTGGTAGTTGCTGCCGTCGACCCCACAGAGTTCCGATTTTTCACCGGCAGTAAATTTATGACCTGCCAATCTGTTTTCATAGGTGACATTACAGCTATGAGTCAAGTAGATACAATCGCAAACATCACAGACGAGGTCGACGGTGACGAGGCGGTGCAGCAAAACATCTCCGCTGGCATCGCTCTCGCCGACGTGTTACAGACGACGCTCGGGCCGAACGGTCGTGATAAGATGTTGGTCGGCGACGGACAAGTCGTTCTGACGAACGACGGTGCGAGCATCGTCGACCGGATCGATATCGAGTCACCAGCCGCGAAACTCGTTTCCGAGGTTGCACACTCGCAAGGCGGCGACGTCGGCGACGGAGCGACCTCCGCGATCGTGTTGTCGGGGGCGCTTCTTCGCGAAGCCAGCGAACTGCTGGAAGACGGGTTCCATCCGAGGACCATCGTAAACGGCTACGCAAAGGCGGCCACGCGAGCCCAGGCCCGGTTGCCCGACCTCGCGACGTGGGAAAACCACGACAACGAGACGCGTCGGCGGCTCGTCGAGACGTCGATAACTGGACGTTGGAACGCCGAGCTCACCACGTTCTTGGCCGACCTCGCTGTCCGAGGCTATCAGGCGGCGAGAAGCAACGACGGCCCTCGACTGGAGAACGTGACCATTCACGGAATCGCGGGGGGCGAAACAGCCGATTCGAAGCTACTGGACGGGCTCGTCATCGACACGGATCGATCTTCGACATCACTCACCGACGTTCCGGTACCACTCCCGCAACGTATCGAAGACGCCCGCGTCGCCGTCGTCGACGACGAGCTCACCCTCCAAACACCGAAATCGGCGTCGCAGTTGTCGGTCGAGGACGTCGACGACCTTCAGCAACTCCAGGAGTTCGAGACCAGCGAGTACGAGCGATACGTCGAGACGCTCACGACGCACGACGTCGATGTGCTGTTCTGTCAGAAATCGATCGACGATCGGCTCAAGGCCCTTCTGGCCCGAGCCGGGATACTCACATTCGAACGGACGCGACAGGACGAGATCCACAAACTCCAGCGTGCGACGGGTGCGTCTCCGGTCATGCGACTCGGAGAACTCGACGTGAGCGCAGTCGGTCACGCGCACGTCGTCGAACGACGGACGCTCGGGCCGTCGGAGTTCGCCCTCGTCCGCGACGCGGCGTCGACACAGGTGTCGTTGCTCCTTCGTGGCGGGACCGACCACGTCGTTGACGAAACCGAACGGATCATCGTCGATGCTATCGACCTGCTCGCGTCGTTCGATGCCCGCCCTGGCGTAGTGCCGGGCGGCGGGGCGACCGAAGTGGAGCTCGCGGCAGATCTGCGAACGTGGAGCCGCGGAATCGATGACCGGACGCAGGTCGTCGTCGGCGCCGTCGCCGACGCTCTGGAGACTATTCCACGCACACTCGCCCGGAACGCCGGACACGATCAAATCGATACGCTGCTGGAGCTTCGACATCGCCACCACCACGGGGACACGGCCGCGGGTATCGATGTCGAGACGGGGGAGGTGACGGACATGAACTCCCGGGGAATCGTTGCACCAATCCGCCTCAACGAGCGGTTGCTCACGAACGCGACCGAGGCTGTGACGTCCATCCTCCGTATCGACGGCATCATTCACGTCGACGAGCCGGTTCACGAGGAAGGAGACGGACACAACCACGACCATCAGCACGGCGCCGGCGCCGGCCTCCAGAGCGACTCCCACGGCTATCCTTGGGCGATCGGACACTGAGCGCCACGTCGACTACGACGGTCCCGCTCGCGTCTCTCCCCGTTCGCGCCGAAACTGGCCAGTCGTACGTCATACGACCGTTAGTTGCAGTACGGACTGTTGAGAATCAGGCGTTACGTCCCGCAGCGTCGTTCGGAGAGCGGGAACGATTCACGGGAAACCGGCAGTGAGCGGTGCGGGTGTACGGTGTCTCGGGAGCGACCCCGAGCAGTCCAGCGCTTCGAAGATGGAAAAAATGAGGGTCCAATCGTTACGACGGTGACGCCGCCGTTCCACGGGATTTGCTGTCCATGTCGTCCAGCCGATCCGGATCGATGTCGAAGTTGAACGCTGCTTGTGGCACGGACACCGTAACGCAGGTGTTGGGCAGGTCGACGATGCCGGCTAGGCGGCTCTCGACCGGGATGGTGCTCAGGGAGAGGTACGCCTGCTCACCGGTGTAGCCGAAGTTCTTCAGGTAGTCGATGGCGTCGAGACAGGCCCGGCGCATGCCGACGTTGGCGTTCTTGTAGTGCTGGGTTCCGTCCTCGTCGACGGAGTAGCCTTCGAAGGTGATGTACTCGGAGAAATCCGGTTCGACGTTACCGGGTTTGAAGATCGGATGGTCGAGGCCGAATTTCTCCATGCCGCCTTTGATCACGTCGACGCGGAAGTCGATCCAGCCGGCCATCTCGATGGCGCCACAGAACGTGATCTCGCCGTCGCCCTGTGAGAAGTGGATGTCGCCGGTGATGAAGTTCGCCCCGTCGACGAACACTGGGAGGTACACGCGCGAGCCGCGGCTGAGGTTCTTGATGTCGCAGTTGCCCGCGTTTTCGCGGGGTGGAATAGTGCGAGCGGCTTTGTCTTTCGCTTCCTCCAGTTCCTCGTCCTCCATCGAACCGAGCATGACGTTCTCGGGTTCTGGCGGGAGCGCGAGGGGCGGTTCCTCTTCACGGGTCTCGTGGTTGACTGCGGTTTCCGCGTCTGGACCGTCGTCGATGAGTTTCTGCTCGCGCCGGTTCCACTCCTCGAGGAGTTCGTGTGACGGGGCGGTTCCGAGGATCCCCGGGTGTGTGAGGCCGGCGAACTCGACGCCCGGAATGTGTCGGGACTTGGTGTACACGCCGTCGAGGTCCCAGATGGACTTACGGGCCTCCGGGAAGTGGTCCGTGAGGAAGCCACCACCGTTCTCCAGGTCGAAGATCCCGGTGAAACCCCACTCGTGATCCGGGAAGGCACCGATGTCGAGGATGTCGACGACGAGCATGTCACCGGGTTCGGCGCCTTCGACCTCGATCGGGCCGCTCAGGTGGTGATTCGGGGTCAGGTCCATATCACGGATGTCGTTGGCGCTATCGTCGTTGTTGACCTGGCCCCCGGTCCAATCTAGGCACTCGACACGAAACTTCTCCCCCGGCTGGACGGTCGATGCGGGTGGCGTGTCGGGATGCCATCGGTTGACGATCGGGTCCGGTTGCTCTTCTGGCGGTGCGTCTGTGTCGACCTCGAATACGGTTTCTGGCATACTCCGATTAGATAATCATGGTAATCCATTATATATTTGGCGACGGATATTTATGGTCTACTAACTGGATGTCCCGCAATTTTACAACAGATGCTTCCGTCCGTTCGTACTATGCCTGACAAACGTTCCCATATCGAAGACAGCGTCGAGATCTACGCGAACATCTGGAAGTCGTTCCGCGACCAACCATTCGGCGCCAGTGCGCTCGCGAAACGGTTGATCGAACGAGACGAGTACGAACTGGTGGCTGAGGAGGGGGAGCCGGAAGCCTCGCTCGACAAACTCGTCGATTACGGGTTGTTGGAAACGACCGGTGCCGAATACCAGGTTGCCGTCGAACCGAATGCTGCCGCCGACGAGCTGCGGAGCACCGAATCTTTGCGAACTGCGGCAGTCGATCGGCTGATTCAATCTGCACTCGTCCGAACCGACGAAGGATCGAACTCGGACGAGCGGCTCTCGTTCGAGGGAGAGCCGTACACAGTGGTCGAACTCCCTCCCGAAACGACGGTTTCCGATGGGGTCGAACACGTTACCGAGACCGCGGCCGACAACGAGGAGCGAGGCGTAGCCATCACGACAGCCGGTACGAACGCGGATAGGGCACAACAGATCGCCGACAGGCTCACCGAACGAACGTGGGAGAAGGTAGGGACCGACGTAGTCGGAGAGGACTCGTCGGGATTAGACCTCACTTTCCGCCTGTTTCTTGATAGGCCCAGTAATAGGTAAAAATCGGCACACGGCCGATTGCAGGACTGTACTACCGGTGAACAAGCAGTCTTGAATGCGGCCGCTCTGTCATCGACTCGGACGATTGGGACAGTCGGACTACCGGTCACGGCCGCTCACGCTCCCTGTCGGGTACGCCTCTCAGAACACTTCATGCCAGAAAATTATAAGTATTAGATAGACATAGTTATGCATGTGATGACACGACAAACCACGGCAGCGGCCAGTTACCGAACCGGCTGGAGGGAGGCAAATGCCACTGTATGAGGTTCTGGGGATGGGGCTCCTGTTTGTCGGAGGAGTGCTCTTCGTCAATGGACTGTGGCTGCTCGGGTATGGGGCTGACCGTGACGTCGCGATATTTAATTTCCTCACAGGAATAATAACATTCTTGATTGTCATCTGGTGGGCCTTCGGAGGCGATGCATCCGACGGGACACCGTTCAACGCGGCGGGAACGATGTTGTTCTCGTTCACCTACCTGTGGATCGGGGCGAACGCGATTCGCGGCGTCGAGGATCAGCGTTCCTTCGGCTGGTATTGCTTTTTCGTCGCGTTGACCGCTGTCCCAACCGGGTATCTGGTCTTGCTCGGGGGCGATATCGGACTCACTGGACTGTGGTGGTTGTGGGCCGTCCTCTGGGCTTCCTTCTTCGTCCTCCTCGGACTCCAGCGTGACGGCCTCACCGTTCCGGTCGGCTGGTTCACCGCAGCAACCGGTGTCGCCACTGCTGTTGGCGGCTATCTGATGGCAGCCGGGCTCTGGCCGTGGGCATAAGATAAGTAACACGTCCAAAATTGTTAAGTAGATATAATATTAAATTAATCATGGGTGTCTACCACCCGCGATACCAATGCCCGAAGTAAAATTCGAGGTCGACGTTGACAGCCCGCCCGACGAACAACCCGGAGCCAATCCCTTCAACCGCTGGCACCCTGACATCCCCGCTGTCGTCGAAGTCGACGACGGTGAGACCGCTCGCCTCGAAGCCCTCGACTGGACCGGCGGCCAGATTACCGACAACGACGACCCGAACGAAGTACGGGACGTCGACCTCAGCCAGGTTCACTACCTGGCCGGCCCGGTTCACGTCAACGGCGCCGAACCCGGCGACCTCCTGAAAGTCGAGTTCCTCGACATGGGGCCGCTCAACGGTCGCTCCGAGTTCGGCTTCACCGGCACCTTCTCACAGCAGAACGGTGGCGGTTTCCTCACCGACCACTTCCCGAACGCCGCCAAGTCCATCTGGGAAATCGACGGCTACACGGTTTCCTCCAGACACGTCCCCGACGTTCGCTACGAGGGGAAGATCCACCCCGGACTGGCAGGGTGTGCGCCCAGCCAGGAGCTCCTAGAGGAGTGGAACGAACGGGAACAGGAACTCATCGACAAGTTCGAAGAGGACCCCGAGTCCATTCCCAACCACCCGACCAAAAAGTCGGAACCGGGCGTCGCAAACCCGCCGACACCGGAAGGGGCCCAGATGGGCGAGATGGACCCCGAGGAAGCCGAGGCGGCGGCCGAGGAGGCCGCCCGAACGGTCCCACCGCGCGAACACGGCGGCAACCACGACATCAAGGACCTCTCCATCGGGTCGACCGTGTACTTCCCGGTCTACGTCGAGGGCGGCAAGTTCGGCGTCGGCGACTTCCACGCTTCCCAAGGCGACGGCGAAGTCACGTTCTGTGGCGCCATCGAGATGGCCGGCTACGTCGACTGCAAGTTCGAAGTCGTCAAAAACGGGATGGAAGACCACGGCGTCACCCACCCCATCTTCGAACCGGGGCATCGCGGCCCCAACTTCGAGAACTACGTCACCTTCTGTGGCTACTCGGTTACCGAGGACGGCGAGCAGAAGTACATCGACTCGCACACGGCCTACCGCCGGGCGTGTCTACAGGCTATCGACTACCTGAAGAAATTCGGGTACACGGGCCAGCAGGCCCTGCACATCCTGGGAACGGTCCCCGTCGAAGGCCGGCAGAGCGGCGTCGTCGACGTGCCGAACGCGTGTTCGACGCTCGCGCTCCCGACCGGGGCCTTCGAGTTCGACATCTCGCCCGGGAGTCTCGGCAACGCCGAGGATCGCGGGGACCTCGTCGTCACCGACGAGCCGCTTGAATAGCCCCCATAGAAGGGCCCCACCTTTTTTGGCTCGAGAATCACGGACCGGCGCGACCGGCACTTCGGAAAGGCGTTCTGTGGGTACTGACGCTCGCTCCCCACCCAGTAGTTTTGCCACCCGTAGTACGGATATCGGGAGTGCCCAAAATGTATGTGGATTTGGGGGATTTCGAGTCCGCAGATATCTCTTCTAGTGGGGGTTGCCAAGCAGCTAACGGCATGGATTCGTGTATTCACGCCGGGTTCGAGAAACGGTGGCCTCCCTGTTGCGAACGGACAGCCGAGTTCCTCGCCGAGACGCGTCTTCGAACCCATTGGGCCTCATCGACGAACCGCCCTATTCTCGGTGGGTCGTCGAGGGGGAATTCAACGCGTCGAGAAACTGTGTCGGCCGCCACGTCCCAGCCAGACGTGGTAACGAACCAGCACTCCGGTAGGTCGACGAGAGTCGAGTGACGGCACACAATCTCACCTCGGTTCATCCCAAAGCGGTCTTCAGAGTTCCCAACGCCCCGGGACGCCATTGCGGTCGAAACACGCCATCGTATCGAGGACAGCGAGTCGCTCTGAGGAGCAACCGACACTGCCTACTCCGCTGCTCGTCGGTCAGACGACGACAGAAACGTCCGTTTCAACGGGGAGGCCGCCCACGCCTCGATCATACCTCCCCGTCTCCAGTGTGCTACACCTCGAGCGTGTCACCGACCGTAACCTCGTTGCCGACGCTTATCGTACTCCCGTAGTCGTCCTCTGGCACCTTCGTGATGAGCATGACGGTAAAGAAGTGTTCGAACTCCTCCCTCGGTGCCCAGTCCGGAAGTGTCTCCTCGCGATACTCCGCGAATCGCTGCTCGAAGTCCTCGATCGGCTCTCCAGTGTCGGGATCTCTCGAGGGAACGACGCAGCGTGCACAGGCTTCAGCACCGTCGAACCAGGCCCCGTTAATTTCGAATCCGGAGGGGTCGTCGCCGAGGAAACGGTCCTCCCAGAAGGGTGGGACACCGCCGATTTCGATATTCGGCCGGAGGCGAATCCGCGCCCCCTCCACAGTCATGTCGTCGAACCACGATGCCACTTCTTCGAGGGTCCCGGTGCTGATGACCGATGGACCCAGCTTCGGCCGGTCGATAAACGACGGCGGTTCTCGATGGCGTAGTTCGACCGGCTCTCCAACGAACTCACTGAACCATTCACTCGCGGTGTCGCGTTCGGTTCGCAGGTCGAACGTGACCTCCTCTCCGCTCTCGCGCATCGTCAAAGTGAGTTCGTGGGAGTCCGGTTCGAAGGCCGATCGCACCTCGTGAGTGTGGTCGATCTCTTTCCCGTTGAACGTCTTGCCGACCGAATCGAAGCGGTCCTCGATCACGTTGTTTTCTTCGGGGTCTAACAGCGCGTACTCTCTGTCCCCTTGGAAAGTGCCAGCGTCGTTGATGCTGATCGTTTCGACTGTCATCCGGTCCAATCCCTTGATCGGGTAGACCCAGAGGTTCTCGACGTGAGCCATCAGTACGTATTGTGGTTAGCAATATGAATAAAGATTTGTTTGAACTAGTTCGAGACGCAGTGGTTCACGGTGACCGCCTCCCTGGCGTAAACAGGGGACTTTCCACGGCACCGCGCCGCTCAGTTGGGGTATTTACCGGTTAAAACGGCGATGTTCTTTCCTCGAAGAACGATAGCAGGCGGCGCAGACGTAGCCCGGACAGCCAGGCAAAATAGGGGAGCGGGCCGACTCAGTCGTCGGCAGGCGCGTTCCCGTCGGACGGCTCGATACCGACCTCGATTTCGGCCGCGGCAGCCTTGTACTCGGGAATCTTCGCGCGCTCGTCGAGCACGTCGTTCGTCAACCGGTTCGCGGACGCCGCGGCGAAGTGCGGCGTCGTCCAGACCGAACCCTCCGTGATGTCCTCGGTAACGTGAGCTGTGACTGTGATCTCACCGCGTCGGGACGTCACCGTCACATCGTCGCCGTCCGTGACGCCGTAGCGCTTCGCGTCGTTTGGGTGGATGTCGATGAAGTTCTCCGGCTGCTGGCGGTTCAGCGTCGGTGATCGACGGCTCATCGTTCCCGTGTTGTAGTGCTCCTCGATCCGAGCAGTCGTGAGGATGAGGGGGTATTCTTCGTCTGGGGTTTCCTTCGGCTGCTGGTGGTTGACGCCCTCGATGTGCCCGAGACCGCTCTCGGTTTCGAAGGAGTCCGCGTAGAGGAACCGGTCGCCCTCGTCGCCGGGCTCGTAGCACGGCCACTGAATGCCCTCTTCCCCGAGGGCATCGTAAGTCATGCCGTGGTAGATGGGGCAGACCTCGCGGAGCTCCTCAAACACCTCTTCGGGCGTATCGAAGTCGAAGCCCTCGTCCTCGCCGAACAACCTGGTACCGACCTCGGTGATGATGTCGAGGTCGTGTCGGGTGTTCTCGTGGACTTTCTCGACGCCGCGCATCCGCTGGACGCGCCGATCGGTGTTCGTGACGGTACCGCCGCGCTCGGCCCACGTCGTCGCCGGCAGCACGACGTCCGCGTACTCCGCGGTCTCGGTCATGAAGATATCCTGGACCACCATGAACTCCAGCGAGTCGAGGCGTTCGGCGACCCGGTTGCCGTCGGGTTCGCTCATCACGGGGTTCTCGCCCATAACGTAGAGGCCGTGGACGGACGTACCGGCCTCGTGGGAGATCTCGACGTTCGTCAGCCCGGGTTCGTCTGGCACCTCGAACCCCCAGACGTCCTCGACGGACGCCCGGGCCTCGTCGTCGTCGACGAGCTGGTACCCGGGGAGGACGTTCGGCATCGCGCCCACGTCACACGTCCCCTGGACGTTGTTCTGGCCGCGGAGCGGATTCACGCCGGTCCCCGGCTTCCCGAGGTTTCCGGTAATCAGCGCGAGATTGATCTCGTTCTGGACGTTGTCGACGCCGCAGGTGTGCTGGCTCATCCCCATCCCCGTGAAGATAGCGGCATTCTCCGCGGTGGCGTACTTCTCGGCCGCCAACTCGATGTCTTCGAGGGGGACGCCACACTCCTCGGCGGCGGCCTCCTTGTCGAATCCTTCCAGGGTCTCGCGGAGGTCCTCGAAGCCCTCCGTGCGCTCCTCGATGAACGCCTCGTCTATCCAGCCCGCGTCCGGGTCGGCCTCGTGACGCTCTAGAATCGTCTTCAGGACGACGTTCAACAGCGGGATGTCCGCGCCCGGGTCCACCTGGAGGTGCATGTGGCGGTCGGTCTCGTCGATCTTGAACGACTCCGTGGTCTTGTTCGCGTGCGGGTCGACCTGGATGACGGTCGCGCCGTCCAGCACCGCCTGCCGGAAGTACTGGCTGTTCGCGATCGGATGCTGTTCGCCGGGATTGGCGCCGTGGATCCAGAAGAGATCGGCGGCTTCCTCAAGGTCCGCCATGCTGTTCGTCATCGCACCCATCCCCAGGCTGGTGCGGAGCGCCCAGACTGTGGAGGCGTGGCACATCCGCGTGCAGTTGTCGACGTTGTTCGTGCCGAACCGGCGCGCGAGCTTCTGGAGGAGGTAGTTCTCCTCGTTCATCACCTTCGAGGAGCCGTAGAACCCCATCGCGTCGGGGTTGTACTGCTCCCGGATGCGCTGCATCTCGTCGACGATGGTACTGTAGACTTCTTCCCAAGTGGCTTCGCGGAACTCGCCACCCTCCTTTACGAGCGGGTCGGTCAGTCGGTCTTCGTGGTCGACGACTTCGGTCGCTGCGCCACCCTTGATGCAGACCCGCCCCTCGTTGACCGGAGCGTCCCCCCACGGCATAAACTGCATGTCGCCGGGGTCGTCACCGGGCTGGACGTTGATACCGCAGCCGACACCACAGTACGGACAGATCGTCTTTACCGGGTCCTGATCTTCACTGGACATGGTCAGGTGCCTGAATCGCGATTGTCATTTGTTACTCACCACCATAGTAATGGCGCAGCCACGAGCATGAATCTTTCTGCGTCCGGCACGGCCCTACACAAGCGTGGCGGGACGTATCACGTTCCGATGAGCGTGAATTCTTCGTTACCACACTTGCATTCGTTCTCGATTCCGACTGGGCGGAACTCACCGCCTTCCTCTACTTGCGCGGGTTGAGCTACCCACGGCTGAAGCCGTGGGATTCAGCGTGGACTCCCGTTCTGGCCACTAGCAGTGGCAGGAGAATAGCCTCCGTTCACGTTCAACGTCCCGCTGTTCAAGCGCACGCCCAAGGGTGCGCCTCCGTCGCCCCCAGTTTGGTTGCGACGGAGATACCGTAACCCGATGTTCTTCGCGGCATTGTAGTCGGCGTGGTTCTCGTATCCACACTTCAGGCACTCGAAGTCCTCGTTGTCGCGGTTGTCGGGGTGTGTGAACCCGCAGTGCGAGCAACGCCGACTCGTGTTCTCAGGGTCAACCTGCGTGACCACAATGTCGTATTCTTCGGCCTTGTACGCGACGTACTCGTAGAAGCGGTCGAACGCCCACTTGTGCCCCCACGACGCTCCGGTACGCTCACGAATATCGGTCAAATCCTCGAACACAATCACCGAACACTCGTTCTCACGGGCCTCTGTAATGAGTTCGTTGCTGATGCGGTGAAGCATCAGCTTGAATCGGCCTTCCTCTTTCCGTCCAACAGATTGGATATTCTGGTGTGCCCAGCGCGTCCCGCACGCTTGGAGGTCGCCACGCCGCTGCTCGTACTCACGCCGCCAGTGGTCGAACTCGTCACCCGTCCAGAACGTGCCCGTTGAAGAGACGGCGAGGTTGTTCACGCCGAGGTCAACCCCGAGAACCGTTCCGTTCTCGGTGGCTGCCTGGGCCGACGTGTCGGACTCCACGTCCGTCTTGCAGTGGACGTGAAGCACCCAGTCGCCGTCGTCTTGGTAGTGGAGTTCCGCACCTGTGATTTCGTATTTGTCTGAAAACAGGTATTCCGAGTGCGGCGTATCGCTATCCTCGTCGGGAAGCACGTAGTCGACTTCGATGCGTCCGTCTGTGGTGGCGAGGCTGACGTAGTCGTCGTGGAACGTCGCAGTGCGTTTGTCGTAGACGACGTGCGGACTGGTGAACGTGGGTTCTGATGCCTTCTTGCCGTTCTGCCAGCGTGCGACGACGCTTTTGCAGGCTTCGGCAGCCTTGTTTCGAGCGGCTTGTACTAGTCCACCGTTGAAGCCGTCTGTTTGCTCTCGCACGTCGTCGTAGGTTTCGTCGTCCAGCGTCGTCTTGCTGGTAGTGACATACTCGCCTTGGAACGCGTGGTCAACAACGTACTGTGCCGACCAGAGGAACGTGTCTACGGTGTCTTCGAGGAGTGCGGCGTCATCACTGTCAACGTCGAGCGCAACGAGGACAGTACGCCGCACCTCCATATCTTATATGTAGATGAGGTGTTTCTTAAAGTCTGGGGGAGTCGGCCTGCTACTGGAGCGTGGGTTGATTCCCAGTTGTCGGCTTCATCCCACGGCTAAAGCCGTGGGTTTTCGCCTCGAACTTTCTATAAATCTCCCCGCAAGCAGCGCATTCGACGAGGTCCGCCCCGCCTGAGTCAGGTGCCTCAGCCATAACACGGGCTTGTTACGAATATAATCAGAACAGGAATAAATAATCTCCGGTGGGTAACTGTACATCCCCGGGTTATCATCGTGGGTGATCTCGGTGTAATTCGCAAGGACAACGACAAGGGGCGGTACATCAACGACGAGACCCACAAGATGCCGTTCGCCCGCCTGCTCAACTACATCGAGTACAAGGCCCACGACGCAGGTATCGACGTGCGGTTGGTCGACGAATACGATACGTCGAAAACGTGCAACCGCCGTGCCTGCGAGGGCGTCCGTGACACGCGGGGACGCTTTGAGTGTCCCGAGTGTGGGCTGGACGACAATGCAGGCAAGAACGGTGCGTTGCACATCGGCAAACGAGCCTTGGGCAAGTTCGAGAGGCCGCTGTCCGAGGCTGGGGCCGTACTGGCACAGCCCGAAACGCAGGTCATCGTCGGCCGCGACGACGAACCTGCGAACCTCTCCGTGTCCGTGGGTTCAATCCCCAGTAGGGGAACCCCACGGCTTTAGCCGTGAGAGGATATCAGGTCTGCGTTGCTACTGTCACGGCTTGCTCTTCCACGCTCACCGTGCAGCCGGCGTAGGTGAACGTCACCAGGCAGTTCCCTTGACCGTCTTGGGGGGCAGCCAGTGCATCGAGCGCGTCGGGGTTGATCGTCTCGAACAGCGGCGGCAGCGGGTCCGAGCCGGGCCCGGAGTCGTCGGTTTCGAGCGGGGTGGCGGGTCGGCCTGTGGCCTCGGCCACGGCGGTTATCACCGCCTCGCTGGGAGACTCGTCCGGCGCTACCTCGTAGCGATATTCGCTGGTGTCGACTGACTGGTGGCTCTCGACGGCTGCGTTGGTGGAAGTCATTACCTGCATTTGGGCCTGTCCCCGCAAATCCGCGACGGTTGACTACGTAAGGGTTTAAGTCCAGTTCCCGGGTTCCTTTTGAGGTAGCCGACCCAATCGATAGTGTGAGCTTCATTGCCGAGTTCCGCATCGAAATCCCGCCACTGGCCGAAGCCTCGAAGGCCGTACCGGAGATGCGGTTCTCCGGCAAGGACGTCGTCTTGGAGGACGACCAAGCGCGCAAATTCAGGTTCGCGGCTCACGGCAGTCAGTTCGACAAGTTTGAGGCGGCACTCGACGCCGATCCCACAGTCGCCGATTACACCGTCCTCACGACCACGGAGGACAGCGCCCACTACGTCGTTACCTACGCCGCGACGGCGGACACGCGGGGCACCTACCCCATTGCGATCGAACACGACATCGCGTATCTCGACATCGAGTTACAGGACGGCGAGTACACGGTCCGGGCCCGTGTCCCCGACCGGGACGCGCTGACGGCCCTGCGAGAGTACTGTCGGGCCAATGACTTTCCCTTCACCCTCGATCGAATTTATCAGGAGACCGCAATAGGCGCCGTCGGCAATCCGCTCACCGACGCCCAGGCGGAGGCGATGCGAGTCGCCTACGAACAGGGCTACTTCGACTCGCCGCGACAGACGACGCTCGATGCAATTGCCGACGAGATCGGCGTCTCCCGCCAGGCCGTCGCGGCGCGACTGCGCCGCGGACACAAGCGGCTGATCGAAACCACTGACATCCCCAATCAGTCGTAACCGACAGACTGTGGGCGTCGAACGCAAACTATCAGTTTTCATTTGATTTTCTACGTCCGGGTGTGGGTTTCGGATAATCGCAGTATCGTGGTCCGTCTCGTATGCCACTCGTCCACCGATACTTTCGTGTCCGATGATACTGTGGCCTGCGTTCTTGCTCCCGACGAAAATCGCCGACGTGCCGTGTTCACGGACAAAGCGGCGAATCTGATTTGAGATTGTTCCGGACAGTGTATATCTATCCGCGGGAATGTGTTCGAAGTTGGTCTCGGGAACGAGGAACGGTCAAGACCGAAATGCGAGTTTGAGCGTCCCTGTCTACTTTATAACTCAGTGTCCTCCGTTTCAACATGAACCGGCGGACGTACCTTGCGGCAGTCGGGACTGCCGGCATCGCGGCATCAGCAGGCTGCAGTGCCGTCACAGGGACTCAAACGCTCTCTGATCCGACGGTGCACGAGGATTCACCGGGGAGGAAGGCGCTCGTCTTCAATTCGAATGACGGTGAAGTGGGCCACGTTGGAGTCGATGGGCACGTGAAATCCGACAGGATCGAGCTCACAACCGAGATCTGGCATCAGGATGGCACCCGTGTGGATTCGATCGAATTGCGGGTCTGGATGCCGGAGATAGCAACGGAATCCCCTGCGGAGGTCGCTGTCGCCGCTCCAGTCGAGGGCGATAGTTCTCCGCCTCCATCACTGTCGCTCTCTACGCCGAAGCGGGATCTCGGCACGGCCATCGAGATCACCGATTTAGATGACCTCGCTGATGAAACGATTAGTACCCTGAACCTGATTGTCATCCCGGGATCGAGAACAGCGACAGACCTCAATATCCACGCGACCATCGAACTCTCGGGTGGTGGCATCCTCAGCACTGATTACACGCTCGATGGCGAACTCCAGTTAGCGTATCCGGGACTCACCGACCAGTAGGACAACGCGCCCAACGCTGATGAAGCATCCACTAGTATTCATCAGCCAAACAACTTCAGAGGGATACTGTGTCACGGGGCCTCGAAAGCCTGAGAATCAACCGATGCAAGTTCGTAGCTCGATACCTCAGCCACGGTCCGAACCATACACCGCTGAGGACGTGCGCCGTTAACGAAACACCAGTGTGGACATCCTTGGGGAACGAATGAGGTCGGATACTCTACGTTGAGGGTGTCATAGACCATTGCTAACGACGGCTTTCGGCGATCTAGTGTACGTAACTCGCCGCTCCGAGTCGTACACGTTCGGCGTCGTCAGCGAGCTCGGCCGTCAGGGTCGAACACTCCGGGTTCATCTCAAAATCGCTGCTGCAATCAGAGAGGCCGCTAACTGCGTGAATTCGGTCAGGCGGAAAATTGGGGAGTCTATTGCTTACCTGACGTCGCCCCAGGTTCCGACAAGTTCGTCCTCGACAAACCGGCGCTGTTGGAAGCCGAGCGCATTACACAACAGCGTGTGCCCCATGAAAGAGACGGCGTAGTCGGCCATCCCGAACGGGTGAAGTTCGCGCTGGCTGGCCGGTGGAAGCACCGACCCGAGGACGTTGATCTCGCTGTCCCCGGCAGATAGTGCGCCAACGGCGACGCCATCTGCCCCGGAGCCGTCCGCTGTCTGTCCTTCCATTCGGCCGGCCACGTCACCGCCAGCGTCCGTGAACGCGTCGTCGTCGACGACCGTCGCCGGCTGGTCCGGTTCGTTTGGCACGTAGCCGACCTGCGGGCTTTTCCACATCTCGAACTGTAGCGGCCGAATGTCCGACAGGAGGTAGTGCTCGAAGTCCCGGTCGATCAGGTTCGCGATACCGACGCGGATCGACTGAAGGTCGCCGTCCTCGATGGCCGCGGCCTCGCCGACGTCGAGCTCCGCAAGCAGGTTCAGGCCGGTATCGGTCAACACCAAGTCACCGCCCGCTTCCACGAACGCTTCGAGCTCGTCGACGTACCGCGAGTCGTCGCGGCCGACGTCGTGAGAGACGACAACTTTGTCGTAGCGCCGCTTCCCGGAGTTTCCTCGCAGCAGCTTTCCGACGCGGACGTCGTGGACGCGGACGCCCTCCATCGCACCGGCTTCGAGGTTCGGCTCGAGGTCCGCGAAGAACTGCATCGGGTTGACGACGTACTCTGCCTGTGAGTAGCCGAACGCCTCCTCGGGGTCAGGGTGTTCCTCGTCGGCCTCGACGGTGACGAACTCGACGTCGACGTCGTCCACGCCCTCGAGTTCGATCGACCAGTCACCCGACGCCGGGTTCGGGACGTAGAAGCTACGTTCGTCGGTTTCGTTGAGGTCGATCGTACGGACGACCTGTCCGCCGGGGTTGACGAGCTTTACGACGCCCTCGTTCGCGCCGCCGTCAGCGACGCGTGCGGCCAGCGAGTGCGTGCGTTCCTCGGCGGACGCTTCGGCGCGACCACTCGGACCGGGCTGGACCGTCTCGTGCCGCCGCTGGACCTCGGTCGCGCGGTCCTGGCCGGGGCCCTCGCCTTTCCCCGGGCTTTCGTCGGTGTGCGAGAGGTCCGCCGACCGGCGCGTCAGCTCGTCGGTCGTCACGTACGCCGTGTCCTGGCCGCCGGTTGCAACCGTCGCGTCCGTGGACGCCGCCGTCATCTCCGCGAACTCCTGCATCGAGAGCCGGTACGCCGTCTCCAAGTGCCGCTCGATGTACGGCCGCCAGTCCGAGAAGTCCCGCATCGCCAGCTCGGGTGCAACCGTGACAGCACCGAGACCGCCGAATTCCTCGGGCTGGCCCGCCCAGCCGAGCAGACCGCCCGTGATATTGTACCCTAGCGAGTCGTAGATCGACCCGTAGTCCAGCAGCTCGTCAGGCACGTAGTCGTTCGGATCGCCGAACGTGCTGTCCTTCCCTGCTCGAATCGTGTCGCTGGCGATTTCCTGCGGGCTCTCCCACTGGTCGGTCATCGCGGCGTCGATGCGGCGGTTGACCTCGTCGAGATTGTGGGTGCCGTCGTGCTCGTAGGCGGCGTTGGATTCGAGGTTCAGCACCATCGTGTCCGCGAACCCCATCATGTGGTAGTCACAGAGGTACTCGACGTTGTCGTACCCGCGGAGATGTTCAATCGTAGCCAGCGCGTCCGGAACGACGTCCTCGTATCCGACGTCGTAGCCCGGCCGGACGTCGGGCGCACGCTCGGGGTCGGCGGGCCAGAACGCGGGATTCGCCCACCCAATCGTCGGGTACTGGCGGTTCGTGTCTACCCCGGAGCTGTTCCCGCGGTAGTGCCCGTAGAACGGCGACCCGAAGAAGCCGGCGTACGGATTCTGGGAAGCGTACTGCGGCTTCCGGACGGTCCAGCCGTCCGGGTTGATGTAGACGAAGACGATGACGATGTCGTCGAGGAGTTCGCTGAAGCTGTCCGCGTCGCCAGTAGTGACGTCCTCGATGATGCGGCTGCCGGCCTCACAGCCGGCGCGCTCGTTGCCGTGGATGGCGAGCGTGAACACGGCCTTGTCCTTCTCCTGGAACGACGCTTCGTCCCGGACATTGTTGGTCACCTCGGCGACGTAGATGTCGTTCGGGTCGGGGTCTTCACCGGTGAAGGAGTTCTTCCAGCCCGGTCCCTGCCCGATGCGGCGGACGCGCACCGTGTCGGGGTGTTCGGCTTCGAGGTGGTTGAGGGCTGCCCCGGTCTCCGTGTGGGAGATGAAGTCGCGGGCGTCTTCGGCCGGCGGGAAGACGCTGTCGTCGTAGCCGCCGTCTAGCTTCCAGAACGGGTTCGCTCCCGGCGAGAAATCAGCGTACTCGACGCCGCCGATGTCGTTGAGCACGTGCTCGACCTCGGAAGCAGTAAGGTGGCCGTGTGCGGCCGGCGTCGGGGACTCGCGTGTGACCGCCTTCGGTGCGCGTAGCTCCTCGTCGACGTCCCAGTCCGGTTCGCCGTACTCGTCGTAGAACGCGGAGAGTGCGTCCGTATCCTCGAATTCCAGGACGAGCGCGGCTTCGTAATCGTCGGGTGTTGCGTTGACGACGAACTCCGCGAGGTCCGTCATCGCGTCGTCGGTTACCTCCGCGGAAACCGTCCCTGGGAGCGCGAGTGCGGCCCCTGTCGCTGCTGCGAGTCCGAGGAACGTCCGGCGGCCGATGTCGGCGTTCTCGAACGGTTCCTCGTCGAGTTCAGTTGCTTCTTCGTGGTTGTACCGGTTCGGATCGCTGCGCGTTCGTGGCTGTTTTCCCACCATTTGTTACCGTGTGGTTGTCAAACACACACAGGATACAATCCTCTAATTGATATTAAGATTGATTGTGTTTATTTTATATGAATGAGTAAAGAGACGATAGCACGGTGCCCGCTGAAATCGAGGCGCAACGACGCCGAAATTCACGTGCGAAAGCGAACGAAGAACGCCGGGAAGCCATCATCTGACGGAGTGTCTAAGCAGGAGAAACGGTAGCCCACGACCAACTCCACAAGGTCTCACGGCAGATTGTGGAGTGAGTGGGCCCGACTAACCCCAGGAAGCCACGGGCGCGGTGGCCCGTGGCAGTTCACGTGTATTGCATCGGACAAATAATTATGTGGTTTGGTGTGATTGCTCTCACCATGGGATATATCGTCCGGATGCCAAAGCTCGGCCTGGAGATGGACGAAGGGACGCTGCTGGACTGGTACGTCAGCGAGGACGGCACCATCGAAGCCGAGGAGACTGTCGCGGAGATCGAATCCGAGAAAACGACCGCAGAAGTGGATGCCAGGGAAGGCGGCGTGCTTCGGCGAGTGTTTCTCGACGAGGGCGAGACGGTCGACCCCGGAACGCCAATAGGGATTATCGCTGGCGCCGACGAAGATATCTCGGCGTTGATCGACGAAGCCGAAACCGAGCTCGAGGACGGGGCAGCAACAGCAAGCGAGGAGGACGAGACTTCCGCTGAGCCTGCGGCTCAAACGTCGGCGGAGAGCGAGACGACAAAAAACGGTAGTTCCGGAACCAGAGATGCAAGTCCGCGTGCACGAAAGCGTGCGGAGGAACTTGACGTAGATCTCGGTGCCGTCTCCGGAAGCGGCCCTAATGGCGCGATTACGGCAGAGGATGTCGAGGCGGCTGCCGAAAGCAGTACGGATGACGTGAAAGCCAGTCCCCGTGCGAAGAAACGAGCCGACGAGTTGGATGTCGACCTTACTGCGGTCTCCGGGAGCGGACCCGGCGGTGCCATCACTGCCGAGGATGTCGAGGCTGCCGCAGACTCGACCGGGAGCCCGGGAGGTGGTGCGGCACGGACACTCTCGGAGGAGCGCACATTCGGTGGAATGCGCCAGTCGATCGCCGATCGTCTCGGACAGAGTTACCGGGAGGCCGTCCACGTTACTGAACACCGCGAAATCGATGTAGAGGAACTGCTTGCGGCCGTGGACGCCGCCGAGGACGCACTCGATGTGGATGTCTCCATGTCGGACGTGTTGCTGGTCGCACTCTCAGCGGCCCTCGAGGATCACCCCGAGTTCAACGCGACGTTCGAGGACGGCACGCATCGCCTCTACGAGGAACACAACATCTGCGTGGCCGTCGACGTCGACGAAGGACTCGTCACACCGGTCGTTCCGGCCGTCGACTCGAAGTCGCTGGGGGAGGTCGCGGAGGCTCGCCGCGAGATTACGCAACGCACGCTCGACGGCGAGTACACGATGAGTGACCTCCGCGGCGGGACGTTCACGGTCACGAATCTCGGTGTGCTCGGCGTGGAATCGTTCAACCCGATCATCAATCCGCCCCAGATCGCCATTCTCGGTGTGAACGCGGTCGACGAACGCGTCGTACCCCAGGATGATGGCACGCCTGAAACGCGTCGCGTGCTACCGCTCGATCTTTCGTTCGACCACCGTGTAGTCGACGGCGCCGACGCTGCGCGCTTCCTGCAGTCACTGGTCGCCCACCTGGAAGATCCGTGGCCGCTGCTCCCAGATGAAGTCAGTCCAGTGGCCGCTGAAGATTACCCCGAGCGTCACGCGACCGCCACCTCACAAGACGGAATGTCGGGTACGGTACGAACTACCGGCGTCGAACAGCAGTACAGCGCCGACGAGGGCACGCCGTCGCCGGTTGACCTGTTCCTGTCGTCGCTGTCGGCGTGTCTGTCGCTGTCGATCCGCTATCAGGCCGACGTCCGCGACCTCGACGTTGCTCGCATCGACGTGACCGCGGATGCGGAGCCGGACTCGGGATCGGTAGAGGCCATCGAGGTCGCCGTCAATATTGACGCGCCCGACGTGGACGAGGAGACGCTCGACCGCATCGTCGAGAACGGCGAACGGAGTTGCCACGTGGCGGAACTCCTCGACGCGGATCTCCCGATGTCGCTGTCCTGGGAGCGCGCCTAGTGCGTCGGCGCCTGCTCGAAGACCGCCTCGAAATCCACGAGTTGCGGACCACTGGCGACCGGTCGAATCGACACGTCCTCGTTGCTCACCTCAAGTTCCCGCTCGCCATCCACACTGACGACGGCATCGTCGATGTCAAACGTCCGTGGTTCGTCAAAATCGAGCCGCGACCACGACGCGACGCCCACATGCTTGACGTCGCCGGGGGTCGTAATCGCCGGGACCGTCCGATCCGTATCCGGGTCGAGTTCTAGTCCCACCCCGCCAGGGTCCGTCGGCGCAAGCTGCGTGCATGCGCCTGCGATCCCAGACAGCCCGATTTCGCCGCGGCTAGCCCGGGAAACGACGCCACCGAGGAACTCATCGGGATCGAGGATTGCGCGCGTCCCGATGAACGAGCGATCGACGATGCTGACAGTGGCCAGCCCGCGGACAGAGCGGCCGTCGGAGACGTCCGCCGCGACCATCGCGTGACGGTCGGTGACTGCGTCGGCGTCAACCACGCCTGTCGCGACGAATGCGGCCGCGGCGCCCGCGACTGTGCCGTCGATCATCGTCGGAACGACGTTGTTTGTGCCCGTCGAGACGGCCAGCACCGGTACATCACCGATCTCGATCGCCAGGTCCCGGGTGGTGCCATCGCCGCCAAAGACGACCACGGCGTCAGCCAGCTCACGGAAGGCGCTACCAGCGCGGCGCGTGTCCGCGCCAGACCCCTCGACGTCAACGTCGAGCACGGTGACGTTCGACCGGTCGGTTTCGTCGGCCGTCTGCTGGCCGATGCGCCCCGAGTCCGGTGCGAGAACGACGTCTACGGGATCGTCGACGATATCGAGTCCGGCGAGCACGCTCTCGGCCGCACGGCGTTTCCCGTAGTTGTCGCTGACGCTCGCGCTCCCGATTAGCCGGCGGACGTCCCTGCCGGCCGCCGGGTTAACAACGACGCCGACGGTCGGCGTCGCCACCGATCAGACCACCTGATTGATGGCGTCGCGGACGTCCGCCCCGTCCGGCACAATTTCGTCTTCGAGCGGCGTGCTGAACGGCACGTGTGTGTCGGGCACCCCGACGCGCTGGAGGGGAGCATCGAGGCTAAAGAACTCGTCTTCGACCATGCGGGTGACGACCTCCGCGTGGACGCCGTACGAGAGCGGGCTCTCGTCGGCGACGACCATCCGCCCGGTCTTCTGAATGCTGTCCGCCAGCGTCTCCGTGTCCAGCGGATACAGCGACCGCAGGTCGATCACCTCGACGCTTGTATCGCCCGCAAGCTCGTCAGCGACGGTGAGTGACTCGCCGACGAGACGCTGTGTCGCAACAACAGTCACGTCACTGCCCTCGCGTTCGACCGACGCCTCACCGATCGGGGCCGTATAGTTCGGGTCTGTTGGGACATCGCCGTCCTGCTCGTACATCATCTTATTCTCGAAGAAGAACACAGGGTCGTCAGAACGGATGGCGGACTTCAACAGCCCCTTGGCCGCTTCCGGCGTCCCGGGCGTGACAGCCTTCAGGCCGGGGAAATGCGCGAACCAAGTGTGTGGCGTGCCGGAGTGCTGGCTTGCCGCGCCCATGCCGCCGCCTTCTGTCGTCCGAACGGTGATCGGCATCTCGATCTTCCCGCCGAACATATACCGCATCTTCGCCATCTGATTCATCACTTGTTCGCCTGAGACGCCGAGGAAATCGGAGAACATCACTTCGACAACGGGGCGGGTTCCGCTGGCTGCGGCGCCGACGCCAGCGCCAACGAATCCGGCCTCGCTAATCGGCGTATCACGGACGCGCTCGTCGCCGAACTGCTCGTGGAGCCCATCGGTAACCTCGAAGACGCCGCCGTAGTTACCGACATCCTCGCCCATGATGAAGACGTCCTCGTCGTGGTCCATCTCCTCACGGAGCGCGGCGCGGATCGCCTCGCGAACGGTCATCGACTCCGTACTCTCGCTTGATGCGGAATCGGGCTGTGTGCTCATTGCTGGTCACCTCCGCGGCCGTCGGTACGAAGTGCACTCGCGAATCGCTCGATCTCTGGGACCGGCTGGGAGAACATATCGTCGTACGCCTCCTCGGCTGTCGGCAGATCGGCGTCGCGGGCGAACTCAACGGCTTCCTCGATTTCGGCTTCAACTTCCGCGCGAAGCTCCTCCAGCTCATCTTCGGAGAGTTCACCGCGCTCGATCAGCCGATCGGCGAACGTCTCAATCGAGTCCCGTTGCCGCCAGCGCTCGACGTCGTCTTCGTCGCGGTACGGCTCAGGGTCGCCTTCGAAGTGGCCGCGGTAGCGGTACGTCTCCGCCTCGATGAACGTCGGCCCGTTGCCGTTCGCTGCGCGCTCGCGCGCCTCTTCGACGGCTTCGTTGACCGCGGTGACATCCATGCCGTCGACGGTGAAGCCGGGGATGTCGTACGACTCCGCCGTCTCGCTGAGGTTTTCGACGTTGTGTTGCTGTTCGACCGGTGTTCCCTCGCCGAAGTGGTTGTTCTCCACGAGGAACACGGCCGGGAGATCCCAGGTTGCTGCGAGGTTGATGGCTTCGTGAACTTGGCCCTGTGCGACCGCTCCGTCGCCGAGGAACGCGAGCGCGACGCGCTCGTCGTCGTGGTACTGGCAGGTCAACGCAGCGCCCGTTGCGAGTGGCGGGCCGGCGCCCACGATCCCGTTCGCGCCGAGCATGTTCGCGTCGACGTCCGCGATATGCATCGAGCCACCCTTCCCGTTGCAGTATCCCTCGCGTTTCCCGAGGAGTTCGGCCATCATCTTTCGCGGATCGAGGCCTTTGGCGATGCAGTGGCCGTGTCCACGGTGCGTGCTCGTGATGAAGTCCTCGTCTTCGAGGGCTGCACACGCGCCTACGGCGACGGCTTCCTCGCCGATGTAGAGGTGTACGAACCCGGGAATGTCGCCGTCGGCGAACAGGTCGCCGGCTGTACTGTCGAACTCGCGGATCGTTAGCATTCGACGGAGCGCCTCCTCTCTCCCCGCCGGATCATTCATTGATATTGATGTCATTCCATTCGGTTCTTGTCACCAATACCCAATAAATTTTCCCTGCACTCACCAGACCCCGTCGCTTGTCGTGGACTCCCGCTCTACCCACGCAAGGCGGAAGGCGTGTAATCGCCGTTCGCGTTCAGCGGCCCTGACTCGAGGGGCAGTTGACTGGTGGCCCGTCAAGAACCAGACGTGAGCCAGTGCTGGAGAAGTCGCCACCCGTTGTTCCGGGCTGCATTGTAGTCGGGGTGCAGTTCCTTCCCGCACTTCAGACACTCGAACTCGTCACCATCACGGCTGTCCTCGTGCGTGAACCCGCAGTCGCCGTGACTGCACCGCTGGCCCGTATAAGCAGGTGCAACCGTTTCCACGTCAATACCGTATTCTTCGGCTCTGTATTCGACATGACGTTGGAGTTCGCGGAACACCCACTGTTGGAACTTTGAGAGGTTCGAGATACGCTCGCGGATGTGCGTCAGGTTCTCGAACGCAATTGCCGTGCAGTCGTTCTCCACAGCTTCACGGACGACGGCCTTCGACACGCGGTGGAGATAGTCCGCGCTCCACCGTGCGAACCGTGAGCCGATGCTTTTGATGGTGAGGTGGGCGAAACGAGTGCCTGTCTGTTGGAGGTTGCCGCGCCGCCGTTCGTACTCATAAGCTCTTGAGGGAGGACGAGCTGGTTTACCGAGACAACGATAGTGATGAGCGTGACGTTCCAGGTTACCACGGCCTGGAACATGTATGTGATGCGTGTGGAACCGATCGCCGTGATGATGCCAGCCGAGGACATGACTGCGACGCCCATCGCGAAGGCGAGTGTTACGAGACCTGCGACGAGGAGGCGGTTGCCGCCGAACACGAACCACTCTCGCGGTCCGGTGCGGATATCGCGGAGACCTTGCTCGAGTCTGGTGACCGGAGCCAATCCAACGCTATCAACACTCCATTTATTCCTCTGCGCCTACCGCTTGGGCGACGTGGGTGAGCGTGACTAACCCCAGTCCGCCCACGAGATTCCCCGCGGTAGTGACGACGAGAACCTCAGCCACGAGCCCGTAGCCGACATCGGCCCCAGAGAGAATCCCGAACACGACGTGGAGTGTGGTAACAATCACGTGGTCGAAGGGTCCGAGAGCCAGCAGGACCCCGACGATGTAGGCCATCGTAATGCGGCTCCCGACACTGTTGACGCCCTCGAGAAGAAACGAGAGCAAGGTCACGAGGGCACCGCCAACAATCGCGCTTGCGAACCCGGCCACCACTCCTCGGCGCGCAAGGCCTTCGGCGACCGTACTCAACGCGGCCCCAGTACCGGTCGGAAGTACTCCATCAACGGCGAACACCAACACGAAGAGAACGCCACCAACGAGGTTAACGACGAAGGTGACGACCCACAGACGGAAGAGCGGGAATACCATCCACGAGTCGGCGTCGACTGCCTTTGCCACCGGGTCGAAGAAGTTCTCGTTGAACAATTCCGCGCGGCCGATAACCAGGAAGACAACGCCTACGCCGAAGGCGAGCGCGCCAGCAACCGTGGCAACATCCCCGAACTCCGGTTTGACCAGTGCGTGAACGATGCCGAGTGCCGCGATCCCGAAGACGATGGTGAATCCAGCGATGAAACTCGTCGCGACGAGTTCGAGCATCGACTGGTCGAGGCGCCGTTCGCCCTCCTCAACTGCCCTGTCGAATATTTCACTGGGAGATGGAGCTACGGGCATAATAGAGACAGAAGTGGTGAGGGTACGAGGTCGGTCCTCAGCTGTTGGCCATATTCCGACAGGACTCAGCGCATTCCCGGAGGACATCGGCGCAGACTTGGCAGTGATCGGCGTCGTGGCGGTCGCACTCCTCGGCGCACGCCTCACAGGCATCCGCACAGACGCTCGCGAGGTCGCCGCTGTACTGGGAGCTACGAGCCATGAAGCGGGCGTGCAGGGACGTGAGGTCGGCGACGTCCCGGCAGAGCCGCGCGCACTCTTCCATGTCCGATTCGCCGAGGCACTCGTCGGCGCACCACTCGCAGACTTCCGCGGCCTCGTTGCAGTTCTCGATGCACTCGCGTTGCTCGTCGCTCAGGCTGTCGATCTTCGAAACAGTTTCTGAAAGGGACATCACATTCTAGACTAACACCTAGCAGGCGAGTAAACAGCGTGCCTGCCACTGAAAGGGACTAAACCCGTCATCGAGTTGCTTACGCCTCCATCCTAGAGACTCGGACCCTCGTATTTCTCAATAGCAGCAATAGAGGAACTTGCTAACCCCAGAGGGGAGAATTCGAAACCCAGACACCCGCTAGGGGTCAAGAGCTACCAGCCGAGCTAGGGGCGCTCCTCGAACAGCTCCTCCATCAGGACGTCCGCGATTCGCTCGTTGGTTTCCGCGCTGTAGTGGCCGCCCTCCCCCCGCTGGACGTACAGCGACTCCACGGCCTCAATGTCGTCGGTCTCGTCGAACTGCTCGGACATGTCGATCGTCACCAAGTCGGGGTGACGCTCCTCGATCCGGTCGAGGAGGTCGCCGTAGATGGGGCCGTGCTCGACTTCATAGCGGGCGTACCGGAGCTGCTGAACCATCGCGAACACGGGCGTGAACCCCTGCTCGTCGGCGTAGGAGACGAACTCGCCGATGATAGCGGAGAACAGGTCCTCCTTCTCGTCGAACAGCCGCTCGTGGTACTTCACGCGGGGCTGTTCCAGACGGAGGTTCGTCCGTGCCTGTCGTTTTCCGAGATCGACGCCCGGGACCTCGACGCCGTACTCGCTTTCGAGCTCGCCGAGCGCCTCGTAGAGCACGTACTTGACCTGATCGGGATTGCCCAGCAGGTCGGGTGCGTAGGGGAACGTCGCGAGGTGTGGCCTGAACCAGTGTTCGTAGTGGTAGTCGTTCGATCGCAGGAAGTCGGCATGTGCCGCTAAGTCGAGGAGGTCGTCCTTCTCGTCGACGGGGGTCTCGATGAGCTCCAAGTCCCCGTTCGAGAGTTCGTATCGCGGTTTCACGGCGAGTACGTTCCCGAACTCCTGGTAGTGTTTCCACACGCTCAGGATACGGGCGATCGACGCCGCGGTGACGACCATGACGACGTAGTCCGTCGGATCGTCGGGGTAGTTGCGCTTCAGTCGCATGAGCGCCTGGTCGAGGCCGTAGTTGCCGCCGCCGTAGTTGCCAACGTGCGTGCCGAGCTCCTCCGCGAGGTAGCTCTGGAAGGTCTCGTCGTCGTCAACCTCCCGGCAAAAGCAGTAGGAGTCGCCGTAGGTCGACACCGTGACGTCGGCGTCAGGGTCGCGGTCGTTGACGCAGACCCTGCTCCCGTATTCGTCGGTCGAGTACGTCACCACGCTCCGGACCTCCTCGCCGGGGAGGTGGTCACCGGTGTCTTTCTGCTTTGTCTGGTTGGGCTGGGGCACCCAGCCCAGCTCCGGGTCGAAGCTCGTGTACTTTTCGAGCAGTGACCGGTCGATCTCGGGGAACTCTTCCATCACTACGGTCGGCATGCTGTTCAGCCCTCGGCCGTATCGGTCGAGGGAGAGGTATGAGGTGGCCTCCAGTCCGCCGGCGAGCCCCGCGCCCAGGGCGGCAGCTTTCAGAAGAGAGCGCCGGTCGGAGCCTGCGGGCTGAGTCATCTCCTTTGTCATTACGCGACCTGCGGGAATATAGCTTATTGCGACAACAGAGTGGAACTGGGTCCGGAAACGGCTGTCGTCAGTGACGGCCGGGTGGCGCCATCAGCACTCCGGACCCGGAAACCACGTAGAGTGGCGTCAGGTCAACCCTCGGCTGGCGAGAAGGGAGACGAGTCCGTATGTACCGATGAAGGCACCGACCAGCGAGGTGACCCACGCGACGACCGTGAGAGCGAGCTTGCGTGCCCTCACCTCGTCCCTTCCGCCCTCGGCCAGACCGCTGCCGACGATGGCGCTGATGATGATCTCGTTGAACGAGACCGGGACGCCGTACAGGATGCCGACCTGTGCCACGAGGAACGACGGCACCAGCGCGGCAACTGACCGCGAGAGCGACAACGTCGCGTACTCCCGTCCGACCGCCTCGATGAGCCGCGGCGCTCCCGACCACGCGCCGACGACGAGGACGAACGACGCGACCACCAGTACGGGCGACGCCGAGACTGACATCGAGTCGAGCAGCGGCAACAGCGGCCCGATCGCCAGCCCGATCTGGTTACCGGCCCCCGAGAACGCGACGAGCATCCCGAGCCAGATCAGCAATCGTCGGTTGGTCTCGCGCTCGCCGTGGCGCAGGACCGTTCGGTAGGCCAGCGCGGCTCCGCCGACGGTGAACGCGACCGGCACCCCAACCCAGAGCACCCCAGACAGGGATGGTGTCCACACGGCAACGGCTGTAGCCAACGAGTGGCTCTCATCTACCGGGCCGAGGAATGGAAACTCCAGTAGGGGGAAAACTAGGAACACAGCTGCGACGATTATCGTGACGCTGTACCGTGGCAACAGGCGATTCCAGGCGAGGAGCCGCGCGATGGCGTACGAGAGTGCACCGACGAGCACGGGTGCGACGACCCAGAGAGCCGCGAACTGTCCGTACAGTCTCCAAGCGGGCGACCCCCCGAGCGCGAGTCCAGCACCGACCATCGCGCCGGTGACGGTGAACGCCGCCGGAATCGGGTACCGGCCGAACGCGCCGAGCGCCATCAGGAGCGCCGAGAGGAGGATGGCGATGCTCGCGGCCAGCGGCGTCGTCGACGTGCCGAGGACGAGTCCGCGACCGACCGTCTCGGTCACGCTCGCCCCTTGGACGAGTGCCCCCGCGAACCCGACGATGCCGAGCAGGTACGCGGCGCGCTGGACCGGGATGACGTTCGCTCCGACGGCCGGGGCGAACGCGCCGCCACCGATGGCGACGGCGCCGATCGCCCACGCCATGAACAGCCCTGCGGCGAACGCCATCACGATGGTGATCACGAACACTGTTTCGCTCATGCGCTCGGTGGAGCTCCCTGGTCACCGCTCGACCCCTGTAGTTCACGATGTCCGACGTGCGGGTTCATCTCTGGAGACGGCGGGAAACGTCAGACAAGCGTTGTGATCAACTCGGTCAACGACTTGCCCGTCAGGAGTGCTAAGAGGAACGTGAGAATCACGATGCCGCCGAATATAACATTTTCTGTAAGTGTGGGATTGTAGTACCGGTGCATTGCGCCGTAGAGTGCCAGCACCGTCACCGGCAGTCCGATAACGCCGTTCACAGCGGGTACCACGAGTGCCAGTTGCACCGCCGAGAAGTCGGTGAACGCGAGTATCGGTACGGTGAGGAGCAACGACAGGACAATCAGACCATTGACGACGATGCGGAACAGACGGTCGCCGAATACGGTGTCGTGGCCGAACGCCTGGGGGACCATGAACCCGGCCCCGAACAGAGTGCCGGTCGCGCTGGAAAAGGAGGCTGCCCCGGCCCCGACGATGAACACGGTTAGTGCCCAGGGGCCGAGCTCCTCCACGAGTGGCCGAGCCGGATCGACGAGCGAGACCACGCCGGACGGAACCGTGATCGCGGCGACGAGCAGCACGGCGATACTCATCAGGACGGCCGCAATCAGGCCGACGGTGTGGTCCCGTCGGTACTGGCTGAGGGTGTCGAAATCCTTTGCCTGGTTCATGCTCGTCTGGATGAAGAAGTTCGGGTAGTAGATTGTCGTGCCGACCAGCGCCATGATCATCGCGAGATATTCCATATCGGTCCGAATCGTCGGGACCAACCCCCGGGCGACGTCGGCGGCCGGGACGTCGATGCCGAGGAAGATCGCGAGATACGACCCGAAGACCGCGAGGACGAGAACTGCGATGACCGTCTCGATCCGCTGATAGACGCGGAGTTCGATGAGTGCGATTCCGGCGGCACCACTGAGGATGGTGGCGATTAGAACGTTGTCGAGCGGGGTGAGATACGCAAGAGCGGCCCCTGTCAGCGCGTAGTTCGCCACGCTCCAGAGGTGCATGATAACCGCGATGAACACTGCGAACGCCTTCGCGGCAGGCGCCCCGATCACGTCACGGATGTACCCCATGAGTGGCTGATCGAGCACGGCCAGCCGTGCGGACATCTCGTGGACTACGAGACCGACTCCAAGGGAGAGTGGGAGGACCCACAGGAGTGTGAACCGGAACGATACGCCGACGTTAGAGAGAATGTAGATCGACCCAGCGCCGAAGATGTTCGCTGCAAATATCAGTCCCATGCCGTAACTCCGAAGCAGATTCCGTACATATCGGAACGAGTTGTCGGTCAACTGGACGTTACTCATCGGCGGTCAACCCCGCTGGCTCGGCGGCACATAGTCCAATGTGTGTGGCGAGTTCCACCCGTCACCCCGGCGCGGCACAGCGGAGAGGCTCCGCATACGAATACGGAGGGTAGACAATGGAATGAGGGTGCCCCCTGTCAGTGAAAGTAACCTATCCAAGCGATAGTCCGACATCGAAACGCGGGACCCCTCCAGAACGGACGGCAGTCGCGTCTGAGGGCACGACCAGTCGGGTACGACCTCGGAGCGTCTGAATCGGACGTCCGAAGAGAGAACGCTGGCCACTGGCCACCTAATCCCGGCCGCGACACACTTCTCGCTGTTTGCGCTCTTGAGCATCGCCGCATACACCTATCAAATCGAGTCCGGAGGTGATGCCTGATGAGTTCACGATTCGGCAGCCGATGAACTCTGCCGCGTTGTCATCGTTGCTCGGGTACGCGTTCGTTGCCCTCGGAGTATTGAATTTGGGGCGTTTCGAATACGACTCGACGGCCCGCGGCTTGGTCGCACACCTGAGTGGGGTTACTTCCTTCCTTGCGGTGTACGGTTTGACGGGGTTGTGGGGGATCAATACCTTCCTTGCTCTCGTTGTTGTTGGCGCTCTGTGTACGTACCTCCCGGCAGTCGGCGTTTGGTCAGTTTACGGAACACCTCGTTCCTAAGTGCAGACGATTGAATTATTATCTAAATACCTGCACTTTTGCAAACGCTTTTTTAGACGAAAATTCAAATTTACAATAGTGGATTTCCGCAGAGTCACCGTAGCACTGGCGTTCGTCATCTTCGTAGATAGAGCGATTCGCTTACTCATTGGGGAAATCACGCTGGGAACGCTATTTACGCCACTGTGGCCTGGATTTGCAACCTCTCATCCGAATATATTTGTGTGGATAGGAATTGTCTCTGCGCTCTTACTAATAGAAGCATTTAGACGACCGTCCTTCGAATCGTAGACCTTTTGACGCAAATTATTATAGAAAAATTTCAATTTCAGTACTCAAACTCACTTAGCGGTGGTTTCAGCTACGAAATCGTTGAATAATACTATCAGACACGGAGATTCCTGATGGGTTGACAATAGTTCCCGCGTGATTTCTTTATTCAGGTGGGAGTTGAAATAGCCGGTCAGTATAGGTGGGTTTTGGAGCAGTGAGGCTCCTCTCAGAACGGTGCTATTGGCCGACGACGAACATCGGTGCGTGGGTTTCTTGCCTGAGCTTGTTGGGAACCGACCCGCTGAAAAACCGCTTGAACAGTGACCGCTCGGACGCGCCAATGACGAGGAGTTCGTGTGCCTCGCTTTCCGCTGCTATCGTCGAGACGACATCGTCGCTGCGCACGAGGCTCATCTCGACCGAACCGTCAGCAACACTGTCGGTGTACGCATCCAGCCGGTCGCCAGCGCTCCGTCTCTGGTCGTCTGTTTCGTCCTCCGAGACGACTGTCAGTAGTCTAACATCCCTGGGTCGGTCGTATCGTAGAGTGGCGGTAACTCCATCGGGTCACGCCCGGTTTTCTCCGCAACCATACTGATAACCTGCTCCGAAGGCTCACGGCTCACGGGACACAGATCCCTGCTCACTTAACGTTGGGATATTATTCACCCGATTAATCAAAATCACCCAGTCCCGTAAAGTGTGAAGGGACTAACCGTGGTGGGGGCCTAAAGGAGGTGTGAACACTTCTAGTCCACAACTGTCCATAGACGATGTCCTTGCGGCCCTGAGTAACGTCCAGCGACGCCAACTCCTCGAATCACTGATTGCTGATTCCCCACCAGATAACGCAGCAAAATCCGGCGTTGTGGTTGATGACGATATCGCGATGCACCACGGTCACCTGCCAAAACTGGCCGACTACGGACTCGTCACCTGGGACAAAGACACAAATCGAGTCACAAAAGGTCCAAATTTCGAGGACGCGAAACCGGCTCTCGAATCTCTCGCCGAACACGGCAAAGAAACCCCTGTGACTGAGGTGAATCGATGACCGAAGCCAACGACAACGACGATGCTCAGACCGACGAGTTCGGAATTACGAGCCAAGACATTGATCAGATTGTAGAGTTTCTGGAGAAACCGCGATACATGCGTACTGTCGACGACTTACGCCGGTCTTCGAAGAGATAGCCTCCACGAGAGGTACTTACGACTGGTCGGGATCGTGCTCGCGCTCAAATGCGTGACGACTGCTTCAGTCGCCGTCTCACCTAAATCAAGGCGGAGGCCCCACCCTCAAGGAGCGAGCGGGGCCATTGCCCCCGAGCGAAGTAGGGTAGGGTAGTTTACTTGTTGCCTTGATCTCGGCCCCACATTTGCTGCAGTTCATATCTGGCTTGCAGGAGCGGACGGAAATAAACCGTCTGAAGGCGGGTAGAGCACATGCTGTGCTACTCAATTTCCGTGCCTCAGATAGCGTCGAGTGAAGCGAGAGCACGAGAGAGGAAATGGGGAGTTGTACCCTCGCCTGACACACAACGTGTGTCTCTGGTACGTCCGCCGAACGAGAACCGCGTTCGGCACGGCGAATCACCCTAGCCGCATGCTCAACGGGGATTCGCGTCTCTCACTCGATAATCAGAGCAGTAAACCTTGCCGCACTAGCAAGACGTTCGCCTCCTCGAATCCTGGGTCGGAGAACACGGATTGTCCGGCGGTCCGATTCTCAGAAACGCTCGGTAAGCGGGTAGGGGGGCCGACAACCGACTTCGGTCAGTTACGACTTGATCTGAGGGTGGGGTAAATCGCTTTCATTAATCCGGAGAGCACGAGGAACCACCCTGCAGACGACAGAGCGACGATTCGAACTACATCTGGTCCAAAACCCTGAGTCGCACATAGACCAGAGTATAGAAAACCGTCTGTTAGCACCTCAAACCCGGTTTTATTCCCAGACCTAATACTGTAGGGCACAGAATTATACAAAAGCCTTGGTATAGAATTGCATCAATCTTGTAATGATTGGGCAGCCTGTATGAACAACCTCGACCAAGCCCTCCAAAACAAAACCGTACTGTTCCTTACACCCTTTGAGGAATACGAGCCCAGAATATCTCGGCTTCTCTCCGAGCTCACGGTCGAGTTCGCCAACACGACGAGTGAAGCCTACCGAGCCATTGACGAAACGGTAGCTGTCATCTGCGTCTCAGATAACGTTCTCACTGAAGAATTTGAAGACCTCCGAACAGACGTGCTGCTGAGACATCCCTTCTGCCAATTCGTCGCCATCGAATCAGAGCCCCTCTCAAATCCCCTCATCGACGACTACGACGTCATTCTAAATGGACCCGTGTCCAGCTCAGAACTCCACGACACCATCAAAGAACGCGTCATCTACGCAGCCTACAGCTCGACGCTCCAAGAGTACTACCACCTCAACACGTACCTCTCTACCTTTCTGGAGGACGCCCAGGAACCATCGGAGAAACCACCGAAAATCACCAACCGGGTGGAGACACTACGAACCATTCTACAGACACTCCAAGCAGAACTATCAGAAGACCACCTTCGTGAGATCAGTAAAACCGTTCAACAGCACAAACAGTACGTCACCCAACCCGGAACCAATTCCGGCAACTCCGCCTCGTCGAAGTATCACCCTGACACGTGTCCCCAGTGCGGAGTTGCGTGGGGAGAAGACCACGGCAACGAGCTAGAGCGCGGCTACGCAAACCTCGGCGCTGGCGTCTGGAAATGCAAGCACTGTGAGTCCATCACTCACTCCCTCCACGACAATCAGCGAGTAACGAAACAATGACCGGACTCCCTAAACAGTCCCGACAATCGAAGCACCTTGTACAAGCCCACCGTTGAACCCGTCCATTTTCTCGCGTACCTCGTCGAACGACTTGACACAGTCGCCGACCTCTTCGATACAGATCGGACCGACTTGCTCGTCGAAGCAATTCGCGAGTACCTCGAAGAGACGGCTGACAGCGAGACATTCCAAGAGCTAGTCGCGACGAAGTACTACGACGACCAGCTCGAATTCGAGAACGTCAAGCAGTTGGTTGGCACCGAAACTACCCCGCGCCTTCGCCTTCTCAAAGCTGATCTTGAGGACGAGCCACTGGACCTTGACTCTCCGTAGCCAATCGCTGTTTGGTGCCCAAATGAGGGTGCCGCGGGTGGCCGAGCCCTCACCGGCAAAACGTTGACTCCCCTTCAGACGGGACTAGTCGTATGGAAATCGTCGTTCTCAGTACGGGCGGCACAATCGCGAGCACGTCCGGCGAAGACGGGGCGACACCAGCGAAATCGGGGGAGCAACTCGTTTCAGCCGTTCCCGAAGTCACGGGGTACGCGAACGTCACCGTCAAACAGGTCGAACGAACGCTGAGCTTCGAGATGGACGTCACGACGCTCGAATCTATCGCCGAACGAGTGGCAGATCTCGACGACGACCCGGAAGTGGACGCAGTGGTGCTCACGCACGGTACAGACACGCTCGAAGAGACCGCCTTCTATCTCGACGCCGCTGTCGCGCCGGGGACGCCGGTGTTCCTGACCGGAGCGCAGCGCCGACCGGACGAGCTGAGTCCCGACGGTCCCGCGAACCTCCGCACGGCGTTTCGGGCTGCACGCGAGTTCGCTGACCGGGACTGCGGCGGCGTGTTCGTCGCCTTCAACGAGGAAATCCACGCAGCCCGCTACGTGACGAAAGCGCACACGTCGAAGCTCGAGGCGTTCGGATCGCCCGGTGCGGGCCCCGTTGGGACCGTCGAACGCGACACCGTCCGCGTCATCAGGGAGCCGACGAGCGAAACGCCAACGGTCCCCGCGAGGTCCCTCGCAGCAGATGTCTACGTGGTGCAGAGCGGCACCGCGGTCAGCGCCGACCTGCTGGACGCCGCACTGCAGCGAGACGCCGACGGCGTAGTCATCGAGGGAACTGGATTGGGGAACGTCACGGCGAGCCTCGGCGACACTATCGCGGACGCCACCGAGCACGTACCCGTGGTTGTCACCTCACGCTGTTTCGACGGGTCTGTTGCACCAGTATACGGCGGCGACGGCGGCGGCGAGACGCTCCGCCGGCACGGCGCTATCTTCGCGTCGAATCTGCCCGCACACAAGGCACGACTCGCTCTACAGCTGGCGCTATCGGCGTACGACGACCACGGGGAAATCCGGGAGTTATTCGCGGCGTTCGGCTAGACGTAGTCGGTTTCGCTCTCGTAGACCGAGGGGTCGTCGTTGTACTTCCGTGCGATAGTTTCGAGGGTCTGGAACTCCGCGCCGTCCTTGCTCTTGACGTACTGGATGAACTCCTCGAAGAGGGGAATCATGTGCGGGAGGCCGTGGAGGTCCGGGTGGATGGTGAACGTGTAGACGCCCGCGCCGCGGCGGTCGTAGAGGAAGTCGAACTGGCGCTTGTAGTACTGCTCGTACATCATTTCGGGGTCCTTGTACCCGGCGTGGTAGTTCGGCTGCTTGATGAACAGCATCGGCGGGATATCGTCGCGGTACCAGCTGATGGGGATCTCCACGATGTCCGTCTCTTCGCCCTCCCGATACGGTTCCATCCACGTCTCGGCGGCCTCCTCGTATTGGATTTTCTCCCACTCGTCGCCTGTCCGCATCCAGTGTGGCTCGAACTCGCTCTCCATCAGGCTGCTGTCGTAGAGGAAGCCGTACTCCTCGACCAAGTCCGGCGTGTTCTCGCTGAACTCCCACCAGCTAGCCCGGTGGCCGACGGGCTCGGAGCCGGTGACGTCCTCCACGAGGTCGATGGACGCCTCCATGATGGTCTTCTCCTGTTCGCGGGAGAGGTCCGTCGGGTTCTCGTGGGAGTAGCCGTGGATGCCGATTTCGTGGCCAGCGGCCGCGACGGCCTCGATCTCGTCGCGGAACGTCTCGATGGTGTGGCCGGGAACGTACCACGAGCTCGTGACGTCCTGGTCTTCGAGTAACTGGAGGAGCCGCGGGATTCCCTCCTTGCCCGCCGACAGCCCACGGGAGAGGTCCGCGGGCGAGTCCTCGCCGCCGTACGACCCGAGCCATCCCGCGACGCAGTCCGCGTCGATACCGATCGCTACGTCGATGTCGCCCATTGATAACACCTGACACAGCGAACAGCTTCCGGGCGGAAGATTCTGCTGCTGGCGGGTGCAGACACGTCTTTGACGGCTCGGCGCCGGCGCGTGGAAGATAGCAGTCGACGTGAGACGAGTGGCGCGCTTGATGAGTGCCACAGGGATTCACCCGACGAGACCGGAACACCACGCGGGTAGCTAGTGTTTCCCGTGATTAGCCATGTCGTCACAGGTCGCAAGTAGTATCGATGTCGGCGACGACGCCGCGGTCGTCGGATTCGATGAGTGCGCTGCCTTCGCTGTTCACCAGTACGGGGCGACCGCCGACGTCGCCGGCCACGTTACGCAACGCGTCGAAGTGCTCGTGGTCGAGGCGGACCGGGTTGCCGCGTTCCCCGTCGTAGGCGGCCGCGAGCGCGATGCCGAACCCTGCTCGGTACGCGTCGACGAGTCGATCAACAGTCGCGGCGTCGAGGAGCGTCCGCATCGCCAGCCTGACGAGCGTGTAGTGGAGCCGTCGCCAACGCCCCCAGTAGCTGTTCCGCCACACCATTGCCATCCTCCCCGCCCTGAAGGACGAACTTTGATAACAGCTCCACGCCGACGGCTACCCAACCTGTGACCGACGCTGCGCCACCGTTCCGTATCCAGCTTCGGAAAGTCGACCGCGACGAATTCACTGCCTATCGCTGGGGCGAGCTCAAGGATGGTGAAATCGTCAAGCGATACGACCGGGGAGAAGACCATTTCGGCCCGTTTGAGGATATCGTCGAGCACTCGAAGGAGCTGTTCGCTGATCAGGCAGATCCAGCCGACCCGATACCCTGGCTGCGGCTGTGGCACAACTACGGTAGCCAAGCCCACCACCCACGCGCGGACGTCGTCCACCCGTACTTGGACCGGCATCTCTGGGGTGAAACCGGCATCGTCCTGACCGGAACGCTGCACGGGCTCGTCGCCCCGAGCTCGTACGTCGAGACCGTTGACGCCCTCCACATTGGCGCGTACGGCGAACCAACAACGGACACTCCACTCACCGTCCGCTATCGCATCGGTGACCTCGATGGCCACGATCTCCGCAACGAATCCGCAATCGCGGAGGTCGTCCACCCGACCGTCCGCAACATCGTCCAGGAGACGCTCGAGACGTACCACGGACTCTACGTCGAGGATTACGTCGATTTCGACCGGTTTGTCGTCGTCGCTATGTACGAGAATCTGCCGCACTGCCGTGTCGAGCTCACCTACGAAACCGCCCGTAGGCATGACTGGGCGGCCATCGAACCGGAGCAGATTCCGGAACTCGCCGACCAGTACTACAACACCAGCGCCAACTAGACTCGGTCACCGGACGCTACTACAGCGCCTCACGTCCGCCCCCAAGTGCTAAAGAGCGGACGAGCAGCGACGTTCTGTCCAGGAGCTCGTGTCATCTGGTTCTGTCACCGCCTTCCGGGTAGTCGAAACGGGTATTGTGGTTCCCCGAGATGGGTGGCGGTAATGGCCAGGATCCCGCTGCCGGACTCCGCGAACGAGAACGAGTGGGTGCGGTCGGTCGCCCACGCGATGGATGTCGACGAGCAGTCGCTTCGTGCGACCGTGAGCGCGTATCACGACGCGTTCCAGCCACTGGATTCCGAGAAGCAGGCCGCATTGAAGAACGTCGTCACAGACGCCTACTACAAGACGAGCGAGACCCCCTACGATAACGCCCCCGAAGGCCACGTCCAGGTGCAGTTCCCGATTGACGGCGAGCTGGGACCGCACTACGAATACTACTGTCACAACCCCGCCCATCCAGCCCCATCCCATCTCACCACCACGAACGGCCGCAACTGGACGTACGTCACCCACACTGTCACTCACGTCACGGACCACCTCCGAACGGTCATGCGGGACATTGACCATGTCCAAACACCCGAGCCACACACATCGCTTGACTCGGAGTTCAACGACGACGAAATCACCATCGCACGTGTCGTTCCCGGTCCTGATTTCCGCACCACCAAACGCATCCTCACCGACGGCTACGAACTCGACTTCCCTGACATCTACGATGCCGGGGGAGTCTTCCACAGCGAATGGCATGACACCCGACTCTACTGGAACGAACAGTAACGACACGCCCCTGCGGAACGCAATTGTAGATTGTTCCGCGTGCTGGCCGAAACCAGGCTCCTTGCCGCCTACGGCGTGACCACCGCGCGACAGGCCAGACGCGCGTCACTTCATTCTGCGAAGTACCGGTTACAGAGTTTCGCTCGGGTGATCCAGGCACCACTATCGCTTGCTGTCAGCCGCGTCTGTAGCAAGGACTGCAACTCGTCAGCGAGCATGACGGCGACCTCACGCGGAGTGAACTGGTCCGGGTCCAGTAAATCAGCCGTGATTGACGAGTCCAGCCGCTCTAGCTGGTCCCAGAGGTCCATGACCGCCGATTCAGACGGGGAGTTGTCCGCCACCGACTGTGCGTCCTCGTAGATGGATTGGAGGCATTGATAGCGATCTTGCAGGGAACCACAGGACTCCCGCGTGAGTTCGACACCCCCTGGCTGCGCCACATTGAACGCGTGAATCGGATGGCCGTCGAGGCGGTGGTACTCGCGGAACTCCTCGAGGCTACTGCAGTCGTAGGCATCCCGGCGCGTGATCCAGCCGCCGAACCGATACCGCCGCCAGCACTTCACCCCCGCGATGTACACCGGATTTTCGCCATGATCCGGCTCAAGATGAATGACGCTATCATCCGTTTCTGGCCGTTCGCTCGGCGGATACCCCTCCCACGGTTCTGAGCCCTCTTCGTTCACTGCGAGCGCGTCACACTCCTTACACACCGGGTTCGCATACCGGACCGGCAGCCCAATCGCGTCACTCTGCGGCGTCCCACAAATCGCACATCGAGCCTCTCTATCGGGTTCCGTCGAGTGATCGCCCGCGATAACAACGTCACGGGGGGCAACTGTGCTTTCGACGAGCCGTTCCGTGTTGAGATTCTCAAAACTCATGCTCGCTGAGATGGTTGTTCGCTTCCGATTGTCGCCCTCTTTGTAATTCTACTTGTGCCCAGACGACACGGACCCAGAGAATGCCTGCGTTTCCAGTCTATCAGGTAGCCGTATGCTGAATCGTTGCTGACCACCCGGCTGGTTCTCTCGGCACCCAAACTCAGGTACTGGCATTTTCTCGGCGGGATTTATTGGGGTGTGATCACCAGCCGTTCGTATGGCGGCCGACGACAAGTTGGTGGACATTGCCGAGGACGAAATCGGGGATACGTTCAACTCCATCACGGACCTCGATAACATCAGCGACACAACCGTCCTGGCAATCACGTTCCTCCTCAGCGCACAGGTCTCACTCTCCACACTCGTTCTCCAATCAACCGCCCTCGTGACCGGGCCGACCCGAAGCATCTTCATCGTCCTGGGGGTGACCACGATGGGCTTGATCTTCATGAGCATCAACGCGATCGTCAAATCGCTCCTCCCCGTTGGCTACTATTCGGAGGGTGTAGCCGAACCATTGCTTGCGGATGCTTGGTCGCCGTGGGCTGGCGACTCCGCACCCCAGTTTGAAACCCTCAACGACCGTCTCAACTCGCAACCCGACGACGAGACGCAACCGACATACCAGAATTTCGCCGCTGAGTTCGTCGACGACTATGGGAGTGAAGACTCTGTCGACGACTACAGCGACTACCAGTTCGCAAAACTCTACCACTACAAGCAAGTCGGAA
Organism: Halobacterium sp. R2-5; assembly: GCF_011734195.1. NCBI lineage: Archaea > Methanobacteriati > Methanobacteriota > Halobacteria > Halobacteriales > Halobacteriaceae > Halobacterium > Halobacterium sp. R2-5. The sequence goes on from NZ_JAANTH010000003.1 coordinate 67,617, forward strand.
AACGGAAAGCCCACTACTCGGGGACTGGGTTAGCCTGGCTGCGATTAGCAATCCTCGGATTCGTCCTACAGTTCGGCATTGCGTTCGTCACCCTCCTCATCCCATGACCCGCCTCGCACTCCTCTCGGACATCCACTACCAGGCACGCACCCGAGACCCTCTCATCCCCCGCCTCGAAAGCATCGTCGAAACATTCAACACTCAAATCTCGCCGGACCAGGTAGTGGTTCTCGGCGACATCATCCACGAAACGACAACAGCGGCAACCGACCGAGAACATGCTGCGACCGTTCGAGAGACGCTTGCTGGGCTCACCGCCCCAGTCCGGTATCTCCCGGGCAACCACGACACCAAGCACCTCTCGGTGAGAGAGGACTGGCCACGACTGTTCGACCACGACGCGTGGACGATCGACACGGATGCCTCACTCGTGTTCCTCGATTCGACAGCACCTCACTTGCAAGGCGGTCAAGGCGAGGTCAGTACAGAACAGCGCCAAGCACTACGAGATTCGCTCCCAGCGCTCTCGAATGCCCTCGTCTTCTCCCACCACCCCCTCTACGACGTGGACGTCAGCGAAAACCGCTGGTTCCAAGATCGACCGATCGAAGCCACCTGCAAGAACTACGACCGTGTCCGAACGCAGTTAGCGGACGCTGGGACCGTTGCGGCGACGTTCAATGGCCACTTACACGAACCCTGGCACCGCCGACAAGACGGACTGGATCACTTCACCGTCGACGCGTTCAACAACCAGCTTGAACCCTCGTCCTCGTCCGGTTCGTTTGCGGTCGTCGATCGCAGAGACACACTTCAGGTACGCCTCTACCGTGGCGACGGAACGGTGACCCACTCAGTCAAACGGCAATTGAAACCGAGTCCGAGCGACGACGGTTAACAGGGTTGTGCCGTCACGAGGAACACAGCCTCCTCGAGATCACTTCCGACCCGTTTGGCGGCCGCCCTGAACTCGGATTTGAACTTCTGTTCCTCGACTGCATTCGAGAAGCGGTCGAGATACGGCCGTAACCCGGTTGTCGTGAAATCCTGAATACGGGCCCGCACATCGCTATCGATTTCAACTTGTTCGACGGTCGCGTCCCAGTCCCGGCTGTCGTGTACGTCACGAATCTCCTCGGCGCCGAAGAAGTCAATCGGATGCGTGAACCGCTCAAACAGCGATTCATACCCCATGATGACCGCTGCTTCCTCAGCGCTCTCCCGCAGTTTCTGATTGAATCCCGGCGGTGTTTGCTGCGTCAGGAGCCGTCCGTCATCTGCCACGAGCTCTCGCACCTGATCAAGCACCTCAAGGTACGATTCGCCCGAATACAGCGGCGAATTCAAATACACCACATCGAATGCATCCTCTGGAACCAGCCGTCCAGGCGACGTCCGCCGGAACTCGACGTGCGGTTCGTCTGATTCGGTGGCCGTCTCGATCGCATCCGGTGACGTATCGACACCAACGAACTCAGCCCCCGGACACTCACTGGCAATCTCCAACAGGAGATCCCCCTCCTCACAGCCAACCTCAAGCACCCGTGGGGTATCCGTAGCACAGTCACTGATCGCGCGTTCTACCGCATCTTTCAGCGGGCGTGACCGCTGGCGTTGCGTTTCCGTAAACGTGTACAACCCCCGATCGCCAGGCGACTCACCTGCTCCCTGCTCGAACCGGTCGAAACACTCCACAGCTAACCGCTGGACAATCGTCTGATTGTACGGATGCGCGCGGTCACCGTACATCGACGCGAAGAACTCCAACGCCTCTGCGTAAAATCCCGCGTCAAGGTCTGCGGCCGCTTGATTGAACTGATCAATCTCAACCTGCTCGATATCGTGCTGATTTGGATGGATGAACACGTCCTGGGGTTCGTTCACGCCTTGTAACTCCCGGTTCGGAAGGCGATACAGCGGCACCTCCTGCAGCGCGTTCGATGTCTGCTCGTCCACAATCAGGTCCGCATCAAATCGCTTGCACAACCCCTCCAGTCGTGCCGCCAGGTTGACGTTCTCCCCGAAGACGGTCCGATCGACATCTGCAATATCGACCCGTCGCAGTTCTCCAGACGCAACGCCGAACCCCATCTCCAGTTCAAACGGCGCCTCACTCCGAACCTCGGGCAGATCACTCTCCAGGATATCGACTGCACAGGCAACTGCATTCTGTCGCGGAGTCTCCCCCGACCAGACCGCCATAATCCCGTCACCGAGTAGTTTGTCGACTTCACCACCGTGTTGCTCCACGACCCGCTGCTCCACGCGCTCGAATAACTCGTTGACAACCCCATACGCCCCCTCGTACAACTGCACGATACTCGTAAAATTACGAATATCACCGAACAGTACAGCAGCCTCTTCGAGACGCTCCTCATCCGCCGCGACAGACACTTCCTCGGAGATCGATTCCCCGGGTGCTGCCGACGGGGGCCCTCGCACCTGCTCCAAGTCAAGAAATTGCCCGGGGGCAACACCGTCGTACGTAATCTGACTCTCCCCATCCGGGTCCGGTAACCCCGATAACTCTGGATGCTCTCGCAGCACATCCACGAACGTGTCCCGATGTGCACGCAGCGTCACGGCAGTCGTATCGAACACATCTGCCGTGTCCCTTTGCGTCGGTTCCACCGCCTCAGCATCGTTAATCCCGATTGCTAAGTAAACGGCTGCTGACGCTGCGCCATTCGCTGCCACCGCCCCTACTGCAGCCGGATTAACTGCACGGACTGCTCCAAGCAAATTCTCGGCAACCACCTGGGTCCGCTCGGACAGCCCAAGTTCAGCCTCGGCCCGCTCGACAAGCGCTTCCGGCTGTGTTGGCTGCGTCTCAATTTCGAGTGCCCGTCCGATATGGTTGAATGCCCGTCCAACCGACGAATGACTGAACTCCTCGCCGCTATTGCCACCGACATCAACAGGTTCCCAAGCTTCGACCACTTCCGTCATCGTCACCGGCTCGTCGTGCTGCCGACAAGCCACCAATAACGCCGCCGCACACACGTTATTCACCCCATGGGCATGTGTACTCACCTCCTTCGCAGCAGTCAGCAAAATCTCTGCCGCGCGCCCCGACGTTTCCATCGAAACGTCAAGCTGTTTGTTTGCGGTTGCCATCACCGCGTCCTTCAACTCACGCGCAACGTCTTCGCTAACCATCAATTACACTGACACGACACTACTCCCATATTTGTTACCGTTGCCTGCCACAGTGACCGCGACTCCACGCAACTCACGCACGCAACCCCCAGTTTTGGCATAGCGTAGTTGAGCTACCCACCGCTAAAGCGGTGGGATTCAGCGTGGACTCCCGTTCTGGCCACTAGCAGTGGCAGGAGAATACCTCCGTTCACGTTCAGCATCCCGCTGTTCAAGCGCACGCCCAAGGGTGCGCCTCCGCCGCCCCCAGTTTGGTTGCGACGGAGATACCGCAAGCCGATGTTCTTCGCGGCGTTGTAGTCCGCGTGATTCTCGTACCCACACTTCAGGCACTCGAAGTCCTCACTATCACGATTGTCCGGATGCGTGAACCCACATTCAGAGCACCGCTGTGACGTGTTCTCCGGGGCAACCTGTTCTCTTTGGCGCACACACTGATGAGTAACACGCTGGGCTTTCAGCAGCAGTACCGGTTCGTCAGGAGAGAGAATCCCGGAGGTTCCGGGATTCAGGGGCTTCTACCCGGCGGATTGCCTTGACCGCTTCCGTCAGAGCCGTTGCCGTTACCGGGTCCTTGGCCGTTGTTCTGACCCTGTCCGGCGGAGTTACCAGCTACGACCTCGAAGTGGCGCATCATCGCCTGCTCTTCGTGTTCGAGGACGTGACAGTGCCAGGGATACCGGCCGGTGAAGTCACCGAACTTGGTGATGATCCGGACTGTTTCGTCGGGGTCGACGCGGACGACGTCCTTCGGGCCGCGTTCGTTGGGTGCGGGATCCTCGGTGCCGTCTGGGCCGCGCCCGGTTACGCGGAACTCGACGAGGTGGAGGTGGATCGGATGCGTGTGCATCGTGTTGTTTTCGAGTTCCCACACTTCGGTGGTGCCGAGCTGGGGCTTCGCATCGACGCCCCCGTCGCTGAACGTTTTCCCGTTCAGGACGTGCGTCTCGAGTCCGTCCTCCATTCGCATTCCCATCGTCATGTGGCGGGTCTCCTTGGCGGCCTGCTCGCTGTACCCCGGATGCGTCGGGAGCGATAGGTTGCGCGGATGTGCGCTGTCGTCGACGACCTTGTGGTCGGGGTCGGTGACCCGGAACTGCATGATTTCGCCGAGGTGGGTGTCGGAGTCGCCACCGCTGCCGTGGCTGCCATGGCCGCCGCCTCCATCCTGACCGCCCGAGAACGGGAATTCGGCGTCGTTCGTGACGGTGAACGTTTCGCCCTCGTGGCCAGAGAAGTCGACCACGACCTCAGCCCGCTCGAAGGGCCCCAGGACCAGGGACTCGAGGTCCTGGCCCGGGCCGATGGATACGACGTCGTTCAGTAACCCCTGGTCAGGCGCGAACTGGTAGAGAAGGGGCACGTCAGCGTCGTCCGAGTGCCCATCGTCGTCGTGACTGCCTTCAAGCGCGAGGCCGAACGTCCGGCCGTTCGACTGGTTGACGAGTCGGAACCGGTAGCGGCGGGGTTCGACCTCCATGTACGGCCACACTGCGCCGTTGACGAATGCGGTGTCGCCCGCGAAGTTCGCCACGAACGAACTTGGGTAGTGCAGCGAGCCGTCAGCTTCGAACGTCTTGTCCTGGAGCATCACCGGGACGTCGTACTCGCCGCTGGGCAGGTTCAGCCGCTGTTCGTGCGGGCTCTCGATGACGTAGAACCCGTTCAGGCCGGCGTAGTTGTTCAGCCGGCTGACGCCGAGTGCGTGGTCGTGGTAGGTCGCGGTCATCCTCGGCTGGCGGTTCGGGAGGTCGTGGACGTGCTTGACGAACCGGGGTCCGGTGGTGCCGTCCGGCGACTTCCAGGCAGTCGCCTGGCCGTCGCTTTCCGATTCGACGTTGAGCCCGTGCTGGTGGATCACAGTGCGGACCTCCGGAACGGGGCCGTCGTGGTCCGGGTAGTCCTCCGGTGAAGTACCGTGAACCCGGTCGTCGATGTCGAAGAGGTGGTCCGACGGCAGGTCGCTGTTGTCGAACCGGAGTTTGATCTGTTCGTTTCGCCGGGCTTTCACGACCGGCCCCGGGACAGTGCCGTCGAACCCCCAGAACGTGGTCGGTGGGAGGTCCGGGTGGACCTGTTGTTCGAACTCACGAATCGGGATCTCGTAGTAGTCGGCGCCCTTCCGTTTCCCATCGGGCTCGCGGACCGACGGAATCGGGAGGGGCTGCACGAACTTCTCTAGTTCCGGCTCCGACTCCGCGGTCGCGTATCTGGGCACGGTACTGGCAGCACCGAGCGCGGCACATGCCTGTAGTAGCCGCCGTCTCGTCAGTTTCGAAGCCATCGTCTACTGACCCTGATCGTGGTTCGGGACAGAATCGGCGCCGTCGAAGCCTGGTGCGCCCGGCTTGCCGCGGTCTTCGTGTAGGAACACGATCCCGCCGCCGATGTCGCTAACGACGACGAATCCGCGTGCACGCACCGCGGTCCAGAACGACGATCCGTCGGGATCGTACTCGTAGGTCTGTTCCGGGTTCGCGGGATCGGTGATGTCGTAGACGCGAGTTCCTGCGTTGTACCAGGAGGTATACAGCCGGTTCGACGTCACGTCGAAGTTGTGTGAGGTGTCCGCGAAGATGCCGTCGTTGCGGTCCTCGGCCTCGATCTCGGCGACCTGCTGGGGGTCGTCGAAGTCGGTGACGTCGAACACCCTGATGCCGCCGGACTCGCCGGCGTACGTCTCCGCGCCGACGTAGACGTGGTCACCGTCGGGCGATGGCTGGACGTAGTGGGCGTTCCCCGGCGATGAATAGACTCGGTCCCACGGGTTGCCCTCGTCGCCCTTGTCGGCGTCCTCGGTTTCGCCGAAGGAGCTGACCTCGACCGGTTTGGCGGGGTCGCTGACGTCGAGCACGCGCGTCCCGGCGTCCCAGTACGCGAGGTAGGCGTAGTCGTCCTGCACGTAGACGTCGTGCACGAAGTTCGTCACCGAGTCGAGCTCGGAGTGGACGTCCTCGAGTACCCACCGCGACATCTCCGTGGGGTCGGTGGGGTCGCTGACGTCGACAATGATGAGCGCGCTCTCGTCGAACGGCGCCTCCTTCGCGACGTAGAGCGTGTCGTCGACGAGGTGGGCGTTATGGACGCCCGCCGGAAGCACCTGGAACGTGCTCAAGTACTTGGGGTCGGTTGGGTCACTGACGTCGTAGAGATGCGTGCCGATGTCCGCGTCCGGGTCTGGGTCGGGGTCCTCGCCCGGGCCGTGGTCGTGTTCACCGCCGCCCTGCGAACTAACCGCGAGGAGGTCGCCGTCGACTTTCACGTCGGCGATGCCCGTCCCGGGGGCGTGGAACGTCCCTACGCGCTCGGGCCGGTTCGGGTTCCGCCAGTCGACGACGGCGAATCCGTCGCCCGTGGCGACGTACGCCCACGTCTTCTGGGTGACCACCTCCTGGGCGCCGGAAACGGCCACCTCGCTGAACCGGCCGAGCGTGTCACCGTCCTTGTCACGGCCATTACCGGCCGGGCTACCGGCTGCGACGCCGGAGAGGCCGACAGCAGCGAGTAGGCCGGTCGTCTTCAGTGCTGTTCGCCGCGTGAATCGTCGGTCGTCATCCATTGGTGTCTTTGAAAGAGTGGTGGTCGTCGCACGATGCGTCTCGCGGGCACTCTGTCACTGCATGCCGGGTGAGTCGGGGCTGCCGCTGCCGTCGAAGCCGGGTGACTCACGCTTCCCCCGGTCGTTGTGGAGGACGGCGATGCCGCCGCCGATATCGCCGGCGAGGGTGAAGCTCCGGGTCGTCTTCGCGCCCCAGAACGACGTGTCATCGGTCCGGTAGCCGGCGAGCGTCTCGGGGTTCTCGGGGTCAGTGACGTCGTGGACAGTCACGCCACCGTCGTACCACGAGGCGTGCAGGCGGTTCGCCGTGACGTCGAAGTTGTGCGACGTGCGGAACCCGTCGGCGTTCGGTGGGTCGATACGCACGAGCTCCTGGGGATCGGCCGTGTCGGAGACGTCGAAGATCTTGATGCCGCCGTAGTCGTCGTTGTCCGGATCGTCGACGAAGTTCCCGGGGAACGTCTCGGCGCCGACGTACACGAGGTCGCCGTCGGGCGACGGCTGGACGTAGTGGGCGTTCCCCGGCGGCGTCAGGTAGCGTTCCCCCGTGTATCCGTCACCGTCCGCGCCGGGGGCTTCGCCGAACTGGGTGACCAACTGTGGGTCCGTGGGGTCACTGACATCGGCGACGACCACGCCTGAATCCCAGAACGCCTGGTAGAGCAGATCGTCCTGGACGTAGACATCGTGGCACGGACTTACGCCGCCCATCGCGAACTCTGGGAAGTCGTCTTTGAGTCGGTACTCGCCGACGACCGCCGCGTCCGATGGGTCGCGTACATCAACGACGACGGTGCGAGCCTCGCTGAACGCGGCGTCACCCGACTCGTTGACCGTGAGGTAGGCGTAGCCGTCGGCGAGGAAGTTGTTGTGAATGTGGTGGCCGACGTCCACGAACGAGATCTCCGTGGGGTCGCTGGGGTCGCTGACGTCGACCAGCGTGATGCCCGGCCCACCGTTGCTTGCCAGGCTGACGAGGTCGCCGTCGACCTTGGCGTCGAGGATACCCCCTGCCGGGTCTGAGGCCGTCATCGAACCGACTACCTCCGGCCGGGTCGGATTCCGGAGATCGACGACGGACAGGCCGTTGCCCGTCGCTACGTACGCGTAGTTCCCGTCCGTCGCGATTTCGTGAGTGCCGTCGACCGCCACCTCGCTGAACAGCCGCAGCGAGTCGTCAGTCCCGTTGCCGTTCCCGTTTCCGTTCCCGGGTGGGCTTGCGGCCGCGACGCCGGCGGTGCCGGTGAACGCGGCTAGACCAATCGTCTTGAGCGCTGTGCGTCGAGTCGTTCGCGGTATCCGGTCTGTCATCGTGGAATAGCGTGGATTGTTGAGTAGCGAGCGGTTCGTTGACGGTTAGCGGCCCTTGCCGTTCCCGCCGCCCTTCGCGGCGGCGGGCGTGACCTTGAACACGTAGATGCCGGTCTGCATGTCGCTGGTCACGACGAGGTCGCGGGCCTCGTTGTAGTTCGCACCCCACGCCATCGGCGGTTCGCCGACGAAGCCGGCGCCGTCGGCCTGATCGGCCATATCGTCGGTGCGGTACTGGTCGGACGGCGTCGGGTCCGTCGGGTCCGAGATGTCGTAGACGACCGTCCCCTCGTGGTAGTCGCCGCTGACCAGCAACGAGTTCGACCCCTTCGAGATGACCTGGTGGTTGTGGGTCGTCCAGTCGAAGACCTCGCTGGACTCGTCCATCAGCTCGGCGTTGGGGGAGTACGTGAACCCGATGTGCTTGGGGTCGGAGACCGAGCCGTCACCCCAGCCGATGTCGAAGATGTGCTTGCCGCCGGGCGCACCGAACCCGATTTCGTCGCCGACGACGACGAGGTCTCGGTCGGGGTCGTGGCTCGCGTAGTGACAGCTACTGAACCCGGGCTTGCCAGCGTTGAGTCGGTCTTCGGAGTAGTCCGGAAGCCCCTCGTAGCTGAATTTCCCGGCTACGGTTGGGGAGAGCGGGTCGCTGATGTCCATGGCGACGTAGCCGTCGAATCCGCCGCCGATGAACGCGCAGTGCAGGAGGTCGCGCTCGGTATCGACGACGATGTCGTGGCAGTCCCCTGCCGGGTCGGGACTAACCACGTCGCCACCGGTGACGTCGGTCGGATCGCTCGTGTCCCAGACGCCGACGCCGTTGTGCTCGGTCGTGTAGAGCACGTCGCCCTCGGGATGGGGTTCGAGATTGTGCGTCCCTCCGGCCGGGATTCGCGACGCTTTCACCGGGTCTTCGAGTGTACCGTCGCTGTATCCGTAGTCGATGACGTCGACGCCGTTCGGTGGCGCGTCGTCGCCGCCGCCCTCACGGCTCCGGAAGTAGAGGCCGTCGCGCCGGTCGAACTGGACGTCGCCATGCCAGACCGCATCAGACGGTGTCGGAAATTCGTGTACCTCTGTCGGGTCTGTCGGGTCCGAGATGTCTACGAGGAATGACCCGCCCGGGCCAGTGTAACTGCCGAGCAACGCGTACTGTCCATCGGACCGGACGTCCTCTTCGGAGTACCCACCGGCCGGGTCCGAGAGGAGGGAGTGCCCGAGCTTCTTGATCCGTCCCTTCTTCGGCTTGCTGCCCCGTGCCGCCGCGGTGCCAATACTCCCGATTGCTACCGTACTGCCCGTGATTTTGAGCAGCGTCCGTCGTGTTAACTTCATGTAACGACGAGTGAGTATATTATGCTATAGACAATAAACATTTGGAATGTTAATTATAATTGAATGTCTGTTGTTGGTAAACAGTTCACTACAAAAGGTGGCCGAGCACCAGACCCCCGCCGTCCTGCAAAGCACCGGCCACTCTCGGCGTCCGCTCACGGCATAAACCGGCCCGCCGCGCCTCCAGCGACAGGGCCCTGTGACTCGTGACTACAGAGCGGCCAGATTCCCAACCCACGCTTCAGGAGAATACCCCGACATCGCGAAACCCAACGCGGAGACCGAGCTCGTATTCACGTGGACAGTGGCGTCGACGACCAAACCCGAAAATCAGCCCACCAGTGCTTAGAAACCCGAAGTGTGGCTGCCGTTGCTCGTCACTGGACGAGAACGAACGATTGGTGCGAGACCGGCGTCTTGGCGACACCCGCCACACAGACTTTCCGTCTCCCACCCGAACTTCCACTCCCATGCCCGCGGACTTCGAATCCCGCTTCGACGTCGACCTCGACGGTGAACTCCCGGAGAACATCGACGAGGCCGCGCTCAAGCGAATGGAGACGGTCGCGTACATCCTCGACGAGAGCGTACGCGTCCCTGGCATCGGCGTCCGCATCGGTCTCGACCCGGTTCTGGGCGCACTCCCCGTCGCTGGCGACCTGGCGAGTGCCGCCTTCTCCCTGTACATCGTCGCCGAGTCGGCGTACCTCGGCGTCTCCTTCACGACGCTGGTAAAGATGCTCGCCAACATCACCATCGACGTGACCGGTGGGTCCATTCCCTACATCGGTACTGTCTTCGACGCCCTCTGGAAGGCGAACAAGCGCAACGTCGAGCTCGCACTGGACGACCTCGCCGAAGCGGCCGAAACGGACGGATCCGGCGACGAGCCAGACAGCGCCGTCGAGATCCCCGTCGAAACCAACGATTGAGTGGAGCCACGGCGCTATACCACCCGCTCGGCCAGTGCTCCGACACCCTTCCGCGCTCCGCTTCGCGTCCACGTGCAGAGCGATCGTATTCCACGTCTCCAACGGATTCAACAGCGCAGTCAGAGGAACACGAACACCGGATAGGAGGCGGCGACCGCCAGCGATGGGGTCAGAACCCACATCGTCGCGATGCGTTTCGCCGCCGCTGGATTGAACAGACTGTTCTCGTCGAGGTCCGCTGGCCCCTCCGCGCCAACAGCCGGGACGTCTGGGATTCCGTCGCGCCGCTCTGGCGGTGCTTCGGTTCTGGCGATATCCCCGATCGTCGGGCTGGCGGGCGCCTCTTCGGTGCGTGAGGTGACTAACGCCCCCGTCGCCACCTCGAAGTCCGGACGCTCGGACGTCGGTGTGAGTAACTCTGACAGTGTCGCTGCACGGCTCGCCCGCCCCCACCCGAGCCCGATGATCATCGATGTCGTACTGACAGCGAGACTCGCGGGGATGCCGAAGTAAGAGAGGACTGTGATGACTGTCGCACCGACGACCGAGACGATCAGCGACGCGAGAATCGGGAGCTCTGTGATCTCATCGCCGACCGTCTCCAGCGTCCGCCGGGCGATGGTGAAACCGCCCAGACCGAACGCAAACACCGCGACTAGAACCCCTTGACTGACCGAGAGTGGGCCGCCTGCGCCGACGAGGGGTGCCACGGCGTTCGCGGCGTTCGACGCGCCCGCCGAGAACGCCATGTAGCAGGCGATGACCACCACCAAGAGTGAGCCCACGATGTCCTGGGGACTTGCGTTCGGATTCACGTAGGGGCGTGGGATTGTCCCCGAGCGGTCGAGCTGAAGGAAGTGGAGGCTGAACGTCGTAAACGCGACGTAGCGGTCGAGATACGGGTAGATGTAGCGCCCGACGCCGACCCCGACCCCGAGGCACAACAGCGGAGCCACGATCCACGCGGACACGATGACGAACATGAGCGCCCGATTGAGCGTCCCCGACGCGAGTCCCAAGCCAACGATCGCGCCGACAGCCGTCATCGAGGTCGACGCTGGAACGCCGTAGAGATTCGAAATCAGTAGTGACGCACCCGTGAAAAACAGGACGACCACGCTCGCAACGGGCGTGAACTGGATTGCGGGGACGATACTGCTGCTCATCGTGGCAATGACGTTTCGACCGACGGTCCACGCACCGAGGAAGCCGAACACGAGGAACAGGGTCGCCGCCGTCGGCTTCCGCACGAGCCGTGACCCGACCGCCGGACCGAACGCGACGCCCGTCGAGGACCCACCGATGTTGAACCCAACAAACACGGCGACAGCAACACCCAGAATGGTTAATAGTGCGACCATCTTCTCGTAAGTGATGGTGTGACTTGTCCCCTCGAACATAATTTCTGGGTTATGACTTCTGAACGGGTACATCGAACGAGTCCCAGACCGCTGCTGCTACCGGCGGCACAGCAGCGATACGACGCCGACTCCGCCGTAGATACGCACCGTCTGAATCTGGAGACTCCTCATCGACAGCCGTTGGAATCCGTCCGAGTTCTCCACCACACGCATCGTCGACCGGTGGGCGGTACGCAAGGGCGACGGGAACGGGTGTGTCCTCAATCTCGAAGACGTAGTCAACGGTGCCGCTGCAGCCGCGCCAGAACTACACCAACGGGTCGACCGAGTTGCCTTGGGCGGCGTTGATACCGTACGCGAACCGCATGGTGTGGTCGAACCCGGCCACGCGTGCAAGGCCGGCCTCGCGGTCGAAGCCACCGAGGACGCGGTCGGCGTCGCCGTCCGCGAGTGCTGTCAGGAGGCCGGTGTCACGCAGCTAGAGTTGGACCGAGCGCGGACGTACGTTGTCGTATTCGGTGACTGCGGTCAGGATGTAGAGGTCGGCAAGTGCGGAGAGGTAGCTGTCGGCGCGACGTCGAAGAGGTCGACGAGGTGCTGGTACCGAACGGGTCGGCACTGCGTTACAAATCGCCGGCACCAACCCGTGCGTTGCGTGCCGGACGCGGAAATACAGCCGGTGCGGAAGCGCCACCTCGAAGAGAGACGCTGTTAGTCTTTCTTCGAAGGTGAAGCGGTTACCTTACCGGAGGGAATCGCAATCTGGGGCATCTCCGCAGTCTCTACACAGCGCCTCATCGTCTTCGTTCTCGACCCACAACCCCCAAGTGCGTGCCCACATTCAACGCAGTTCTCCGGAATCGGCGGGAACCGGTATGCCTCGAGGAGCTCGTATATCCACAGTGCCTCCCCAATTTTTTCAGTCGCCGTTTCTTTGGCCGCGTTGAACTCGGCGAGACTCTCGAACCCAATGGTGCTCATCACGTTATACTCTTCAGCGACCTCGTCCGAGACGTGCGGGATGTTGTGAATGTGATCGAAGACAGAACGCACGAGCTTCTCGTTCGGTCGCGTGAGGCGTCGCTGCGAGCGCCTCAATCAATTCGGGTTTCTTCGGGTACCGCTCTCGTTGGGACACCTCATCGGTCGTTTTGCTGTTACTGAACCGTTGCAAGGTCGATTCAACCGTTGGATGCGGATCGTTGTCTACCATTGTTTGCTGGATTGCTGGTTGCGGCCGCTATACCATCGACTGAGCAATGGGGGCCGGACACTCCCCCGAAAATACTACGGATGCACAGATTCCGCATCCACTCTGTTGGCGACGTCCGGTGGTGCTTTCACCGTCAACCAGCTGATTCTAATTATATGCTTTCCCCCGGTAGTCCTCCCACCCGAGCGTTCCCCTCCTCGAAACAAACACGACGTCACCATTGACACGTCCGCCGGATCGGTTCCAGCAACCGCGCTATGCGAGGCCTCGACCACCTCAATGCACCTTGTACCCGCCGTCACCACAGAAGCGCCCCAAGACGAACCCCATGCCGTCCCCAATGGTCCTAACGCACCCAGGAACGGCTGCGCACTCCCGATACAGGTTCACCACCTCGGGAATTTAACACGATTGCTCTTGTGGGGGCATAGTATGGACAAGGACGCTGAGGTCGATTCCGACATCGTCCACGAGATTGTCGTCGAAGAGGAGCGGATGGGGAATCCCTACACAGAGGTGCCAACATTGGTCGAGAAGCTCCAGAAATTGAAGCCGTATCTTATCGGCATTGCCCAGCAGGACGGTGCGACCACAACCTATGGGGCAACTCGGCAGGCAACTGGCATCTTCTCGGCTCGCCAATCCCGTGTTCTTGGTACACTGGGTCTCCACGAGGATGAACTAGAACAGCCGCTCTTGCCTGCATTAGTCGTACAAGACACGTCAAATCCGATGCCGGGAGACAAGTACTTCAACATGGTGAACGCGACGAAAAACCGGAACGACCCGGCTCCTGAGACTGAGGAACGACAAATCTGGGAAGACCACGTCCAAGAGGTTCGAGATTTCTGGGACGACTCGTAGCGAAGACACCAACCCGTTAGTGGGAATTCCTGCTATTGTATGCCCGATTAGTAGAATCTCCAGTTCCTATAGAAATTCCATCGCTCCGCCAAAAGTATAGAAGGGCCCCCTTCTCACGGTGCTCTATGGTCGAAGTTGTGGAAGAGGGGCTCCTGAGTCGGGATATCCGAGACCAATCGAAATATCGTGAGTTTCCTGAAGAGGAGTACGACTGGATTCTTAACGCGGTTCAAGACGCTTCAGACAGTGTATTTGATGGCCACGGTGAGGATTTAGACGGACACATCGCTGAGATTTTGTCTGACTATGCGTTTGAGCACGACGGTGATTCTGGACGCGACCAAGCATGCAAGCTCTGGGCACCGAAATTCAACCATACGGTTGACTTCTACCACCCGGAGAAGCGCATCGCCATTGAGGTTGAGAAGACCCAACAGAAACGGGTGAGCGATGATATTCTGAAGTTCATCAAAGGTGGGAAGACGCAACATCAATACCGACAAAAAATTGAATTCGGGTGTTTAGTTGTCCCAGTGAATTACGGGATACGTAGCGATCGCTCCAGTACTGACAATCTATTCAAGGAGGCCATGCAGAACATGGAGTTCGTTCGGAGTGTACTGCACGTGGAGGATATTGCGGTAATCGGGTACAGAATCCCCGCCGAGTAGCTGGTTTCTCAGAAAAGAGTAGTATATTCAAGGGGTTAGACTTGCAGCCCGTGAGTGGAGTGGATAGACTGTTCGTGTACAGGAGATCTCCTGTGCTATCCGCAGTAGTGCTCTTTGTGGGGACCGTCGTGGTTTACCGAATACCACCTCCAGGTGATAGTGAGTCCCGCAGTTCTGGCACTCGTATTCTCGGTCGTGGAAAACCAGCCAATGTCTAGACTCTCGCTGACCCCTGGCACGGAATCCAAACGTTCCCTGGCCGGTCAATCCGCTGATTAGCCGCAGAGACGGCGTCGACGTGAACTAGAACCTCAAGATGGGAGACGACGCGGAATCGAACGGTAGTGCCACAGGTAGTGCAGTGTGGGGCGTCAAACCTCTTCACTTCCCCCGAACTTTTCATCGAGGTTTTTCCGCTCGCTTCGTTCCGGGACACCACGCTGCCCAACTCAGTGACTTTGCCAGTGCCTGCTGTTATCGGAATCGCGAGCCACGGATTCCCAGTTAGAATTGCTGTTACAATGAGTGCCATAGCCGCTGCACCAGCCGATATTTTGCTCTCAGTAGCATCAGTGAGTTCCCTGCCTGTTTTGCTTTCCAGAAGGAGTAATCCACGACGGTTACTGCAGTCTCGGTCATCTTCTTCCGATACCACTCACCGTCATCCCACCAGCCGGTCGTGTAGATCCTCCGCTGGTGTACTCTCGTCCTCGAGTATCGGATATACAGGACATTTACGAGTATTCGACGTACAGGTGGCTCAGCTACCGGCTAGAATAGGACACTGATGACCCCCCTCTCCGGAATCCACATTCCTATAAGCGGAACTCTCTTCGTCTTCATATGTACTGAGAATGGAGGGGGAGTCGCCTTCTGACACCAATAGGTCGCAGATTCCGTGGCACTCTGCCGTATTCTATGTCATCATCTCAAGCTCATTGATAGGTGTCATGGGTGTTTCACTTATTAGCCCACTACTTCCAGCACTTCGTCCCGTTTTCGGTGTCACAGATACAGCAGTCGGCCTCTTTATCACCGCCTATTCTATCCCTGGAATCTTCATCACTCCCTTCATTGGATACGTCGCCGACCGAATCGGACGTAAGTGGGTGCTGGTTCCATTACTCTTCACGTTCGGCATCGCAGGTGCCGGAATCGCCTTCACGACGAACTTTCTCATCGCCTTGGGGCTGCGATTCCTCCAAGGCATCGGTGCCACCGCGCTCGTGATGCTTGCTGTCACCCTGATCGGTGATATCTACGAGGGAAACCGTCGCGACACGCTCATCGGGATGAATGGCAGTATGATCGGCGTTGGTGCCGCCTTCTACCCGCTACTCGGTGGCGCACTGGCAACGGTACGATGGAGCGTTCCATTCCTCTTTTTCGGGGTTGCGATCCCCGTCGGACTTCTCGCATTGCTAGCATTAGATGGGTCAACAGGCGCGTCAGACATCCAGCTCTCTACATATACTAACCGGATTTATGAAGTAGTCCAGCTTCCAGAAGCACTCGCGCTCTTTGCTGCAATGTTCTTGGCGGTATTTATCTACTATGGCGCCGTGGTCACAGCGTTGCCGCTGCTGTTGAGTGACGAGTTCGGATTAACCTCATCAAAAATCGGGTTGATTCTGGCGGTCGCAGCCTTGGCAAATGCCGTCACTTCATCACTGTATGGGCGGATTTCCAGGCGACGAACCGCACCAGAATTGATTTCGTTAGGCTTTGTCGCCTTTGGAATCGGCTTACTTCTCATCTGGATTTCGTCTACGACAGTACTGATAGCTGTCGCGCTCCTTGGATTCGGGATCGGTCTTGGACTTGCCCTGCCATCTATCGATATGAAGGTGATCACGCTTGTTTCAGAGGATCTCCGCGCTGGGATGATGGGGATGCGAACTAGTATGCTTCGCCTTGGGCAAACAATTGGTGCTGTTGGATTCACGTTCGCCGCTGAGACGTTCTTCGTTAGTACGGTTCAGGGATACCGGTCACTGATGCTTCTTGCAGGGGTTATCGTAATCGGTACAAGCAGTCTCCTATACGTCTTATTCCGCCACTAAATATACTCTGCCCCCAACGCACAGTGAGAATAATATTCCACCCAGATACTCATTTCCAGGTCAGTTGTCGTTCAGGGAAAGCACTTAGCAGGCCTTGATCTGAACAGAGATTCACTTATCGGAGCAGCCAGCGTATCGTCTATTACGCCTGAAGAAACGCTGCTAATGACCCCTTGGCATCACACGCACCGCGTCCCCGAACGACATCACCTTCTTGCTCGAAGGGGATGTGCGGTGGCACCGTATCGAGGTGCGTGTTCAACACCAGATGCAGCCCGTTTGAATCAGCTCATCGTCCATCAGGTCGATAATCTGTTCAGGGTGCCTTCAGATTCAACGACAACCGTGAATCCGCGTGACGTGAGCGTTTGGTAGACGTGGTCGAACTCAGAAACGACACTCACCGCGAGATCGATATCATCGGTTTGGTCTTTCAACCCCCGGACCGTCATCGCAGACTCGCCGAGGAGATACACCGTCACAGACTCCGACAGCCAAGTATCGAACTCTTCGAGGAACGCTTTGATCGCTTCGCCGTCCGTGAAGACAGTCATGCGACTCCGTACTGCTCTTTGAGCGCCCGAAATTCTGCTTCACTTGGGAGGACGACAGGGCTCTCGTCCGAGTCGGTAACTCCGTCCTGCAGTGCCTGGTACATCGCCGCGACTGTGGCTTCCAGATCGTACCACGTTGCTGTGTCTGTGAGCGCCTCCTGGTTGATGTCTAACGCCTCGATTAACAGCATCGCATAGCTAACCCGGCGAGACCCGCGATCGAGAACGAGCGTGTGACACACGACTTCGGCCGGCGTGAGTTCCTCGTCGGGCGCATACCAGAACGCGGGCTCACCTGCAAGGAAGAACTGCAGCCCGTACTCCTCGAATCGACCGAGCGCGGTTACCTGCCAATCAGGTGCGTCTAGTAGGGCGTCTGTATCCTCGGTGGTCTGCACACGGACGAGTGCGCGTTTCGGGTCGCACCACTCAACCGTCGCACTCGGCGCGAGCTCCCGTGCTCGTGATCGGTGCTCGTGAGTTACGATGGCCTGTGCGAACGCTAGCAGCGGCGCGAGGTCCTTGCTCGCCGCGTACTCGGGGCCGGATGCGGACAGCATCGCTCGATGTTTGAGCGGTGACAGCGCCTTGTGAACGCTTTGTCGAGAGATCTTGAGTCGCTCTGCAATCTCGGATACTCGCCGGGGGTCGTCGAGAAACCAGCACACGTTGAGGGTGGCAGGCGAGAGCAAGGTAGCCCAGTCTACGTGGCTGAGCTCTGAGTGTAGCGTCCGGTACGCTTCATTAACCGGGTGGGCCGCGACACGGACTTGCCGCTGGTTGTTGGGCCCACGGCGTTCGACCAAGAGCCCCGCATCCAGCAAGTCATCGAGGACCTCGTAGATGTGTGCCTGTGAATATCCGGTTTCAGTTGCGAGATTGCTGGGCGTCGCTTCGCGGCCGGTACTCAGTGCGTCGATCACAGCGAGCCCAGCCTTTGAAATCATCTATGTATACTCTAACACCCAAACACATAAATACGTTTCTGGATTTAGGTTGACGAACGTCTTGTCGACGTGATTCACGACCCACCGAGTGCTTACTGGCTGGCTAGAAGAGGAGTGCATGGAGTTGGATACGTTGAACCGGGAGGTACGGGAGTTTTGCGAGGTCTTCGAACCCATGTGATGTGAGTGCAGCAACGACCCCTTCCCCTGCATCCGTGTCTGTCGTTACAACACAGACAAGTGCTGCCTCCCCTTGTCGCAAGCATTCAACGGGCGAGATAAGTCCGTTCAGCCCGTAGTAATGAGTACCGTTCCTCCGGCTAAGAGGTGCGCAGGACTTGGTCACTTTGCTCCGCCTCCCAACTCTGGTAATGGTTACTAGAAAGTCCGCGGTCAATCCAACTCCTGGTTCAGGGTCTGTAGGTTCTCTCGGAGACGCTGGGTCTTTACCCAGTAACTGGCGTGCCAGGTCGTCACAACCCAGAGGTCTTCAGACGGAATTCGGTACAACCCACTGTACGCCCCTTTCTCCAACTTTGAGTGGTAACTGGACGTAACAGGCGACTTTTCGGAATACGCTTCTATCAGCTCCATGGGGTCACCCTGTTCAGCGACGTGGTCATAGATCGCTTTCCAGCCTTCTTTGCCAACGCAAACCAGCACTTTCGGCTGGACTATGTCTAGGACTTCGCGAACAAACTGTTCTCGAGCAAAGGATCTGCCAGGGCTACCAAGTTCCGGTATTCTACCTTTGTCATTGGTAGCGAATTTGTACGTCCAGGTGTAGCAGATCTCACCGAATAAGCCGTCTAATAGATCGTCTTCTGGAGGCTCCACGTAATCCTCATAATCCGGTTTATCATCGAGAAAGTCTAATTCGTCACGAAGACACTCTATCAGATCATCAAATCGGTTGTCAGAACTGGTAAGGAATCCGTTTAGATGTCTTGCTACTGCACTTGCAGTTTTGCTAACATCGGTTCCTGCGCGGTTGTGGCGGCCGTACTCGCCACCGTCTTCAAATGTGGAGGCGCTAATTGTATTCTGCATCCCCGGATTCAGAGTGGTAATCATCACGTCCTGCCCGACTGCAGGAGCAACCCGGAAGAAACTCTCCAAAATCACGTCACCAAGATTTGACCGCAGCTCAGGAGACTGCTCAATTTGGTTGGCAAATCCACCAGCCAACTCGAAGTACTCGGCCGCCGTTTCTACGCCACCCTCGGATTGGAGCTTCGAAATGTACGATTCCTGCAGGTCACTGTAGAACTGTTTGGCATCGTTATCAAGTACAGACACAGTAGCAGAGATATCGTCGACGACAATATTGTTTTCCCCGGGACACAGGCAATAAAGATAAACTGGCGGACGGCTTAGGCATAGCGTAGTAAAAACCGTGCCGCCTCTTGGCCGATGAAATGGCTTGAATCCCCGAGGCGAATCCTTCGAGAGGGTTCCCCAGTGGTAGACCTCGTTCGATGCCAATCCTGTATCCGGCGTCTTCACGTCTCGCAGGACATCCAGTCCCGTTTCGCCGAATGCTAGATTCGGGCGAAACAAGATAGGATACAGCCGCTGCGAGCGAAGTTAGGGTAACTCCGAGCTGGAAGCGATAATCGAGAGTAAACCATTCCACAGTAGGAGCGAAAATCGTAACGGCAGGGTGCGAACCCCAGCGTTGCCCCGAACGTGCGACAAGACGACATCGGATGCACGGTACGGCACGGGTCACAAAGGACCAGTACGCGAAAGGATGATGGGAAGTTTCAAGGGGAGATAAACTCTCCTTGGGGAGCCTCTGTCTCGTCCTCGCGCTCAACCAGACCAATGCCAAGCGCGACTCAGACGTCAACCCCGTACCTGCGTGCCGAGTACCTCGAATTTAGTTGAAATCTCTGCCGATGATTTTCGTATTGACGTCGAATGTCTCTGGAAGGTCGTCGATAGTGACGCCGATTACGGTTGGGAAGACATTGTTTGGTGTTTTCGCTATTGCACGAGCGACTTCCAGCTGGTCTCGCTCTAGTCTTGCATGCGGTCCGGTCTTCACATCTACTGGGAACACGGCTTCTGTGTCGTGATACGCGAACTCGTGGTCTACTTCTTGTTGTGCTTTTTGTGAGGTCCACTCGATAGTGATTCGCCCATCAGCCTGCCAGATCATCTTCTCCCCGTCCTCATCAGTAGCATTGAAGTAGACATCTCGCCGGACCCGTGCAGTAGGTCTCGGATTTTCCCCGACATCGTCCAGCTCGGACAGAAATCCGAAGAGCTCGTCGACGATTGGTTCAGGGGGTGCCCGGTTACCAAGAACTAGCGACTCCCCGATTGCTCCCTTCGTATTCGCGCCTACCTCGATTCGGGTCATACCCCACCGAGAAATGGTAGTCAAAATAGTTCTGTGTAATGTTCCTCCCGCCTGAACACGAGTGCTACGTGTACTGCACTTACGAGGAGTTCGTGGGGGTCTGGTGAGAGGGTCTCGTGGTCAGCACCACCAAATGGAACCGAACGGTTCTGATGGGGCAGGACACAGAGCGTGAGATGCATCTGCGAATGCACCAAGAACCGTCCCAAGTGTCCCAGTGAGTGCGAGCAATCCAACCAACGCCAAAAGCGGCCAAAGTTCGTCTGCCATTTTAGTCTCGTAGGTGGGATGGTGCTATGAAGTCTAACCGGAGTTCAGGGTGCGCCTCCGCCGTGACTTCCAGGTCTTCGAGCGTAACGAGGGGAATCTCTTCCTCGCGTTCGTTCCATCCCGGGAGGTTTTCCTCGAGCTCGAGTAGTGGCGACACGACCACCACGTCATCCGTTTCCCGGCATTCAGGGTTCTTGTCTGCGAGTGATTCCCCGTCGACTTCCCACTGGTCTGCCTTGACAGCAGGCAAGTTGACCACGACCAAATCCTCTGGTTCCTCTGCTTTCTCGTCGTGCACTATATCGCCGTACACGAACCCGTCTTCGTCGTCGAAGTCCTCCTCGTCGAATCGGTCGAGTGACCCAGAGATTGGGTCTCCGTTTGCACCAAGAACTAGTTCTTGCTCACTATCCGGCTCGGTTTGTCCACGTCCTCCTTTTCGGGGCATGATTAACTGGTAGCGGTGTTGAACTGCCGAAGGTCTGTCTGGGGGTCGTTGAACGCTTTGACCCGACGCTCGATACTCTGGGTAAGGAGATCGCGACTGTACTCCTCGTCTCCGACACGAACTTCGTTGATGAGTTCTGCTTTGGCGGAGAACGCCTTGACCTCGCTTGGGAATAACTCCAAGTACGTTGGTCCGCCACGACCACTGACATACACTCCCTCAAGACCGAGGGTGTCGATAGCGTTGTTAACGTCTATCGAGTACGTGTTCTTGGAGTTGTATCCGGTTGCATCGAACCCGACGAGGTCGTTCCCGAAGTCCTCAATTAGATCTCGTTGCCGCTCCAAGTGCCACGTTTTCCAACCGAGTACCATCGGGTTAAACTCGAAGTCCACGCCGAACTGCTTGAACCGTTCTCCGAGCTCTCGTTGTAGCCCTACAGACCGCTTGATTTGATTCCGATTCTTCCGGGGGCTACTGGTCTCGTACGTCCACCGATCGCCAAGGTAGACGTAATCTAAGTGCTCTTCCAGTTTGAGACAGCGACGAACGATATCATCTGGCTCCCGACCGATGAGTTTCTCGCCATCCTCCCAATCCACTAGAATGAGCTTCTGGTCCGGACTGACGAGATTCTCTACGTGGTTGTCCCCGTCCAGTAGCCAGTGTGAATTGCTGTATTTGATTTGGACGTATCCGACCCTCTCGTGACCTCGGAAGAGTTCACGCTCGTTCGAGTTGAATGGGTCAACCTTTGCTACAAATCCGTGTATTGGTGAGGCGTCCTGCATGGCTGTGTTCGGGTATACTTGTGTTCCATGATACCCGTCTGCACATTGGGAGTCCGCGAGCAAAAGTCTTCCCCCGAATTTTTAATCACACCTAGATTCTGCAGATGATTCGTTTGCAGAGTCTTCCGAGTTAGGGCTTCTCGGAAATACCAGACCAGTAGTGTCGAAGGACTTTACACGGTCGCTAAACGAGTGACGAGCATGACCGAACACGTCCACTTTATTCCCGTAGGATTCGACTTTGAACGTCTAATACAACCAATCTCGAAAGGCGAGCTTGAAGCGGACAGGGTTATTCTGGTCACTCACGACGGGGAGCCTGATGATAGCTCGGGTCAGGCTGCTGAACTCGCGTCGAATATGGCTAACCAACTACGGAGAACCTTCGATCTGCTGGATGTCGAGGTGGATTCCAAGGGGTTGAAAGTCGAAGAACTGTACGATTACGAGAAAATCTACCAGCTGGCCTACGACCAACTGCTGAAAGAATTGGGTGAGGGAAACGAGGTCTACGTCAATATCTCCTCCATGCCGAGGACAGCTGCATTTGCATATGCCACTGCTGCCGACTCAATAATCACAGAATTCCAGCAAGACGGACGGTTGGAGGAGGTGCGGAAGCGACTCCACACATACTACGTAGCTCCCGAAGAGTATCTCGTCCTTCGGATGATTGAACTCCTCGAAGACACCGAAGAAACCCTCAGTAACGCAAAATCTGAGTATGAAGATATTCGATTCCATGGACTTCATGATGAAATACAGAATCTGTTGGGTACCATCTACGAGAGTGGTGTGACGAGAGGTGCTCGTGTTCTTGATGAGGAAACTGGACGGATGTATGTAGAATTCCCCTCGCCCCCTGGAAGTGATGTTGAAGGGTTCGAGAAACGGATTCTTGAGTTCCTTGATGACCGCGGATCGAGTGAATCGACATCTACGCTCGCGAAGGATTTAGCTGAAGAGATGGACGAAGAGTACGGTAACTCCTTCCGCAGTAAGGTGCAGTACAACGTTTCGAACTTGGAGGAGAAAGGCTACGTTGACCGTGAGAAGAAGGGCAATCGACTCGAGACGCAGCTCTCGACGATGGGGCGGATGTGGGTGAAAAATCGTGGGTCTGTGAGGTCGTTGTAGTCTGAGATAGAGCCGGGAGAAAACACAGAATCCCGGAGTCTAATCGTCGGGTAATGTTTGACGACTCTCAGGAGACGCTACGGAAAATGCGAGGTGATAGCTCCGCGAATAGCAAGACGTCCATGAGGACTGGGCGGAACGTCGTCCAGCGAAATGTCGGCCTCGTCTATTTGATGTTCATGTTGCTGATGATGGGTGGTGCTCTGAAGTTCCATGATGCTATTCTTCTGGCAATCTACGGTGCTCTCCCGTTCCTATTGGATTCTGTGTTGTTCATGGACACTGTGCCGCTTCTTGGTCGCTTCCTGCCCCGTGCAACACTGCTGATAGAGCTTGGCCTAGAAATGGGTGCGCTAGGTGTCGGACTCTCTCTTAGTGCTATCTATGCCATCTACCGGTACATCGGAGTCCTCAGAATGGGAATTCCGTACTACCTGTCCAAGAAGGACTGGCTCAACTAACCCGGATGCAGGTGAGTTCAACGTAGTCTTGACAGCTCGTATAGGATAAATCGGTCAATTGATTACTGGCATCAGTACACGTAACTCACTCAGCGTCAGTCAGCCTTCTACTGTATTGACTGACCGTTTTACCGCTATTCTGGATACAGAAACGGTGTCCACAACGCCTGCTCGGCTTCGTGGTTGCAACCGTGGTGTCGTCAACCTGACTCAGCCGTCTCGTATTCGCGGAGCGTATGATTCTCGTTGGTTGGTCGCTTGCTGAGGACAATGTAGCGGTAAGTAGCGATATCGCGCGTTGTTGTAGCGGCGAGTTAGCTGATTGTCTCTGTGGGGAGTTCGTCAATGGTGATGACGGTGAGTGGCATCTGGGCGAGATGGTATCCGGTTGCCATACTGACTGGTGCGATAGCGAGAATCTCGTCGTCGACAGCTTCGAGATGTCCGAGGGCCTGTTCGTGGGTTGTGACGGCCGCTGCGGGGAGGTAGTTGAGTGGGCGGAGTGCGTCGGCCTCGTCCTAGGAGATCGACTCATACACCACAGAGGGATTCCTACTACGCATTATACAGAACTATAAAATACGCTAAGGTAATTCATCCTGGGCGAGTATGGTCCGTTGAACTCCGACTAATTCAATTCCTCTCCTACTGAAACAGCCGTTAGATCGGTGCACATATTTATCGCCGAGGACTCTACTCGAGTATCTCAGCTACAGTTTCTTGAGCCTTGGATACAGTAGATTCCCAGTCCCCGAAGGTTTCGCGGCACTGCTGATGAAACTCGGGCTGATGTGTAGCCATCTCTTCAGCGCTAGGAATATCGCCTGTATAATTCAGAAACCAGATTACATACCATACGAGTGATTCTTCGCTATCTGCGTCAGAGGGCGTATCAGACGAAGGGATCCCTGCCACATTTCGGATATTTTCTATCGACGAAAAATGGCGATAATAAGCGCTAATAGAGTACTTGCTGAACTCTTGAATGTCTCCGTATCGTGGAGTCCCTTGCAAACGAGTTGAAACAGCTCTAAGGTCGGAAATGAGTTCCTCATCTCCTATAGATCTACCATCACTGGGGGCTTCCCCAGTTGCCTCGTGTAAAGCCTCATTCCACGTCCCGAAGCGCGTTAATATAGTTTGAAAACTAAATCTGCCAAATTCCCGATAATCATTAGATGTGGGAGGCTGCTCCACAGATTCTCTGACTTCCGCAATATCTCCTAACAACTCACCATCTGAGATTTCCGTCGGTGGCCTCTCAGGTTGGTTTTCAAAGCCCGCCAAAGCCGTCGCTATTGAGACTGATTCATAGTTGCGTACATAGGTGTCGGGATCATGGGGACTTCTCCGTTTCAAATCACTCGAGTTAGGGACCTCCCCTACCTTTTCCCCTAACTTTTGGAGTGCAATCAGCAAATCATCGCCCTTCATTCCATGGCCGACCCGGCCAATAAATTTGTTCTCCAAACCGGCCTCAACAAGAGCCGCGTACCAGTTCTCGAACTCAGAACGGTAATTTGAGTATCTATACTCTGAATATTCCGGGATATCTGCAACCCTCGGAACTCGACTTACCTCGGTGAAAATATCACGGAGACTTGCAATCAAGTCGTCTCTGGTTGGCACGTCTCGTTCAAGTTGAGCTGGAACGTTATACCCAGCTTCGTCTAATGCCGCTTCGAACGCCCTGAATTCACTCGTATATTCCTCATATTGGTGGTTCCCATGGTTCTGAATATCCTTCTTATCAGGAGGTCTACGAACGATATCGCCCACCTGTCGCAGATCGTTAACTAGAGTTTCGGTGGTAGGACTACAATCGTCCTCGGTCATCCGTTCTCTCCCGATAACCCTCGTACTCCCGTTGATTTCGACTGACTCCACATACCGCGTCATCATCTATTGGGGTGCCTTGTTGTGTGTTCCCCTATCTGCGTAGAGTGTCCACCATTGGACATCCGTAGAAGTTGAATTACTACCTGATGCGCTTGGTAGGGTTTGGGGAATTAGCCGATATCGAGTCTACCTCTGATAGTTGCAGTTGCTTTGTGAGGCCGTTTGAACTGGTCAGCTGTAATGTGGTGTGCCCCTGTATTTTCTCGGCATAGAGCGTCTCCAGTTCGTCTTCAGAATCGACTTTAATCTGGAATGGGCAACCTTGTGCTCTCGCACTCCACTGTCGATTTGTGTACGCATCCCAGCATTCTGTACAGACAGTACGATCCGCGTTTTCGTAGAGGTCCCCCTCAAACGTCACTGTCTCAAACGGAATGAGATTCTCGATAGCATCGGAAAGACAAAGCAAGTTTGCAACCAATATTCTCCCTTCATCGTTTCGCCTGAGTCCAACGAGATGGCTGTCATATACCGCGTATTCTTCGTACTGTGAGTTATCGTGGGAAGCGTTCTGACATTGCTCGCAGTGAACCTCTTGGAATTCTGGATCCTGGAGTTCGAAGTCCTCCCCTTCGATGGGAACGGAGAATCCCGGCTCACACAGCGTTTGATATCCGAACGCTGTCTCAGTTACACTCAGCCAATGCTCTGTCAAAAGATGTATGATTCCCTCTCCGTCTGTTGCATAGCGGTTCAACAAGCTGGTACAATCAAGCAGCTCAAGAGTTGAAAAGCCCCGTGTATGGGAACCCAGCACATACACCCGCTGTCGTCAGCAATAAAGTCGCTGTCAGAGAAGACTGGACTCGGCGGCTACCGATTGTCGGACTTCCCACGATTGTTCGACGGGATTCTGTCCCAAAATGTCCGGTAAGCAGAGTTGCCAATGGTTCGTATCGTTCCCGTGGAGGGAGACCACTATCAAGGTCGAAGGGGTAGTCGATACCGCTCAAGCGTACCGCCAGTTATCTGTAGCAGCCACGCAGCAGGTTCGTATCCTTCCGAGTTCCGCGCGATGCTCGTGGTTGCGCCGGCGTAGAACGCGCGAAACCGTTCCCCGCTGGCCTTGTAGACATCACCTATGTAGGCTCGCTTGTTCTTGTGCAGGTCGCCGAGGGCAAGTGCATCCAATTTGACTTCGCTTGCCTCCACCAGCTGCCCAATTGAAATTCCATCTCTGGCAATGGGATCGACAGCCTCATGCCACGCCAATATCTGGTAAGCGTTCCGTGGCGCGTCACCGGCAGGGGCCACTTCTAAGAGTCCGTCCGCAGATGCATCGGCGTCCATCCCGTAGAGGGCAAGCGTACCCTCACCGAGCAACTGGGGCTCGTTCGAGAGATGTATCATTCGGCCTGCCTTGGTCTGTGACCGAAGGAATGCGTCTCCACGGTCGCACCCGTGGTGGCCCCGAACGTAGTACACCAGAATGCCAGCGTCGGCCAACAGCTCGACGTGTTCTTCGACAATCTGTATGGTCGCTTCATCGATGTCGTCGTCGAAGATATCGCCAGTGAGGAGGATCGCATCCACCCGAGATGTGACCGCGAGATTGATTGCATCAAGAAATCGCTCCAACTGATTTGCATTCCCCATATGTTCCTTATCGGTCAGAGGACGACCGAGGTGGGTGTCACTCACGTGGAGAAGACTCACCTCCGGAGTCTGGGGATGTCCGACTCTCGAGATTTGGGTATTCGCAGCGGTTTCGTGTCGGGCCTTGTTGGCCTCGACAGGATTCCGCTTGACCCCTTCTAACTCATACGTCGAGCCGACTCGCCACTCGACCTGTCCGTGGTGCTTGCTCCACACCCGAAGGTCAGAAAGGCGTTCGTCGGCGTCTTCAACGGGGATTTCGTGATTGCCGTGTCGATCAAATTTGGGCGGCCCCAGCACTCGTACAGTGATGTCCGTTGTCTCTACCTTCTCCACTCTCTCTGGAGAACCACGAAGGGGCAATGAGTCTTCTCACTGCAGCGTGTCCAAACAACTCCCAAACGACAGAACGTAGCGCTACATAGAGAACCTGTACTTGGCATCTCCTTCCTAGGATTTGTTTGCAGTTGAGGAGTCCAACAGCGCCACTATGTTTTCCATACTTTACGAGAACACCACGGCATGCCCGACGCCACCAACTGTACGGCCGGCACCATCGCCACCCCGAATCCCGCCCATCGAACACCCACAGACACCGCTGGCGACACCAAAGCCTGCTTCGAGACCAACGACTACGACTCCCACCCGTCTACGCCGACAACACCCCCGTCGGCTACATCACTATCGACACCCTCCACGCCCGCCACGACGAAACCGCCCACGCCGACGTCGCCCTCAATCCCATCCACTATGCCCACTTCTCCACGTCACCACCATCATCACCACCCACGAAGCATGCTGGGACGCACCCGGCTACACCAACCACCACACCGCAAGCCGCCGACGAACTCATGAAAAACACCTACCGCACACTCATGAGTCGCGGCATGAAAGGCTGCTACATCTACTGCTGCGACAACCAACTCCACGACTACCTCAACAAACGCATCTCCAGCGTTGCCACCGGCAACGAATAGCCACACAAGCAGCCACCAGTTGTTGCTACCACTGCTCCTGTAGGCGGGAAAGCGCTCTAATGAACGCCCATCTCCTCAAAGTCTTTCTCAGCATTTGGCCACCCCACACTGCGTTTCTACTAGTATGGCGCAATCTCCTCTGAACAGATCTATCGCTAAGTACAAAGGGTATTCTCGCTGATGTAGATGCGTACTATTCATCCATTACCATGAACGGCTATGTAATACCCGCAGTACGCGGAAGCCGTAAGGTTGCCTCCGCCGTTTCTTCCACGCTGTTTGAAACCTGTTCGGTTTCATTGTACTCAGCCATAGTGCCCCTGAGGGAGTTGGGGTAAAACAGCCCAGCGCAAAACGCGCCGCCCCTTCTGCACCCGCGCCCACGACACTACCGGCTGCGTAGCTGCCGGACACGCGCTCTACACAGGGACCAGTACTGGACAACACTCCGGCCGGGTACCCTGCCGGACCCCCTTAGATACCCATGCGAGTGTGGCTAAGGCCACAATTCCGAAACACCCCGAACCACTACTCGCTCCACCGATAGCCGAAAGGGCCACCGAGCAATGGTCCAGAGACTTGACTACCAGAGGGTTTCGAAGAGCGTTGCCAGGGTAAGCGGAGGTCGTCAAAATCGGCTGCCAACCGACTACTGTTCGGCGGTGCCAACTACGCAGTTCGTCGCAAGTCTAAGCGCCGATCAATATCCTCTCTCACGAGCTGCTCAACGTCGTCGTCAAACTCGTCGGGGGATCCTTCAATCGTGACTGACTCGAGCAGTTTCTCGATGATGTGCGTCTTACGTTTAATCATTGTCTCATAATTCCACTTCTCATTGTACTCGTCCACAGTCGGACCAATCGAAGATGTTTCGTCTACTTTCTTGAATGACATTAACTTCGAGACGGAGTTCTTGACTTTTCCCTCGTACTCGGTTGGCTCTAGGTCACTTTCTGGAATACCCCGATCCAATTCAGTAGTAATCGTCGAGATGGCTGCGCCTCCACGAGAGTTGATGAGTAGTCCCAGAACCCCCGCTAGTTCCTCGTCGGACAGCCCAGCCTCATCCGCAAGCTCTTCGGTAATGTTCACTATATCATCCATTCTAAATTCGTGCTCTAGCAGATACTCCTCGGCGTGTTCCAAGTCATCTCGGCAGACCAGATAGTAGAAACACGCTTTCTTGGCGAAGAGTTTGTTCTTCACCGTCGAATTATCGCTCCGAATGAGCAGGAGCATATTCCCGATGTCCTTCACGAAGAGGTCTGTGATGTCATCTTCATCTGCTTCGGAAAGTTCTGGGTCATTCGGATCGAGATTATCTATTTTCTGCATGATGGTTTTCGCGCTGTCAACACCATCGAAGAAGTGTTCTAACCAGGCACTCTTCGCGTCAACATCGGTGTTAATGACGTACGTTTGAGGGAAGATATGTTCGACTGTGAGGTCGGCTTCAGGATTGACCCAGAAGTGCCCCGATGTATAGGTGCCCCGAGTATCGGTTTCTAGAAGCTCGTCCTCAAGGAGCTTCAAGTACAGCGTTTCCACCTTCTTAGCCGTCCATCCTTCCTTGCGTACGAGTTGATTAATTACGGAATCGCCTTCGAGTCCGTTTGGCAAGTGCCGCTTCAGCATTTTCCGAACTTCCTCCGGAGCGTACTTGTCGAGATTTCCTGAGTTGTATTTCTGGCAGGCCGTCGGGAATAGGTCCGAGATGATGGTGGATGCAATGTCTTGGCCAAAGAATGAGTAGCGATAGATAATCCGTTCAACGGTGCGTAGGATCTCGACCATTGACTCTCCTTGATTCGTCTCGTCGGAGAAATTCTTGTAAACAGATAGAACAAAGGGTTCCCAAACGTTCCCGACTCTATTGAGGTGCTTAAACACCACTTCGCACTCATCTTTCAGGCTTTGATCTCTGTCATCGTCAATGTGGAGACCGTTGATTTCATCAGTATCATCGGGTAGTTGAGCCTCCTTGATATCGTGATATCGCTCAGAGTAGTCGTTCAGCGTCTGTAGGCTTGAGTCTGGGTTTCCTAACAGTATAGATTCAATCTCCGGATTCCCAACTTTTCGTAGACTAAAGAGTGACTTCACGTCTTCCTCACTCGGGTTCTCAATCCCCTGTTCAGCAATCAAGTAGTTTTTCAAGAACTGAATGACGGTATCGTCATCGTCGCTAAATCGCTTGACAATCTCGTTCCAATCGCCTGGATTGGATGCATCTGAGGCAATAACACGTGCTCGGATGATGTCCGAGACATCCAGATCCTTGCCACGATCATTAAGCGATTGGAAAATCTCAATTTTATACTCGTCGTCTGAGAGAGAAAATTCTGCGTAGACTACCCGCATTGCGTGCAGTAACATCAGGAAGATGTTGATCAGTAGTGTTGGACGATGATTGGGGTCCGAGCACAATTGCTCCAGAATTGGTTCGTCCTTCTGTAAGTCGTCAACCTCGTCGAATGAGACACTTATACTCAGTACTTCGAGCGTATAGGAACCGTCGTCCTCGTCAGGCTCGTCCTCCGATTCGTCATCCACAGCATCGTCGACTTCCGGAATGCTGAACTCAACAATTCCGTCATCGTCCGTCGACTTTTCTAACTCATTAATCGAAACATCTGTGTTATTGGCCGGGTCTCCATTGTGAAATATCTGGAGTCGAATCTCCTCACTGTCGGAGTAGCAATCCATGACTTCGTACTGATCAGTCTTAGAGACCAGGCTCGAGGCGTCCGAAAAAGAGAACACTCGGCTTGTGTCGTGCTTCCGTGCGATGAGCTTGCTGGCGTCCGGGAAGCTTGAGAGATCAATTGTTTCTCTCCCCACCTCATCTGTTTGCGTACGGTGGACGATGTCATCGCCGTCAGTGACGACGAGGTCAACATTCATCGCGGGGTATCCTTCAGTCGTACATTTTATCGTGACCTCGTCGCCATCTACCTGCTCAATCGACGCGTCTAGGGTATTGTCGATGCACCCGTTGACGACTCCTAGCACTTTGCCAATCTCTTCTCGGTACGTGTGGTTCGCATGCAGAAGCCGCTCGTGGGACTTACTATAGTAAATAGTCCCGGGCTCAGAAGAGGAGAGGTGATCGTTGATGTCCTTCGGGTCAATGCCAAGATGTTTGTCTAACACCGTCTCGAGACCAATTCGTCGTCCATCGGATTCAATATCAATCCCTTCGGCGTGGGATACAGTACGTGAGGCGTCTTCCTGAAATAGCAGCTCGAGATAAGGCTGGTCGATGTCACTCGGACTCAACACTGGTTGTCTGCCATCGTAGAGCATATCCTTGAGGCATTCGGGACCAATAATGAACTCGACTAAGTCCCAGACATCGTCTCGGGAAGTCGGATCTGTGTTTTCCTCTAACGCAGTAAGATACCGGCGAATGTTCAACAAGACCAGAAGCAGTGTGGTTAAGCGCTGTTGGCCATCAATAATCTCGAGTGTATTCCGTTCATCAGCGACGTACATTGACCCCATGTAGAATTCTGGGATGTCACTTCCGCCGACGTTGCTCAGAGCGTCTCGAATACTGTGCCAGAACTGCCGATTCTGTTTTTTGTCCCACGAGTAGTTCCGCTGATAATCGGGGATTTCGAATTTGGAATAGCTCCCATTAAGAACAGCTCCCAGGAGCAGCCCCTCGGTATAGAGATCGCGGCGAGTGAGTGATGTGAAGTAATCGGAGAAGTCGTCAGTCTCTACACTACTGTCCCGAATCTCTTCGTCGAGCAGTTCCAGAATTCCGGGTGCATCGATGTCTTTATTGTCGAATTCGCGGTCGTACTGTCGCTCCCCGTATCTCAGGACTTTCTGGACTGCTAACGACACATCTGATCTAGAACTCATGACTAAGTTCCGTCACTGCGCCCACATAAAACTGCGTTATAGGATCCGATAAGGTGTGGTCCACATAGCATCATCATCGATGTGGACGTAGTACTTCGCAGAAGCATCCACTGTATGGAGGAGTAGATCTTCTCCGCTAACTCCACGAGGTTGTGCGTCCGAGGATGCGATTTCCCTGATATGCACACGAGCTCGCCTTCGCTCGTGTGCGAGGTTGCCGTGCCCGAGGCCCCCTGTCCAAGTCAACTAAGCCGTATCGTCATTGCGTTCAACTAAAACGTCACTCCCTCAACTGCTAATTCTGATTTCTCTTCCATCCCCGCCCACTCATCACTTGTATGAAATTATAATCATGCAGGACGTCGCCCACTCTGCTTCACCATCCAAAACACAAGTCGTAGTCTCATCGAAACCGGCCGCACCATCACCGACCTCTAAGAACACCACCATATCCAAACTCTCCTCAACAACTAACCCAACCAAGCTATCCGAAGCGATGACGGCAACCTCAAACAGCGCTTACTCCGATTTACTCCAACACCGAACGACACCACCATTCTCACCCGCCTCAATCTCACACACGAAGCACTCACCCACAGAATACATGATAAACCGATCTTCCTCAATATTCTCTACTTGGGCCGCCCCTTCAACCTCCCAATTAACGTCCTCACTCCCCTCCCACGTGTAGTACTCACTTTCCCCCTCCACAGCAAATTCTAGCACACCCGTGCCACTCCCGACAATATGTTGTACGCAGTCAAGACGGGCTGGAGGCGAGACTCGGACCACACCTCGTAATGAGCGCCATAGTATTTAATCCAGCTGGAGCAGCACAACCACCCTCCTACGATACCAAATTAGGGTAGGCTAACAACAGGTGCAGTACCATCAACTACTTCAGATTCACTACTCAGAGAAAGGTTCCCATGTGAGCAAACATGAAGATAATCCGACGAAAGGAGTTGTCGACCACTTCGACGACGAACACAGCCTGCAGCCGACCTATTATTCTATCTTCTTTCAAAGATAGCGCCCCCGAACAACAGGAAGAGCGAAGGGACTTTCCGCACTGCTGCAGTATTCAGCGCTGATTCGATGGCATCGTTCCGCGTGAAGACTGTTGGTGACGATGGTTACGGGCGCCTCGGTGAACTCGAGGTCACGAACGGCCCCGTCGAAACACCGGCGTTGTTCCCCGTCGTCAATATGATCGGCGGTACTACTGAGAAGTCCGGTGGCGTTTGGCGGCGGATGCGTGACCACCTCATTAAGAAGGACCATCTTCAGGGGATTATGTTCCAGGCGATGAGCTTCACCGACTACGGTGTCTCCCCGGAAAATCTCAACGACTTCTGGCGCCCACAAACATTCCAGGAACGGTTCGACGACCTGAATGCGCCGATCTTCATCGACTCCGGCGGATTCAAACTGATGAACTCTAACACGTTTGGTGAAGCACCAGAAAAAGGTGGTGTACCAAACGAATGGGGGCTGTATACTGACCCTAAGAGTATTCTTGGACTACAGCTCGACTTCGGAGCAGACATCGTTGCGACTCTCGATTACCCTATTCCACCGAATCTGAAGGATGAAGAGAAGACTGAGCGGATGAAGCGCAGTATCGAGAGTGCGGTCGAGTGCCTCCAGATCATGGACGACCCCGGGCTCTTGGAGGAAAACTTCGATATCAACTCGCGCGCCGCCGACCGGCTCAGGGAACGGAAAGCGGCTGGAGAGGAACCAAGCGTCTACATCGCCCTCCACGGTCACGATTACGAGACGATCAACTGGTACGTTGCTCGCTTCCTTCAGCGGGTCGAAGACCTCTCCGTGGAGAGTTCCTTCGAGGGATTCGCTATCGGCTCGCTCGTCCCTCTCCGGGACAGCATGGACATTCTGGTCGACATCGTACAGGGCGCCAAAGATGCGATTCCCGAGTCTCGAGCCGACGAACTCGGCTTGCACGTGTTCGGTGTGGGTGGCAAACAAGTTGGCCTCCTCTCCCTCCTTGGTGTCGACACCTTCGACTGCTCGACACACATGCAGACGGCGCGGTACAAGAAGTATCTCCACCCAGAAACCTGGGCGCACCACAAACTTGAGGATCTCCGCAACCATCTGAATGACGATGGCAGTTTCCCGTGCGACCTTCCGAACTGCCGACTCTGTAACAGCGACGACGTCGATTACGAACTCCTCCTCGAAGAGCTCAACACCGACCTGACGTACGAAGAGCGCCAGGAACGCAAAGACAACGACGAATGGATCAAGAGTGACTACTACGCGGCGCTGGCTCGCCACAACTTCGAAGTCTACAACCAAGAGCTCACACGCGTTCGCGACGCCATCCGCGACGGGCGACTGCTCGAATACGTCATCTCGTTCGCCCGAGAGCACGAGGACATCAAACGAGGGCTGAAAGAGGCACAGCTGCGCAACAAAGAGCTTCGAGCAGAGATCGAGTCCCGTGGCGCCTACGACTTGCTTCCTGGGTCTACGCTGACCAGCGACCAGTCGAAGCTCTCCCGGTGGGACGCCGGTGTTGACGCGAGTAGCGACTCTCAACAGATCTCACTGAAACATACACCCAACGACTTCAACATTCTCGCACAGTCATACTCACCACCCGCTGACAAAAACATCCTCCTGCTGGTTCCATGCAGCCAAAAGAAGCCGTACTCGAAGTCACGCACTCACTCCGTACTCTACGACAAACTAGCAGGTCATACGGAAGACATCTACAAGGTCACAATCTCAGGGATGTACGGCCCGGTTCCCGAGGAGTACGAACGTGAGGATCCCATTCTGGAGTACGATTACGTGCTCGCTAAAGAGGACGAGGAACAGATTGAGTTGATCACGGACCGAGTCCGACAGTATCTCGAAGTGTACGGTAGTCAGTTTGATGAAATAATCGGGTACGTCACGAGCAAGACTTATCGGACTGTTATCGAGAACGCCTTCGAAGCATATGGCCGAGGAAACGTCTATCCGGAGGACCCGCAGGCGATGCAGCTTACTGAGTTCTTCAGGAATACAAACATCCAAGAACTCATCGACCACCTAGAACGACAGAAGATCGACGCCGAGGCCGAACAGTAAATCTTATTTCGGACAGTTAGTCGTCTGCGGCTGCGAGTGTCTTTTGCTTGATGAGGGACTCCACCTCGATGATGTCGATGTGGTGTGTAGAGTTACCGTGGTACGTGAGGGTGTTCTCGTCGAAGTCGAATTCGAGATTGGCACCATAGTATCCCTGTCGCTCGTGTTCTTGTAACTCGGTCGGATCACCGCGTGTCCAGCAAATCGCAACCTCTGTATTCTCGAGTGGAACGTCTTCCTCGAATAATTCAGTGAGTTCTGGATGAACGACCGCGTTTCGAAGCTTACCGTCCTGCCGGACAATTGCGTGAATGTCTGCAGTCGGATCGAAGTCCTCGACTCTGAGGGGTGACGACTGAGTTTGTTGCGTCGCCCGTTCCATGGCGAGAAGGACTTCCGTTTGGTTGTCCGGACTGAACCCGTTGGCCCGAACCTGATCTCGGCGTTCTGAAATCGATGAACGTTGGTTGACCGAGCGGCGCCGGTGTTGCCCCTCTTTGCGTGTCTGGAGGTAGTCTTTGAACCAGGGATCCTGCGTGACCTTGGAGATGTAGTACTCGACTTCGTCCCGGAGTGCTCGGTAAACTGGACTGGCTTTGTTTCGTATCGTTTCGCGGTTCGCAGAGAGTTCGATGTCCTGGCAGTTCGCCACGAAGAAGAAATGGATGAATTCGTTGTCGTGAGAGATGGCCTCGTTCAATCGTTCGACTTTGATGTGATCTTTCGCGAACCAGATGCCGAACTGAGCCGAGTGTCGGCCGTACGTAGGCAACTCGTTTCGAGCTTCTTTCCCACCAACCATTCCCGTGATTTGTAGCGTCGTCTCACCACCTTCGTACTCGATATCGATTTCCTCCGACGGGTAGTGTTTACACATCCGAGCAGCAGGATACATGTCGTCGTCCGGTTCGTGTTGTTCGTCCGGGAACTCCAGCCGATTCGTCGTCGTTAACTGATCTCGAGTATCATCGATCTCCTCATCGAGATCGACGGTAATCTCCATTTCGCGCTGGCTGTCACCGAAGTGGTGCGCAGTAGAACCGGCGATTGTCTTCCACTTGAGATAGTGGTGAATCTTGTTGTACGTCAGCTCCTCTGCGGCGAACCCCTGGCCCGATCGGAAGTTCGTGATTTTGATTTTCGTTCCAGGGTTACCCGGACGGACCTCGTTTTTCGTCAGGTCGTATTCGGGGAGCTCCTTTCGGTTCAGTTTTTCCCACGGCTTGTCCATCACCGCGCGGTAACTAGTTCCCTCGTGGATGGTTGTGACCTCGATGCGGTCGCTCTTGTAGAAGATCTTGGTACCATGGCCCTTGTACCCGATTGAGTCGGTCTTCCTTGAATTCCCCAGGTCGAAGAATGACTCGAGGTCACGCTCGTTCATTCCCTGTCCGTCGTCCTCGATGATAATGTCGGAGCCGTTCGGCCGGTTTTGGATTGTTATCTCGACTTCGGTTGCGTGAGCGTCATATGCATTCGAAAGCGATTCGCGAATGACTTCGAGCGGGTCCTCGAAGTCGCTCGCAATCTCGAGAAATTCGTTTACTTCGTTGACTTTTGGCGACTTTTTCATTAGAAGTACCCTCCGAGGGATTCGTTGACGACCTGGTGAGCGAATCGGCGCATTGTTTTGTCTCGACTGAACGTGTCTTCTAAGTATTCGATGAGGGCATCGTTCCCGTCCTGGTGAATGCTGTTCCGGATGGTCTCCAGTTCCTGCTTCTGAATAATGAGGTTGTGCATCGCAACGGGGCCGAGAATATCCTTCTGGTACTCGGCATTCCCGTTCATGCGATCGACCAGATGATCAGACTGACAGACAGGGCAGGAACACTGACTGAAATCGGCCTCCTCAATGGATACCTGATCCATCAGAGTTCGGTTGTACTTGCCGTTTATCGCATTGTGGAGGTGGGTGCTAGAGTCGAAGGTGTCTGCACCGAGCGCGGCCAGGATTGGGATGGAACGACTTGCAATCCCGAGGACGTGGAGCGGCCAGTCCGAGATCCCCCATTCGTCCATGACCTCCCGGCAATCAGTGAC
The DNA here is from genome assembly GCF_011734195.1 of Halobacterium sp. R2-5. NCBI lineage: Archaea > Methanobacteriati > Methanobacteriota > Halobacteria > Halobacteriales > Halobacteriaceae > Halobacterium > Halobacterium sp. R2-5. Next base: position 104,557 of record NZ_JAANTH010000003.1, read on the forward strand.
AGCCTGAATAAGGTCGCCTCGGTTGTCTTTCTTTGGGACGAGACTACCGAGTGCGACGCCGTCGAACCCTTCGCGGAGCACGCCCATCGGGACTGAGTCGGTGATTACGTCGAGGAATTCGTTCATCATCGAATAGTTGTATCCGTGCAGTGTCAGATACTGAGCTCCCTCGAAGTCCCGAGTGAGTGTGAGAAACTCGTGAATGTTTTCCGCTGTCTTCTCGGCTTTTCGGATCCGTTCGTCGTGAGAGTCGTCCGGAGCAATCGGATGATCGAGGTTGACGATGATGTCGCTTCCAATAGCTTCCTGGATTTCATAGACAGTCTCCTGATTCATCTCGACCTCGAAGTCGCTACCGTCAATCTCGGCGTTGTTGAGGAATTTGAACCCGCCGGAATCTGCGAAGATCAGGCCGTTATACGGCTCGAATAACTCCCGTTGCTTGATCGGCATCTCCAGGTACTGCTCGAAACGGTCTCTGGTGAGATTGTAGTCCGTGAGCGAAGAGACGGACATCATCGAAGCGTCGAAGTAGCGGTCCAGAGGCTCGAGGCCGACACGGTCGGCGCCGATCATGAATTCCTTCAGCGTTCGATGGATCCCTCCGCCGTAAACACTCCGTTCCGAACCTCCCGCGTAAAAATTCATCACCGGGAACAGATTAGGGGTTTCGAGCGTTGTACCGTTTATATGCAACGAGCCTGCACGGGCGTCACCGGATGTCGAGCTGATGTCGAAGTTGAAAGACCGGGTAGATTTTGCGTGAGGCATCACTGGACAGGTGCTATGGTCCGCGTATTCGTCTCCAACGCCTCGAGATCGCCCCTGACCAACTGCTTTAGGATGCTTCCCTTGTACCCGATACCATCCCCTTCGATGAAGTAAACCGGAACATCGAGTACCGACTCGACACCCTCTAACGCGCGGTTATAGTCCCCGCCGACGTTCACGATTATCCTTTCGTAGTCGTCCGCGCGCTCAACAATCCTCTTCTTCACTTCCGGTGCGAGGTCCGCGGCGCGGTTCGCATCCATCCGACGGTCGTACCACGATATCTCATCGTCCGGATCAATCAGGCCGTGTTCAGCAGAGAGGATACAGAGATCGATGTCTTCGTCGAACTCCTCCTCACGTTTCGCCTTCTTGATGATTTTGAAGAAGAACCCGCTATACAAATCCAGAGCCGGCACCGGTTCGCCCGGCTCGTTCTTGGACTTAGAGCAACCCTGTACCAGTAAGGACGACATACTCTGTTGTTGCGACCACCGATGCTTGAATGTTGCCCCCTTGAATGACTTCGAACGTCGTGTGGCTGTGATATTGGATTCGTCAGGCGCCACATCCTTAGCTCCCTTCGGTTTGCTTTCGCCGCCACGAGCTGACAGAGAACGTCTCTGGTGGCACTCGCAGTCTGACTGTCTTATAAACCAACACACTCGTCGCTTCGCGCCTGCTCCCGAAAAATCAATTATTCTATATTTCTCCGGCGCCAGAAACTACTGATTCGACGTCCTGGGCGTGCCGCGAGATTGTGACAGTGGACACGTCTGCGGCGTCCGCAGCGGCCGCCTGCGTCAGGTTGCGTCCGGCTTCACTGGCAGCGACGTATACGATTGTCGCGGCGACTGCAGCGGGATGCTTGCCGACGTGAATCCCCTCCGCGGTGACCCGTTCGAGGTACTGTGCGGCGACGCGCTCCACCGATGGACCGAGATCGAGACGCGACACGACCTGCGCAAGGAAGTCCCGCGGATGAGCGGGCGGGACTGTGACCTCGAGTTCCGTTTTAACGACCTGGACGTGGTGGCGGACAGGCGAAGCCGCTACCGGGGAGTAGGCTGCGACGCAGTCCACCGTCGCCGGATAGTGACGCTCCCGAGCGGCGAGAAAGACGCAGGCCGCCGCGAACGCCTCAATGGATCGACCGACGAGGAGGTCGTTGCCCGCACACTGTCGGTAGAGGTACGCTGCCCGTTCCCGCATCGGCTTTGGCAGCTCGACACCCGAAGAGACGCTTCGGACCTCGCGGAGGCCGCGGACAACCGACCGCTCGCTGTTTGTGAGTCTGTCATCGTACCTCGTGAACCGCTCCGTCGCCTCTGCGCCCGCCTGTCCAATCTCGGATCCGGTGTCAAGCCACTGAATACTCTGACTCGGGCCGAGCCGCCGGTCTGCGCGGTCCCGCCACCGCGGTTCGCTCCGCTCTAGGAGCCCCTCGGATAGTACGACACCGCAGTCGCCGCAGTACACACTGCCACTGTCGGTGACGGGCTTGGCCGCTCCACACTCCGAACATTCCTGGGACCGTTGGCGCGTCGACGTGCGTTCGTTCGACCCGCAGAATGCCGGGGCGCTATCCGTAACGGATGTCGTCGGTGTTTGCGACTCGGTACCGACACCGGTGGTTTCGCTGCGATTCTGCGGGCGGGTTCGAAGCGGGTCAGTGGTCGGTGCCAACAAGCCGGAGCTGCCGTCGCAGCAGCGCGTCGTGGTCGTACTATTTAGTTGGGAGCGTTATGTAACTTTCTCTGGTCGGTTCGAGAGCGGAGGAAGGAGGGCTATGTCAGAGGCACGGTGAACCCCCCCACCCCCATTCACCCGAGGTCAGCGCTTGCACTTAAACTGAAAGAACGGATCACACACGGTCAGTGTCGTTGCTCGTCTGGACGAGCGCGAAGCCGTCTCGATCATGCGACGTTGTCACCGCCTTTTCGAGCGCTAGCAGGTGTGCGTCGACTTCGTCGACGGTGTCGGCGGGCAGCGACGAGACGTACGACCCGAACCGGAACAGCGCCTGCTCGTACTTCCGACCGTTGACGGAGTCCGGGAGTGTCTTCTGGAAGAACTCGCTGAACTCCCCGAACCGATCGGCCGACGCTGTAGCACTCGCGGGTAGCGACTCGTCGCCAGTCCGATCGCCCGAGAGGTACGCGAATGCAACCCAGCAGCGAGCATCGAAGATGGGGAATCGTGGAGAGTACGCGTGCGGACCGCTATCCGCGAGGTGCAGGAGGAAGGCGGGGGTAACCACCGTCCGATTGGCCAGTGCGCCGCGATCTACGAGCCGGTCACTTAGGGTGGCGACGGCGTCGCTGGGGTCGCGTTCGGTCAGCGCCGCCAGCTCGTCGTTGGACACGACGGTTGTCACTGCCTCGACGTCGACCCCGCGGCTGAGGTCCTTCCAGTCCCAGAGGGCGCGAGCGCGCTCGAGTGGTGCTGAGTGCGACTGCATCGCCGCCTCGTAGGTCGATTCGTCGTCCTCTCGGGCCGAGTACTGCAGCGACCAGTACTCGACGTTGATCGGCACGGAACGAGCCATTAGTGTAACCCTCGATACACAGCCCCGAAAACCGCTGCGTTCCGATCGTCCGACCTGCGCTTCGATTTATATGCCGAGACAGACCTGTGGATAGCGAACGACCAGATGGATACCCGACATCCACCGATCGAGTCACCGGAACGTGACCACGTGGTCGACTGCGCTCCCCACGGTGTCGAAACTGGCCGTCGTGGGTACCAGCGACAGTCGGCTCGTCCAAAGAGATTTACCGGTAAGCGACCTCTCCACAATCACTGATAGCCGCGTCCAGTAGACCGATGGTCAAACTCACAGACACCGAAGCTGCGCTCGTCGACCAGCTGCTCGACGCCGTCGAAACGGTACTCGTCGAGCTCCCCGACGTCGACCCGTCGTACGCGAACAAGACCAAGCTGCAGAAGCTGCTGTACCTCGCGATCGACGAGTTCGAAATTCCGGTCACGTACAGCTGGTATCTCGCCGGCGCCGTCGTCCCCGACCGCGACATCGGGCCGGACGCCGTGACGGGCGGACCATCCGGCCCAACCGGGCCAGACGCGCTTTCCCATGCAGCGGCCCAGCCGTCGACGACGAACGAGGTGGACGACGCAAGCCCTGAGGGACCCAGCGTTGATCCAATTCTGTTCACTGGGGACGCTGACGGCGGAGCCGACGATGCACCGGCGGACGTCACGACGTACGTGACTCGCGAGGAGTTGCACTCGTTTTACCGGCGAGAGGTTCCGGACGTGTGGCACCAGGAGACGATGCGGTTCCTCCAGAACTTCTACCAAGAGATGGCACCCGAAGCGTACCGACTACTGTACATCGAGAGCACGCACCTGCGCGCGAACCTCTCGGAGTTGGCCGACGCCGTGGCCTGCCACGTCCGCGGCGACGAGCCGGCGCGGTCGATCACAGCGATACGCGAGTCGATCGAGCTGTCCATCTCGGACCTGCACTACCACCTCCGGCGGGACGACCGGCTCGCCCAGACGTTCGACGTGGTCGTCGACGGAACGGACCTCGTCGAAGACGTGCTCGTAATGGTCGACCAGCGGCCGCGGGACGAACTGACCGAAGGTCACGTCTCGTTGCTCGATGACCTCCAGGACTTCTTCTACTTCTACGTCTGGAAGTACCCCTGTTTGCTCGTCTCGCAGGAAACGGCTACCGGGCCGCGTGCGGACGCCCTCCGCTCGGAGCGGGCTCGCGAATTCGAATCCTTCGAGGAACGGGTCAGGGATAGACAGCGCGATCTGGCGGCGGAGTTCGATTCGGCCGGCCTGCTCCCCGGCCCGGACGACTACGAGCCGGTGACCGATCCGGAGTTGTCCCAGAGACTAAGTGATTTATCCTCACAGTATCTCGAGTGAGGACGTATGGGTTCTGAGGACGCCGCCGAGTCCGAGGGTGGAAACTCGAGTCCGTCGACCGTCTTCGTCGATACGAGCGTCCTCCTGAACTACGTGCAGCAAGACGTCGAACGCGATAGAGCGTCCGCGATCATGGACGTTGACGAGGTCGGCATCGTGGTCGGTGTCACCGTCGCGGAAGAACTCGAGGCGGTCCGCGACCGGCGCGCGGATATCTACGAGGACTTTGTCGACTTCCTCCTCGAAGAGGACGGTGAAGTTGGCGGCTACACGCCCGTCTCTCGACGACCGTACTTCCAGGCGAACGACGAACAACACGTTCGAAACATCCAGATGCGGTTGTCGAAGATCGACGATCGGGCGGCGGTTCAGCGGGAACTGCGTCGGGTCACTCGCGCGGCGAAACGCCGTCTCGAATACCTCACAGAGGAAGTCCTGCCCGACGTGACGTTCGACCAACAGCCCGGGCTCACGGTGATGTTCGCACTCGGGGAAATAGTCGGCAACGACAACGACCGCCGCGTCGTCGGTGACGCTGCCCTCTGGTCAGCGGAGGGCGAGGATAGTTCCGGTGTGTTCGTCACGATGGACAAAGCTGACCTCGTGGACGCGGCCGAAGAAATCAACGCCGCGCTCAGGGACGCGAAAGACGAACGGTGGGAATTGAAGGTTGTGTTCCCGTCACAGCTCTCCATCACGGGCGGCACTGACTGACAGTTTGGAGATGAGGTGTCCCCACTCGGAGCCGGCTAGTCTGCCGATTCGACCTCTAGCCCCAAATTCTCCCGAACGTAGGCTCGTGCCGATTCGTGGTCGTTTTCCAGGATTTCGCAGAGCTCGCGGTTGAGCGTCAGCCCACCGTGCGTGATGTTTGCCGACCCCATGTACACGAACTCGTCGCAGACCACTGCCTTCGCGTGCAGGTCGTCAACTTCGTGAAGCGCCACGTGGTCGGGGAGGCGGTTTTTGACGTACTCGTTGTGCTGCTCGCCGGTTCGGACGAACAGCTCGACGTCTTTCTCCGGCAATTTCTCGAGCGCCTCGAGCAGTCGGACGTCCCGTTCCGAGAATCGGTCGTTGACAGGGAAGTTGAGAGTGACGTCACTCAGCCACGGCGACACGATGACCGTCCGGTCGCTGTGGAGGAGCGCGAACCCCACGAAGTACGAGAGGCTCTCAGAAGTCAAGGAAAACGCTCGTGTCATTGAATTCACCTGCTGGGATGAGCTGTCTGTCGAACATTTCGTCGCTCGTCTCGTCGGACGGAACGGTGTGGACGACCTCCTCCCGGAGCGCCTCCAAGTGGACGTAGCTCAGCGAGTCACTTTGCTCGTTTGTCGCGATGCACTCGCTGAGGTGGAGATTCTCGACGCATCCGTCGATGTCCGGCGAGAAGAACACAGTCTCGGCGCGGTCGGCGTCGGAGATATCGACGTCGAGTCCGGCGACTGCGTCCGTCGGGAACTCCTCGGCGCCAGCGACCTGCTCACTGGCGATCGCGCGCTTCACCCTGTACGCCTCCTCGAGTTCCACACCCTCGTCGGCTGCGAACTGGTAGGCCTTGTCGACGCTCGAGAAGACTTCCTGCACCACGCTGTCGACGACCGACTCGTACGGAATGTCGAGCACGTCACTGACGAGCGCCTCGATCGCGTCCTCGTCTTCGGGCGAGTCCGGGAGCCGGTCCACGAACGCGTGGTCGGCCCAGAGCCGCTCGTTGATAACCTGAGGGTTGTACGCGGTCCGATTGACTGCTTCCAGTACCGTTGCCGGGTCACTCTCGAGTTCGTCGTACACGAGATCGACGATTCCCTGTCCCCCTTCCGTTCGTTCGAAGACGTAGACCTCACTCTGTTCCCGGTCGAACCCGTAGAACAGCATCGTCGTGTTGACCGCGCTGACGTCTGAGACGAGCTGCAGGAAGAAGTGCGCCGCCGTGTGGTAGGCGACGTACTCGTAGTCGAACTCCTCGAAGTCGTTGTACCGTTCGGCGATCTCTCGGACCTCCTCACTGTTCACTCGTTCGAGGAACGAATCCATGTCGAAAATGAGGCCACGCGTGTCCAGCTGGAAGCCGATAGTTTCCTCGGGCGTGTCGATATCAACCTCGAAGGGATCGCCAGCCCCGAAGCTCACCTCTGCCCCCCACGACTGGGCAGGCCGAATGTTGAGGGTCACGCCCTCGAGGGCGACTTCGGACGTGATGTCCGCCAGTGAAATTGTGCCCGTCGTATCGATCTGCGTCTCGTCTCTGATCCGGGTACTCACGTGCGCATCAGAGTGAATCTTGCCCAGCTTACTCTTTCCGTGTCGCAAACAGTTATCCAGGTCAGAGAGGATCTGGTAGCAGTCGGGACAGTACCGGACGATATTCAGCGCTGCCTCGCCACTCAGGTCAGTCATCGAGTCCAGTTCGATCGAGTCCGGGACGAGGATACCGTCGCGGACTTCCCCGCTCACGTTCCGGGAGAAGTCGAACTGGACCCCATCCTCAGTCACCTCAGTGTGGGGGAGAAACGCCTGCATTTCGTTCGTCTCGGACTGATATTCCGAGCGGTACGGCGCGTACGTGGACACGAGCTTGTCGATGGACTCGTCGGAGCTACTGGTCGAGTCAGGTTGGAAGACGCTAAAGAAGCGTCCAGAGTCACCGTAGTAGTTCGGCGGGACGTACCACACTTCGCCAAGTGACCGGTCGTCGACCTGTAGAAACCGGTCGAGGTAGTACCCACCACGCAGCAGGTGCCGGACAGCGTACAAACTGAGGTACGGACGACCGAAGCTCACGTATTCCTCCAGTTCGTCGAGTACTTCCTGCAGGTAGTACACCTGCTTCTGGGTCCGGTAGAAGTCCTTGATGCGGTCGTCGTCACTGAGCGCACTCAGTTGGGTCACTGCCTCCTGCACCTCGTTCAGCCGATCCGTGCGGACCGACGGAATCGGTTCGTCAGAGGCTCGATTGACCTGACTCTGGAGCTTGATTAGATCGCCACTCAGCCCGAAAAGGTCACCCAACAGTCCCTCGAAATGCTGGACTTTCGTCTGGGTGTCACCGTCCGGAATCCGTGACGCCCGTTCGCGTAACCGCTCGAGCTCCGATTCCAGTTCGGCAACATCAGCCTCGTACCCAGAAGCGCCCAGTGCGTGGAGCTCGTTCTCGTACCCAGACACTTGGCCGAACAGCGAGTTCACCAGCTTCAGTACCTGGTCTTGGACGCGGTGTACGTAGTTGTCGACGGCGTCCTCGCCCCTGACCACGTCACCGTCGTCCAGCCCGAAGAACGACTCGATGTCCTCGAACTCGCTTTGCCTCTCGTCGAGGTACGTCTCCAGTGCTGCATACGCCTCCTCGACGAGCGCTTCGGAGAGCAGTGGTTCGGGCGCGACATCGACGCCTAGCTCCTCGTCGAAGAATTCCGATGGCGATAGCAAGAGCCGGCGGTAGGCGTCGAAGCCCAAGCGGTCGTCGAGGTACTCCTCAACGAACACCTCATGTGGGTCTTCCAACCGGAAGTTGCGCTGTTCGACGTCGCTGGCTACCTCGTAGTACTCGCGGAACCGTCCGTGAATCCACTCCACCACGTCGTTGTCCGTTTTCAACGGCGTACGGATGTCCGAGTCCAAGAACCGGTCGGCTCGGTAGAACATGTTCGCGTCCCCGGTGAGTCCTGACAGCATCACCGCGATATGAGCGTCCATGCCCTCCTCGCGTGCAGCGCGGCCGGCGCGCTGCTTGAACGACGACAGGTCCCAGGGCGTCCGGTACTGGGTGATCGTCTTAATCTCCCCCACGTCGATCCCGACTTCTAAGAACGACGTCGACAGCAGGACGTCGCTGTTTCCGACGTCAGCGGAGTCGAACCCGCGGTCGGAGTACACCGGCAGAAAGCTCAGATGTTGGTCGAGGAAGTTGTGGTTCATCTCCCGCGCAACTTCGGTCCAGTCCTCGACATCGTCGCCGCCAAGGTGGTACCGCCACAGCTCGCGGTTGTGGTCGGCGTCGACTAGCTGCGTGTACTTCTGATTGACCTGTGAGATGCTATCGATAAACGCGAGCATCTTCCCGCGTTCACCATTCGCATCCTCGAGAAGGCTGTGCCCCAGCAGGAGGTGTTGCTGGATGGACATCGAGGACGCCCCCGGCCCGTCCTGTGACGCGAGCATGAAGTAGTAGTGCTCGTGGTCGTCGTGGTCGTCGTCGAAGTCGGACTCCGGCGGCTCCACCGTCCGGATGTGGTTGCTGGAGACGCCGAACAGCTGCTTCCCGAACCGCGCCGCGTCGTCGATGGTCGCACTAGATCCCAGCCAGAGAACCGGCTGTTCGGTGATGTCGTTGATGTTCTGGATGATTTTCGCGGCATGTGCACCCCGCAGCTGCGTGTTCAGGTGCACCTCGTCGAGCACGATGGTGTCGATGTTGTCGATTAGGGGGTAGTTCGGCTTGAGCGCGAACCCCTCGAGGGACTCCAGCGTCGTCAGCAGAATGTCCGGCTGGTTGTGGAACACCATGTCCTTCCGGGAGAGGACCAGCTCCTGGTCCGTGAACGAGTGTTCCGGGTGCTGCTCGCACTGCAGCGTGTACGACCGAGAGGTGCCGTGATACTCGAAGGCGTTCGGCGACCCCTCTTTGCCACACCAGCAGTTTGCCAGCCTAAACCGGGGGCGCCCGCCACCGGCATCGAAAAACGTCGAGTTCGTCTCCACGTCGCTCATCTCGTAGGGCATCCGACCGACGTACACGCCGACCGACAGCTGGTCTCCGGTCTGAGACTTTATTTCGTGGACGTGCTCGAGCACGCGTCCGAGCTGGTCCTGAAGGAGTGCGCGGCTCGGGTACACGATCGCTGTCGACTCCTGGCGCCCCTCGCGGAGGAGCTGGTATAGCGGCCCGAGGAATGCCTCTGTCTTCCCGAAACCCGTCGGCGCAGAGAACACCGCCGCCCTGTTCTCCCCGGTCTCACGGCGCTCACGGTGGAGCTCCTCGACGGTCTGCCAGCTCTCGACCTGGAAGTCCAACGGGTCGAACCCGAAGAAATCGATAATCTCCTGAACGAATTCGTCGGAGCCGTCGTATGGACTCGTCTGCCGGCGCTGTTGTTTCTCGCTCCGGTACTTCACCGCCTCCGTGACGAACGGCGGGTCGTCTTGGTCCGCGTCGAAAATGCGTCTGTTGTTGAGAATTCCATCGATGAGCGGTCGAACGTCCCGATTGATGCGAGCGGCGTTGGTGTGCCGGTCAATAAATTGCATAGGGGGTGAGACAGTGCGTGTTCCTCCGATTCGGCTCCCAGTTCTTCAACGTTGCTCACACGAAGCCGAGACGCGATACCCCCGAACATCGGGCGCCGCGCGTCGCGTTACGACAGTGTGAGCTCGATGTACTCACCGATGTCCGACTCGGCGAGCTGGCGTCGCTGCGTCTCGCTCAGGTCGGCATACGACAGCCGTTCGTCCTCGATCATCCGGTAGATCAGATTCCGTATCTCCTCGGGGTAGACGCCGAACATCTCGTCTTTGAGATCGTCGAACGCCGTTCTCATCTCCTCGCCGTACTCGCGTGCGTTCGCCTCCAGTTCGTCGAGTGACGCGTCTCCGCTCAGGTAGACGTGTTCCTTCCACCGCCAGTCGTCGAGCAGGCCCTCCAGGGCTTCGAGACGTACCTCGCTGACGCGGTCGACCCGGTCGTTCAGCCGCCGCATCGCGGCGACCGTCGAGTTGTGCTTCAGTCGGAGCTCCTGAATGCGGTTCTCGACGGTCGTCGCCGCCGACTCGACGTCCGTTTCGAGGTCGTCGATTTCGGCCTCGACGGTCCCGTAGTCGCCGCGGTCGAGGTGCGTCATGACAGTCTCGACGCGCTCTCTGGCCTCGGCGTCGATCTGCACAGACTCCTCGAAGAACGCCTTCGCGAGGACTCGCTGGAGAATCGTCTCCTCCATCGTCTCCGCGATGTCGTCCAGCTCGTCGGAAAGGTGGCGACGGCGGTACTCTTCCTGGACTGCTTCGAGACGCGTCTGCAGCGGCTGCGAGTTACTCGACATAGTGATCACCCACGCGTTTGAACTCGGTCGCGAACCCAGACACCGTCCCGCCGCCCACGATCGTGATGTCATCATAGCGCTGGTAGACATCGGATGCGACGAGCTTCATGCTGACGAGTACGGCGTGCAGCCGGTCCTGATCGGACCCGTGGCGAAGCGAGGACGCGAGCTCCGCGGCCGCGACCGCATCGTCGATGTCCGTCTGGTCGAGCGCGACGAACTTGCTCAGCGACTCGATCATCTCGGCGTCCGCGCTGTCGTAGGTGCGAAGCGTCGTGACGATGTCTTCGATCTCCGTGAGTGAGACGGCGTCGAGTTCATCGGTGAACACGCTCACAGTGTCGGCGCGGTACTCGCTTTCAACTTCCTCGAGCGCCGCCTGTGCGTCGTACGCTCCGTCCGCGATGTCCCGAATCTTGCTGTCCGTGTCAAACCGGACGCGCGGCGAGATCCGCTGGATCTGTCCGCGTCCGAGCCCGGCAAGCACCTCGTACGGCGGATTCTCGGCGATCCGGTCGCGGACCGCCGCAAGATCAAGTGTGTTCGCGTTGGCGCCGTAGAACCCCTCAACCAGGTCCTCGAACCACTGGCCGTTGTCGACGAATGCTCTGAGGTCTTCGAACTCGTCCGGCGGTAGCTCTGCCTGGAGTTCGGCGCGGAGGTCCGAGTCCATCGTGTACGATGTCCCGTCAGAGAACCGCTCACTGAGCGTCTCCGCGGACAGCCCCTCGAACGGTGAGTCCAGCAGGGCGACCAGCGCGTAGCCGGCCAGCGCGAAGTCCTCGAACTCGTAATCCGCGGACTTCTTGAAGAACCGCGTCTCCGACCGGAGATTCGCCTCGATGACCTTTGTGCGCCAGCGGCGAGCGTACCCCGTCAAGTGGGTCCCCATCTCGCGCAGGAGCTCCGCGTAGTCCGCGCCCGACTTGTCCTCCTCGCGGTAGACACCGAACTCGAGGAGCTTTTTCAGGTCCGAGATGCGGAACGCCTCGGGATCGACTACGATCTGGTCCTCGTCGGGCGCCCGCGCCATCGACCGGAACACGAACGGGTCCTTCTGGCTGCTCAGGTTGTAGCGCAAGGTCGTCCCGTCGAACAGCTGGTAGTCGTTCGTCAGCCGTTCGATGGCGTCACGAAGCCCGACGCGCAAGTACCGGCTTATCTCCGGGAAGTCGCCCGGGTTCTGCTGCCACGGCTGGACGTTCGGGCGGTGTTCTTCGATCAGCCGTTGCGCCTTGGACTTCCGCTCCACCGTCGTTCCCGACGTTCCGATATCGTTGCCGGTGCCACCACCGGTCGTGCCTCCGTTGGTTGGCGGTACATCCACGTCGTTATCCGTCGGAACGAGGACGCTGCCGCCGGACTCCTCGACTCCATCCAGGGCGGCGACCGTATCCTGGAGTCCAAATACGTCCACGAACCGGCAGTCGACTTCGATTCCGTCCTCGGTCGGAACGCCGTACCAGCGTGCGAGGTTCGCGACCGAATCCGCCTGCTCGTAGATCTCGGTGGCGGGGTCGACACTGTTCGTCAGCGTGGACAGCCGCTCGGCGTCGGATGGCGCGTCCACGTACCCGTCGTAGTAGTCGCGGAGCACGTCGAAGACGGCCATCACGTACTCGCGGGGCGACTGTTCATCCTCGCGAAGGCCGCGGTAGACGCGCTCGAGGAACGGCTCGTTGAACGGGAACAGGTCGCGGAAGGGCTCGTCGCAGAACCCGCAGTCCGCGCAGGTCGAATCTGCGGGCGCAGGCTCCAGTTCGATCTCCAGGCCCTCTCCGCTGCGGTCGTACCGGACGCTGCCGTCGAACGACTTGAAGTATCCGAGGTACGGGCGGATGAAGTCGACCGCGGAGTCCTCGTCGAGGAACAGCACGCTGTTCGAGTTCTGCCGGTTCGTCCGGTAGAACTCGAAGCGGTCCTCGGCGGTCTGCGTGTGCAGGACCTGCGTGGAGTCGCGTGTGCCCGCAACGACGAAGTCCCAGTTGTCGCTGCTCTTGTCCCGCTCCATGTAGTTGCGGAGCCGCTGCCCTTCCATGGCTGTAATCGCGAAGTCCTCGAAGACGATTACAGGCCGCGTGTCGGTGAACCGGTCGCCGACCCGCTCGAGGACGTCGTCGAGGGAAGCCGTCTGGTAACGGTCCCGGATTTCCCGCCACAGCTCCTCGTTGAACGCTGTTACCGCCTCCGACTCGTCGACACTGTCCGCGACGATCTGGAGGAAGTCGTTCCGGCGGTAGGCCTGCTCGGTGACGAACTTGATCTCCTTGGCGTACTCGCCTTTCTCCACGAGCAGCGACAGCTGGTCCTGGACGAACTCCTTGATCTTCTCCTCATCGTCGTCCCCGACGTCGATGTCGTACCCACGCGCGCTGAGGTTCAGGATGGCGCCCGACGTCGCGTTGTTCGCCACGACGCTCCCGTTCTGCTCGAGGTCTTCCCGGAGCTGCTTGAAGTTCGACGCGCCCGGCAGCTCTTCGCCGAACTGCCCCTCGTAGAACTCTGGGATGCGCTCGGAGAGCAGCGTCATCAGGTCGTCGTCCTTGTCGACGTGGAGGATCGGTCGCTCGTCTTCCTCCAGCCGGTGCGCGAGGTACGCGCACAGCTCTGACTTCCCCGTGCCGACTTCGCCCTCGATGACGACAGTGAAGTTCCCGACGCGTTCGTCCGAGAACTCCCGATACACCTGCTCCTCGCTGACGACTTCTTCCTCCGTCTGGGTCCCCTGCGGCGACCGGAACACTTGGATCGGCCGGTGGGTGAAGTCGAACAGCTCCTTGTCGTCAGACCGCACTGCCGCCACTTTCGAGAACAGCCGGCGGAGCGTCTCCTCGTCCACGTTCTGGAAGTGTGGACAGTAGAGGCCTGAATCGTCGGTCTGTTGTTCTTGTTCCGTGCTCATGTTAGACCAGCTTGATCGTGTTCGCTTCGTTGTCGATGCCGTCGTACGGCGGGACACCGCCGAGGCCGATCGCGCCCGCGTCACCGTACTCGACGACTTCGATCTCGTTGTCCCGCACGAGTTCGAAGAGGACTCGCGCCAGCCCCTCCGGGACCTGTCCGTCCGACGTCGTCGTGACGTACAGGAGGTTCCCGCGGAGCCAGCGGAGGTACTGTTCGATTTCGATGCCGGGCGCGCCGTCGACGTCGATGCCGCGGTCGTCGACTGCCAGTTCGAGTGACGTCCGGACCAGATCAGGGTCTGGGTAGACCGTGTGCTCCCGGCCGCGGACCTTGTGCACGAGCCCGAGGAAGTGCATCAGGCGCGTCCAGTTGGCGAACTTGTTGTCGTTGTGCGTAATCCGCCCCTGCTGGGACTGGGGCTGGTAGCCGATCGACGAGAACCAGTCGTCGATCGCGTCGTAGAGCGGTTCCTCGTTGTTCTCGAAGTACTGGACGTCTTCCTCGAGGAGGTAGCCGTAGTTCAGCAGGGCGACAGCCTGCTTTCCCCACTCGCCTTCGTCGCACTCCTGGGCGAGGTTGTGCAGCGCGGTGAGTTTGAAGTCGCGCTCGTCGCTGCCGGTGTCCCACTTGTAGTCGCTCGTGTAGTACTCGCCGTCCTCCCTGCCGACAAGCCGGAGGAGGCGCAGGCCGTCGAGGGTTGCGTCGAGGTTGGAGTCGATCCCGGCGTCCGCCTTGATGGCCTCCTTGGTCCGCTGACCGCTCGCGACGGATTTGTAGACTGGGTAGAGCGGCCCGGGCGTCTGTACCGCGTTCAGAATGTATCCTTCGGCACTACTCATGGTTTGTTCCGTTGTAACCAGGTCTGGTATCTGTTATGAATTGATGACTCATTGGCGTCTAGTTCCTTGCCTGCTTCAATCGCGTCCCGCACTTTCGGGCTCCGCGCCGCGTACGACGGGTCGAACGTGCGGCCGTCCTCGCCGACTGCTTTGTTCAGCGCTTCCGCGACGTCCGTCGCGGTGCCGCGGTCCCACTCGACGCGGCGGCGGAGCCAGCGCTGGAGGCCGGTCACGTCGTCTTCGTCCAGCGGGACCGTCCCGTACTCGTCCGGTCGAGAGAAGATGTCGCCGAACACGTCGTACAGTGGGAGGTAGGGCGCGTCTGGGAGGACGTCGAACAGCTCCGTCGTCGTCTCGACTGTATCGCCGCTCACGAACTGGTAGAGGTTCGCGTTGTCGTGCAAGAACAGGTTCTTGGTGTCGATCAGCGGAAGTCCCCAGCCGGCGTCCTCGTAGTACGTTTCGAAGGCCACGTAGAGTCGCTGGTAGGACCCGACGCGCTCCACGAACTGCTCCTGGTAGAGTGGACGTTGGCCGCCCCGAGGCGTAAATCGCGGCGAGTCTGTCACTACGAGCAGCGTCTCCGGACTCGAGGAGTACCGGCTGATGAGGTGATCGATCGAGTACTGGGTTTCCGACTCGTAGTACTCGTTGGTGACCACGACCAGGTCGTCGCCGAACGCCTCGTCCTCCAGTTCGCCGAGCACTTTGTAATCGTACTCGAGGTAGTCGTACTGGTCCGTGTACGACTGGAACTGGCCGCCCGTGTTGAGCGTTCGCCACGACGTCGGATACGTGAACGTCGAGTAGCCGAGGTAGTGGATGGCGGGCATTGATCGGAGTAGCCACCAGTACGTCTCGTCGACATCGTCGTGGACAACTGCAACGTCGGCGTCTCGAAGCCGTTTGAATGTGGCTGGCTCCTGCATCAATTTCCTCCGCTGCCGGTGACGGCAGCGAGCGTTCGGTTGTTCAGGAGATCGTTTTCGAGGTAGTACGCCGGCGTGCGCGACAACAGCAGGCACTCGTCGCAGTAGTCGTTGCACCGCTCGCAGTCCGCGACTTCGGCGACGCGCCGCTCGACGTCGGCCAGCTCCTCCCAGACTTGCCACGAGATACCGTTACCACCCTGCCGGCTGTCGATGACGTATACGACGACCTCGCCGCCAGTACGGTCCGCCTGGACTCGGAAGTCCGACCGGTCGCACTGCGCGACGACGGCGATGGCTTTGTCGAGCGATTGTTCGAGGCTGACTAGGGCCTGCGGCCAGGAGGCCGTCTCCGACTCGACGCTTTCTACCCGTTCCTGGATGTCATCAGCGTCGAACCGGAGCGTGATTCCCTGCGTGTGATACTGCTGACCGACCGGGGCGTACTCCTCAGTATCTGCTTCCTCTAGGCGTTCCTCCCAGGACTGCCCCGCTGTTGACGCACTTGAGTCGCCCTCAATGACGGCCTCAGATCGAAGGACTTCCTTGTCCGGGCTCGCGGAGTGCCGCCGTTCGAAGGCGTACACGAAGTCCGTGACGTCGAGCTCTCCGTACGTCGCCTCGCACGATAGGCCGAAGACGTCCCGTGTGGTCGACGTTCTGACGGACTGTGAGCCGTCTGAGGTGATTGACGTGGTCATCAGCCCGTGCGTGTTGTACATTTTCTGACCGCCCCGAGCGGGCTTACACTCGACGGAGCTAACGCCGTGCACGTTCGTCTCGATGAGGTCATCTCCGCAGTACGGGCAGTGCTCGACACTGCGGTCGTATCCCTCGAATGGGCGGTCACACTCCTCGTTGTCGCAGACGTGCAGGGTCGCCAGCGGCGTGGACGACCCATGGACGTCGTCGACGATATAATCAGTACCGTGAAGCGTGATAACGGCGCCAAGCTCGTTCTCCTCGCCGGGATACATGTCGTAGAGCCGGCCCGCCCCCTCGAACTCGATGCCTTCGCTGTACCCCTCGAACTTGACAGGGAACTGTTGGCCGAAGCTCCGGTAGTTCGCGAGGTAGCCCAGCCGCGACAGCCACCGATCGAGTCGATTGTTGTTCTCCGTGAACGCCTTATTCGTCTCCGCGGATCCAGACATCGACGTGATCCGAGAGAACGTCTTCTCGACCCGGCTCGACAGCGAGAGTGGACCGTCGCCCTCGAAGACGTGCGCGAACGTCTCCACGCCAGCGTCACCGAACACCGATTCCAGGTGGTCCTCGAGCGCCTCACGGCGTTCGGACAGCAGGAACTCGCCGAGGATGTCTAGGTTGTTCTCGACGTCAGCGACGAACGCGTCCAGACTCTGGTTCACCTCGTTCAGCTGGTACATCCGCTCGAAGACGTTCGACGGGTGGGGGTTGCGCGCGAGGTACGCGAACGTTTCCGTGACGACGTGGCCGGCGAGTAGCTCTTCGAACTCGTAGGGGTTGGGGACGCGAACCGGTTCGAAGTCGTCGAGGAACGTATCCAGATTCGCGTAATAGTGTCCGTCGACGGGGTGTTCGCCTCGCACCGCGGTCATCACCAGCGACGAGCTACCGCGCGTCCGGCCAGTACGCCCGCTGCGCTGCACGTAGTTCGTGAGTGTTGGCGGGATACCGACCTGAGCGACGGTTTCGAGCGTCCCGATGTCGACGCCGAGTTCCATCGTCGGCGTCGCGCTCACGATGTTGACGTCCGGGTCGTCTTTCCGGAACCCTTCCTCGATGGCGCCGCGGAGCGTGTGCGGGATGTTCCCCTTGTGGATGCCGACGGTGATGAATTCGGGCTCGGCACCGTCGCGGATCGGGTCAGTGACGTCGTGCGCCCAGTGGTCGACGGCGAACGGCCAACCGGAGTCGACGTCCGCGTAGCCCGGCGCCGCGACGAGATCACCGTCGTCGTCCTGCGTGAACCGACGGTAGATTTCTAGTGGTGACCCACACCCGGGACAGTCGCGGAGGCCACCGGCCTCGGTAACGGGGAACGACCGGTAACAGGACGAACAGAACGCTGCACGTTCGAGCAACGCCAGCGTGGAACTGTCGCGACGCGGAACCCGTGTAAGGATTCCGCTCTCGGAGTCTCCGAGTCCGGCGTTCTCGAACTCCGCTCGTGCATCTTCGAGGTAATCGAAGGTGTCTTCCTTTTTCTCGTCGCCGACTCTGGCGTTCGCGACGGTCTGCCGCACTTCCTCCCAGGACTGCTCGACGACGATCGACTCGGCAATCAGGCGCTCCAAAACGCCAGGGAGAACCTCTCGGACAGTCTCGTGGTCGAATCCGGACCGGCTCGCGACTCTGTCGACGATTTTCGGGATTGAGAGGCCCTCGATGCCGATTTTGTTCTTCTTGAAGCCGACACCGGGGTCTTTCACGAAGAGCTTGTAGGTCTCGTGGGCGATTACAAGCTCCGTCGGGTCGTTGATCTCTGTCAGCGCCTCTGCCGTGACTAGTGCGCTGTCGAGGAGGTTCTCGACGTTGTGCAACATCGCGTGCCCCTCAATGTCGTCGAGGAGCGTGCGCAAGAAGTTGTACGCGGTGCCATCCTCGTCAATCTCGTTCTGAATCAGCGGTTCCCAGTATTCCGCGCGGAGGCGGTCGGAGACGTCCCTGAACACGTCGTAGTTGTCCGCAGTCCCGCCGCGCTCAATCAGCTCCTGGACGTACAGCGTCTCCGCCATCAGCCCGTACTCCGTGCTGATTATACTGTCACCGACGGACTCGGCGGCGCTGTGGGAGTCCGAGAACACGAGCGTCTTCTTCGACGGCGACGTCCGACAGACCTCAGTGAGCATGTACGAAAGCAGGCTCGAGGTGGGAACGCCAACGTCAGTCAATTTCGGCCACTTACCGCAGTCTGGGCACTTCTCGACGGGACCGGCGTGGTCGTACGGTCGGAACGCCGTCTCGTCCGCGGACTCGCCGTCCGCGGACTTGACTTCGACGTACGGATAGTGACAGCGCTTGCAGAACTGGAGTTCGCTGTTCTTCCCGCCGCAGTCCGCACAGTGTTTGTCTCGGGTGACGGTCTGGCAGCTCTGGCAGAGGTACGCCCGGTGCGGCGGTTTCAGGAACACGTGGTACTTCTCGGTGACCATGCCCGCCAGCCGGCCGAACATCATCACGGTCCGGAGGATGCCCTCTGTGTCGTCGACGCCTTCGTCGTCGAGTCGCGAGAGAAGGTCGTCGTAGTGCTTGAATCCGACTTCGCCGGTGGTGTCCTCGTCGAACCAGTGAGCGAACTCCGCTGCCTCCGGGACGGCGTCGACGACGTACTCGAACCACTCGCTGTAGAGCCCGCCCGCGTCCAGAAGGGCTTCGGACAGTCGGTCGCGAGCCTCCGGCGCGGCAGCGACATCCTCGTGATCGTCGTAGTCGTCGGTTTCAAGCAAGGACTCGACCTCGTCCGCAAGTGTGTCGCGGATCCAGGCCGCATCCTGCGTCAGAACGACGCCGCCGCCATCGGATCCGGCCACCAGCCCGACTTCTTCAGCCGTCTGGAGTGCGTCACCGAGCCCGTACTCCTCGAACTCCTCGACCGACACCCGTTCGAGCCGTGCTAGCGCGAGCACGCCGGCGAGCTCCGCGGCAGAACACGGCGTGAACCGGTCGAAGTTCGGCGTTCCGGTGACGGGGAACTCGCGGCTCGTGAACCCTAAGGAGTTGATTTCGTCCTCCGGCGTGCCCGTCAAACTGTGGGCGAGCTCGGCTGGATTGTCCACCGTCGCCGACACCATCGTAATCTGGGGGTCTCGTGACTCGTAGAAGTCCGTCAGGCGCTCCGACAACAGCCGGATCGACGCACCCGAGATACCGCTCCAGACGTGTGCCTCGTCGAAGACGATGTGCTCAACGGGATTTTCGCCCGGCGACTCCCCGAGGATTTGGCGCGTCTCTGGGTTGTCGCTGACGAACATGTGATCCAGTGCCTCCGGGTTCGTCAGCAGTATGTCCGCACCGTTTCGGATCGCGTCTCGCGTGACACGAATCCATGAGTACTGGTTGTCTTCGGTGCCGACGGTGGTATCCCCGAGAATCCGGAGCTTCTCGCCGTCCTCGCGCGGACACTCGAGGCCGCGGATATAGGATCCCTCCTCAATTTCGTAGTCTCGGGTGCCGACCCGGGTCGGTGTGTCGGAGTCCCAGATACCGATGGTGATGCGGTCCTCGGGGTCCCGATAACGGTTGATCTGGTCGAGGTACGAGATGAACCGATTGAGCTGGTCGACGCCGAGCGTCTTCATTGGATAGACGACCAGGGACTTCAAACCCGGCTCATCTGTAGAGAGGCAATGCTCGAGGACCGGGAGGAAGAACGCTTCCGTCTTCCCGGTCGCCGTGGGAACTGCGAGGATATTGTCGTTCGTATCGCCCTCGATGGCGTCGATCGTCTCTGCCTGGTGTTCGTACAGCGACCCGTTAGGGTCGCCGTCGAATAGCTCAGCGGTGACGGCGTCGATGAGTTCGTCACTGTAGCCCAGCGAGCCGAGGAACTCCGCTGCCGGCTGGTGGTGGAACTGCGGCGCATCGACAAACTCCACGTAGGGTCCTTTCTGCTCGACAACCTCGTTCTGGACGAACGAGGTCGCTTCCTCGTCGCTGACCACCTCGTTGAGGCGGGTCATCTGGCGGTTCCACCAGGTAATCTCTGCTGCGCGGTCTATGGCTTCGTCGAGCGTCTGTTGAGGCGAGTGCATTTTCGTTGGCGTCCGTATGCGTGCTTGATCTGTCTTTTTGCTTTATCTCGGTGCCGTCGGCCGGTTAGTCGCTCACATTCAACTTGATTCGCAACGCGATCTGGCGCCCAATCGAATCAACTGCGGCCAGCTCGTCGATGGACGCGTCTTTGAGATCGTCGGGGCTCTTGTGACCCTCGGCGATGAGCGCCTCAGCAATTTCCTCGGTCACGCCGTTAACCTCGGTGAGGGAGTCTACGGCTGTGGTGGTATGTGAGGACGAACGACTCGTCGTCGAGACCGAAGTCTCTGTTCCATCTTCCGCCCCGGGCTCCGGATCAGTGTTCGCGCTGGCCGAGGCGGGGCGTTCCGGGAGACGTTCGAGCATCTGGACGGCACGGTCGAGCTCCGACTGCGACTCTACGACCACCGGGAGCCGGGCGCCGTTTTGTGAGTCGACCGGCAGGTAGAACTTGTCCGGGTCGCCGTCGATTATGTCCCCCAACAGTGACCGCACGGCCGCTGGCGGCCGCCTAGCTTCAGTCTCAGCGAACTCTGTGACACGGCCGTCTGTCCCGAACTTCTCCCGGTACTCCGCCATCGAAAACGGGTTCCGGTCCCGCTGCTGTACGCTGTACGCTGCTGCATCGCTAGATGTGTCCGCAGGGTACTTCCTGAGGCGCTTTACCCACATGTCTATCGGCCCGATCTTATTATCGTCATCAAGAACATCCCACCTAGCGTCCACGATAGCATCGCAAAGCACCCGTAGATTCCGGACCTGCTCGTACAGCTCGCTCAACTCATTTTGGATGACCTCGGACTCTGCGTCCGAGTTATCCTCCGAGTTCACCGACCGAATGTCGTCCAGAGCGTCGCCCCAGCTGTCCCAGTACTTGTAGACAACGTTGGCCGAGTACGGCGAATCCTCAGCAAAGTCGCTCATCGTGGGTCGTCCGGCCGTGCTGGCGACGACGTCCGCGAGACACTCCCGGACGTGCGACTCTACGTCGAGACCCGCTTCCTCGAGAGCAGCGTTCACGCTACCGAACTTGAGCTGGTAGGGGTACGAAGCATACTTGCCGTGTTCGTCAATGTGGGATTCGCGTGGTGGGAACCCCAGCTCGGACGCTAACCGGTCTAGTTCGGCGAGTAACTCCTTCCGGGACGGGATTCCTGCTTCCGACGCATCGAGCGCATCCTCCCACGAATCAAAGTGTGCGTACACCTCTCCCTTCGTGTAAAGTCCGTGTGACGCGTACTCCGCGAGCTTTGGAGAGTTTCCGAGTCTGTCGGCGACCCGTTCGATGTCCTCAAGGACGGCCTTGCGGCTCGGTTCGCTGCTCGCACCGGACGAACTGCTGGCGTCCGCCGTCGTGATTCCCGAACTCGAAGCGGTCGACCGTGTCGCCTCGCTAGCGGCCGGCTCGCTGGACGCTGACTCATCTGGGGCGTCGTTGGAGACGACATTGGAGATGCGGTTCCAGCTCTTGAACTCCTCCAGAAACGCCTGCTTGTCGTATCGTGCGTACTTCTTGACGAAGAATGGTGTGGGCTTCTTTCCTGTTTCCGATTCGATGCGGTGCAGCTCTTCGATTAGATCTTCTCTGGCAGGGTCGTTCGGCAAGTCGTCCGACGCTCCCGTCCCCTCACTGGTTCTACTGGATGCTGGCCGACTGTCGTTGGGAGACTGGTCTGACTCGTCTTCGTCTTCGCCTGCCCACTCCCATTCCCTTGAGTCCGCAACTCCAGATGCTTGTACCGGGTCGTTCGCCCCGTTTTTGGATTCAACCGAACCATCATCGTCAAGCTGTTCGGCCAAGCTTGTCTGGCGCTCGTCGAGACTCTCGGTTCCGAGACCGAGGTCATCCGCGACACCTTTCGCGTCTTCGATCGAGTCAAGGAGGTCAGTGAGGGTCGAGTTGGAGACTTCGTTACCGTTATCGATCAGCACGAGCTTCCGGTCAGCTTGCGCCTTCACGGTGCGAATCTCCTGGAGTGACTCCAGTGTCGATTCGACGTACTCGATCGCTCTCCTGATTGACTCCGTAGACAACCCTTGCTCGTCGGCGATCGATGAGAGCTGGTCACGAGCAGTCTCGAGTGCTGAAATCGCCTCGTTCAGTTCTGCTTCCTCAAAGTCGAGGTGGCGGACTGTTCCGACTGCCTCGGCCAGCTGTTGGAGAGCCTTTTCTGAAACAGCGGTGGCGTCT
Organism: Halobacterium sp. R2-5; assembly: GCF_011734195.1. NCBI lineage: Archaea > Methanobacteriati > Methanobacteriota > Halobacteria > Halobacteriales > Halobacteriaceae > Halobacterium > Halobacterium sp. R2-5. The sequence goes on from NZ_JAANTH010000003.1 coordinate 126,869, forward strand.
TCGACGAAGTCAGTGTCAATAACGTCGACGGCCTTGGCACTAGTCGAGACTCCGCCGTTCGCTCGTAGTTCAGCGCTTCTTGTTCCGTCTTCGGGCCCGTTAGTTGTGACGGGAACGAATTGCTTCCGAACGTACTCAACCGCGTCATCAGCGTCCGAGGACCTCATCTTCTTGACGCTCACTGAGTAGGTCTTCCTGGAGTCGGCACGAGCAGACTTCACCGACTCTGCCGTCGTCTCGAAGACGACCTTCGTCGACAACAGCCCCCCTTCTCGTTTAGCGGCCGTAACAGCGGGCGGTTCGAGTTCAATGACTCTATCGCCACCCCTACGCCCGATTGCGATCAGTATCCGCTGGTCAGTCACTGCCACTACCCCCTTGAGCCCCCTGTCCGGCGTAACGGTTTCCGGCTCCGGGGACGTGCCGGACTCGATTTCGACACTGTTGGAGCCAGTGAATAAGAGATAGTGGATCTGTTCGTCTTCTTGTAGCAGGTCGTATGCGGACGTATCCGAGAGGTATTCGGATGAGAAAATCCCGGACTCGTCGTCGGTGAACACGCTGGACGCGATCGATCCCTCAGCCCGCGAAACAAGCGTGTTAGGATCTGGTTTCATAACGTAGTCGGTGAATCGTATGTGGTAGAGTGTGACGCATACTGATGACCGTTATCATTTGTGTTGATTGGCTGGGATGTGTCCGCTCCCCTTCACCCAGTTGTGGCCAACCTTGACATAAAAATAGTGAGGAAGACCACGTATTCACCTCGGAGTTGCCGACTATCACACAGCCATCACCAGTCTGTCTGATCCCCGTGCGTACGAAGCGACAGCAGTTCCAGATAGGGCCGCACGACGTCGTCAAGTATCCGGAGGTAATTACCAGATTGAACAACCACACCGGGCCGATTGGTGAACAATTCAGGACACTGATTAGCGGAGTTCACGGAATGCCGGCTGGAAATCAGTCGCGGCACTCAGCTGTTCGTCAGTTTATGTGTAATCGTGGACCTCGGTCGAATGCATGAACACCCACGTCACGTTCGTTCTCGACTCTTCGGGGTCAATGGCGAAGATCGCGGGCGATACAGTCGGCGGGTTCAACTCGTTCCTAGACGACCAGCGATCGGAACCGGGAACGGCGACCGTATCGTTATACGACTTCGACACCGGCGTGGAACGTGTCTACCACGGGTACCCGATTGAGGACGCACCAGAGCTGGACACGGAAACGTACAGTCCTAGCGGTCAGACGGCACTCTACGACGCGATTTCGATGGCGATTGCGGGGGCGGAGGACTACCTGTCGAAGCTGGACGCGGACGCGTCCCCGGAGAATGTCATTGTCGTCGTCTTGACTGACGGCAAGGAGAACGCCTCGGAGACGCCACAGCGCCGCGTCCGCGAGCAAGTCACCGAGCGGCGCGAAGAGTACGGTTGGGAATTCCTGTTCATCGGCGCGAACCAGGACGCCGCCCTCACTGCCACCAGCATGGGTATGGACGCCGATAACTCTCTGGACATGGCGCACAGCAGCAAGGGCACGCAGGCCGCCTACGAGTCCACGTCCGAGCGAATCAGCGAGGCGCGGCGAGAGGGATCGACCGGCGGGTTCGACGACGATAACCGCGAGCGCCAGGATCAGGCCTGAGCATTGGACCGCCCGTACTGAACAACCGTAACAGCGTGACCTGAATCGCTACGCGGTGTACTCCGGCCGTTCGGCGTATTCGATCGGGTCTCGCTCGCCGAGATTCTGAAACGCTTGCAGTCGGAACGCGCACGCGTCACACGTGCCACACGCTGGTGCCTCGTCCCGGTAGCAGCTCCAGGTGTGCTCGTATGGGACCTCGAGTTCGAGGCCGCGCTCGGCGATGTCCGTCTTCGACGACTCGACGAATGGCGCTTCGACGCTGATCTCCGTCTCCGGTTTCGTGCCGACGTCGACGACCTGCTGAAATACCTCGAAAAATTCCGGCCGGCAGTCCGGATACCCCGAGAAGTCTTCACTGTGTGCGCCGATGAATACCGCCCCACAGTCATTTGCTTCCGCGTACGACGTCGCCATCGACAGCAGGTTCGCATTCCGGAACGGCACGTACGAGCTCGGAATCTCGTCACTCTCCAAGTCAGCCTCCTCGACGTCCATATCTTCGTCAGTGAGACTCGACGCACCGATCTTCGAGAGGTGATCCGTCGTCAGGTGCAGAAAGTCAGCGGCGTCGAAGGCTTCAGCCTGGGCCTTCGCACACTCGTACTCCTTGCTCTCAGTCTGCTGGCCGTAGGACGTGTGCAGCATGTACAACTCATAGCCAGCATCTTGCGCGACAGCTGCGGCCGTTGCACTATCCATTCCCCCGGACGCCAGGATGACCGCCCGCTTTTCACTCATTGCTTCCCCTCCGTGTGGTTGATTGCGGCCTGAAACCGCTCACGCTCGGCCTCAGTCGGCTCGCCGACCGTCGCTCTGGTGGTAGTCGTACTCTCCGTTTCGACGCCGCGCATCGCTTCACAGAGATGTGTTGCATTCATTTCGACGAGGACCGTAGCTGCGTCAAGCTCCTCTGCAAGTCCCGACGCGATATCGTTCGTCAGCCGCTCCTGCATCGTGAGCTGCCGTGACTGCCAGCGGACGTACCGCGTTAGCTTCGAGAGCCCCACAACCTCGTCTGTCGGCCTGTACGCGAGATTGATCGTTCCAAAGAACGGAAGCAAGTGGTGCTCACACAGCGAGTACACGGGAATACCGGTTTTCACGACGAGGTTATTTGTCTCGGCGTCGAACGTCCGCATGGTCGGTTTTGCGTTCTCGCGTTGGCATTCTGTAAGTGTCGCGAACGCGTCGGGAACACGACGCTGCCAGGTCTCAGCCAGCGCGTCACTATCCGGATCTTCGCCGACGGCCTCTAGCAGGAGGCGGACGCCGCGCTGTGCCTTCTCGTAGTCGATGTCGGATTCGGCTTCGTCAGTCGCGATCTGTGAGTGCGTGCTCGTCATGTTACGTTTCGGGGGCGTCGTTCCAGAGGTCGACGTGCAAGCGGGGCGTGTACCGGTAGCCGTACTCCATCGCGAGGTCGGCGACCGCGTTCCGGCGGGCGTCGAGTTCGTCCCGGGTCGTCCCTTCGGGCATCAGCAGCACGTCGGAGTCCAGGATTTGGCTAGCGGTCACCTCGCGGACGTCGGCGAGGAGTGATTCGATTTCGGGCAGGTCGTCGGGGCCAGTGACGACGAACTTGAGTTGCGCGTCGTAGTCGTCGACGAGCGCGCCCAGCGCGTTGAGGTCAATGCGGCGGTCCTCGTGGCGATCCGCCCACTCGCCGTCACCCTTCGGATCTTTCTCGGGGGTGGGTGTGCTGGAGACGAGTTTCGGACTGATGCTCGCCAGATCGATGGGGGCGTCGCGGTGGATGGTGCCGTTGGTTTCGACGGTGTTGTGGTAGCCGAGGTTATCGAGGCGTTCGAGGAGGGTGACCGCTTCCTCGTGGACGAGCGGTTCACCACCAGTGAGGACGACGTGGTCGGCGTCGTCGTGTGACTGGACTTCCTCGACGATGTCGTCGACGCTCATGGTGGCGTGGGTCGGCTCCCAGGAGGTATGATAGGAGTCACAGAACCAACAGCGGAGGTTACAGCCGCTCGTGCGGACGAATACTGATGGCGTCCCGGTGAGCTTGCCCTCGCCTTGGAGCGAGTAGAAGAGCTCATTGATTGGCAGCGTCGCACCATTGACATCGTCTGCTTGCTTCTCGTCGGCGGTAGAGCTGACCGGCATTAGTGAGTTGCCCCCGCACAGAGTTCCGACGTCTCGCGAACGGTGACTGCGACCTCAGAGACCGATTCAGGGAGTGTCTCGAGGAGTTTTCGTTCCAAAACGAGCCCCATCACTTCCGCAGTTGGCGGGTGTTCAAGAACGACGAGTGAATCACCGTCACCGCTCTGCTCGAAGGCTTCGATGAGAGGGTCGTCCTCTTCGAGGAGGAATCGGTGATCCCAGTCATCTATTACTGAGGTAATATCCCCTTTGTCTACGACCCAGCCATCTTGAGTGAGAGATCCGGTGACCTCAACCGAAATCTCGTAGTTGTGGCCGTGCGGACGACTGCACTTTCCATCGTGGTGGAGAAGCCGATGCCCGGTGCTAATTCGGATAGGGCGATCGCTCCCAACTTGGAGCGTTCGCTCGCCGGCATCAGCGAGCGATGATGAGGATTGTTGTTCTAAAGGCACGGAAACTCATTCTCCAGGTATGAACTAAATATTATCGGAAGAATATCGAAAGGCCGATGATAGTTTTCGAGAAAATAACAAGACAGTCAGGAATGGGGTACTCCATGTGCTATCCCTGTATTGAGCAGGAGGAATGACTTCTAATTCAAAAATCAGACGAAGAGCTGTAATACGAAGAAGGCGACTGAACTTACTCTACTAATTCCCACAGGAGGGCATTGCCCACTTTCCGGCTTGTTGCTTTACCCTCGTCTTCAAGTGATTGTAATTTGAGATACGCAGTTCGCCGATCGCAGCCGATATGGGTCGAAATTTCGGTTGTTCCAGCAGGACCAAGTTCCTCAAGGGCCCGGAGAAAATCTTCCCGTGGGTACTCCTCCACGAATTTCCCACTCTCCTTGTCCCGTTCCCGGTCACCCATGCCACAGGCGTTGATGTGGTTTCACTAATGGCTATTGGAGCAGTTTCCATTAGTCGAACAGCCAAAGGCTTATGCCATTGGACCCTTGACTAATGGTTGAGGCCCGGTACAACACGGCGTTCATTCGAAGAACGCCCGGGTGTTAGGGCACCCGGACCAGGTTCTCATGCAACTGCCAAAGAACCCATGAGAGAATCAGAGTCACAGGATGAAGAGAGTATCGCCCAAGGATTAATTGAAGATATAATCCAACTGAAACGGACTGCGCTCGGGGAAGGGGCGGGTTCGTGTCACGTGTGCGGTGAAGATGTCGTGGAAGGCATGGAGGTTGGTGTGGTTGTCTTCCGCGGGGCGGGGTCGCCCGCTTTTGAGGTGCAGTACGTGTTGTGTGATGATCATTTAGACGGGTACTCGACTGAGTTTACGTTGGGTGTGCGTGAGGTGGTGGTTCGTGGTCAGTTCGGCTGGTACTCGGTGGACGAGTCTAGGTTGTGTCCGGTTGTGGTGTCGCCAACGATTGTTGGCGTGAGTGAGGCGTCAACGACGTCAATCCGAGAAATCTCAGATCGTGAGGGTGTTAGTGTTGACTTCGGTGATCGACTGGTGTGCGAGCGTGAGAGTGGTGAAGGGCGGGTGGTGCCGCGGATGCGGGTGGTGATGGAGTTGCCGGTGGGGTGCCGGGTTGAACAACCAGCTGTTGCGGCTGATGATGAGGGGGTGAGTGGGGATGGCGAGTGATTCGTTGGTGTTCGAGACGGCCGAGCTTGACTGTGGGTTCGATGTGCCGGTGTCGGTTGATGAGTTCGGGTTCCCAGATGTCTACGTGGGCTTAGAGGCTGGGTTGTTAGCGCCTGGTGATGGTATCGTAACGGACAGACACCACGCTTCAGCTGACCGGTATGAGGCGGATGATCCGCAGAATCAGATTGCGGGGCAGATTTCGCCGTTCACCCTCAGTGGGTGGCTCCGTCACGGCTGTGAGCGGGTTGTGCAGGAGTTAGGTGGGTCGGCGTGCCATCCTGGAGAGGCGAATGCGGAGTTCATGCTTGAGGATGTGTACGAGCGTGACCTCAACGCTAGGTACCATGAGAAGGGTGCGTGTGTGGATGCGGGTGATGATGACCAGGGTTGCATGGTGTATGATTTGTTTGGTGGGTTTGGTGATCGTGCGGGGCGGGTGATTCGTCGGCCGATTCGGTTCTCGCCGATTCGCCGGCAGGTCGATGTGGTGGAGGGTGAAGCTGAAGCGCATTATCGGCAGTTGAGTACGCAGGTTCGGTCGCGGAACGAGGAAGACGAAGGCCAACCGTTGCGGCAGGCGGACCGAGACGTTGTCGGAAATCTCGTGGGGACGTGGCGGTTGACGCTGCGCGAGTTGAAGCCCGAATACGTCGGGTTGCTCGTCAAGGCGGTCGATTACCTCGATAGGCATAGTGCGGAATACGAAATGCAGCTCGGTGGAGCGCGGAATTTCGGTGCCGGCATCGTCGACGCAGACGTCGTGAATCCGTTGTACACGGACGATGAGCTACGCCGAGTGTACAACCGTGCGCAGGCGGCGACCAACCGGATGGAGGAGAAAGACGAATTGTGGCGCGACGAATGCCGTGGGGCGTTTGTTGGGGCGTTGGAGTCGCGTGTTGCGGCGACTGTGGGGGTGATGGGTGATGACTGACGAGTTCGAGGACGAGGAGGCGTTGGAGGAGCACCTTGAGGCAGTCAAACCTGACCCGGTTGATCAGGCGGAGTTGGATGAGTTAGTGGAGCCGTCAGTTGACGTGGGGACGGGGCAAGACGACGAGCAGGCGGCTGTGGACGACGCTGCTGCTGGTGGCTCTGATGAAGCCGGGGGCACCACTGGGTTGGCGAGCGATGAGTTGGATGAGTTGGCGGAGCCGGTAATGGAGCTCCGGACGGTGCAGGAACTGCAAGCGGTTGACGAGGCTGGTGATGGCAATGAGTGAGGCTACTGCCGACGAGGAGGTCGGCGTGGATGAGATGGTGGGGGTGTATCGGCATGATGTGCACAAGTTTCGGGGGCGGCAGCATGGGTCGGGGGTTGGTGAGTTTGCTGGGGTGCGGGTGAATGAGCGAGTGCCGTTGGGGGCGGATGCGGATGCGTCGATGTTGAGTCGGCCGCGTGGGAATCCCGAACAGTCCGTCGACAACCACGCGACGCCGCATCGGTTGTCGTTGGTGTCGGGTGATCGTGCCGTTGATGACCCACGCCTAGTGGCAAATCGGCGGGGTGATATTGAGTGGTTGGTGACGCCCTCGGAGCCGGAGGTGTTGCATGCGCGGTGGTTGACGAGCACGGTGGCGGGCGCGTACAACGAGACGGTGTACTACCCGTACACGTCCCTGCAATACCACGTGTTGTTGGCGGGGGCGTTGCTGGATAATTACCGCGAGGGGTACGACCTCGAGGATCTCTACCTGGTGGCGACTGAACCGGGGGAGTTTGAGCGGTGGCCTGGGGCGGCGCAGGACTCGGATGTGGTGGAGGCGTTTCGGACGGTGTTGTGGACGCCGGCGTTCGCGTTGCATGTGACGGGTGCGCCTGGTGGGCGGCCTGGGGTGCGGCTTGGTGAGCGGGCGGTGCGGTCGTTTGGTGATGTGTGGGCGCGCCTCCCGGTGTATCCGTTCGATGTTGGGAGTGGGCGGCGGTGGCGCGTGTTGGACGCACAGCTCCGCCGCATCCGAGCGTGGTCGACCGCCCTCGCGTACATCAGGGACTTCACCGCCGCGTACAAGCCTCACGAACCATCAGGGGACGCCCGCCGCCCATCACGGGGTGAAGGCCCATGAGATCCCTCTCTCGCCGGAGACCGCGTGCACCTCTCGGGGGCGTGGGTGAGGAGAACACTAGCAGAGTGGGGTGGTTGTGGTGACGGTGATTCAGCAGGTGTTGTTCGAGTTGGACGCCCCATACTACGGGCATCCGTACGCCGTCACGGGACACGCGTTGTTCAATGCGATTGCACGGCGTGTCGGCGAACCAGTGCGGCGTGACCTTCAGGTGAGTCATGGGGTGTTTACGCCGAAGGAGTTCGCGGAATATCCACGCGAGCATTCGCAGTCGGGGTATGCGGGGAAGCTTGGCGGGTCGTTGCCGGACGTGGAGGCGTACGAGGATTTGTTCGTGTATCGGGACCCTGCACAGCGGTGGTTGCAGAATGGGCGGCCACGCGACGCCCATAACGTACATCCAGTCCAGTCGTTGGGTGGGCGGTTGGCGTTCGCGCCGGAGTGTTATTTTGGGCGGCCGCCGGAGACGCGGAACTCGAAGCGCTCGGTCTCCTGGTACCTGCAGTGCTACCTCCACACCGGCCGCGGCCCCAGTGACTGCCTGCCGCTCGACGAGTCCGTGTTAGATGGTCTGCGAGTGGGTGGTGGACGGAACTACGGGCTGGGGGAAGTGTCGGTGACGGACACCCAGCTGGTGGATTTGGATGCGTTGGATTATTCGCGGTTAGAGGCGGGTGCCGCGAGCAGTGGGTCGTGCCAGGTAGAGCTGGTGTCGCCGTACGTGCTCGAGAGCGGATTTCCGGGGGCGGACGACCAATCGGTGCCGTGGTGGTGGAACGTCGACCAGACAGCCGTGTCGGTCCCTGCAGGCGAGGATGGGTTGCGGCGGCGGGAGACCCGGCTCGCCGTCGATGGCGACACCCACGCACTCTCAGTCGTCGATCACGGACAAATCGTTGCGTATGCGGGGAGTGACGTGGTGGGGACGGCGATCAATGGGGTGTTGCGCGTCGGCTCGCACGCCAAGTACGGGTTTGGCGAGGTACGCCTCCGGCCACCTCAGACTGATCGGGTGCCGAAGCGACGCCCAGCGAAAAAGCGGGTGAATTGGTGGCGGCGAGCCGGTCAACTGGATGGGGGTGAGGGAGTGTGACTGACTTGGAATTGGTGGCGTTTGATATTGAGACGACTGGGTTCACGGTTGAGGATGAGGTGACGGTGGTTGGGTTTGTGGTGCCGTTGGGGTGTCGGGTGTTCTGCCAGACAGGCGGGCGATCAGCGCCGGACTTGGAGACCTGGGTGCGTGAGCAGGTAGGTGAGCACGTGGTGGTCTCAACGCACGAGTCGGAGGCGGGGTTGTTGGAGGCGGTGGGAGAGTTCGCTGGGGAGCGGTTTCGTGACTCGGAGGTGTTGTTGGTGGCGTACAATGGGGAGCGGTGGAAGGCGGGGTTCGACTTGCCGTTCTTGCGGACACGGTTGGCAGCCACGGATGTTGTCTGGCCGTTCGAGGACGTACCGTACGCGGACTTGTTACCGGTGGTGACGAATCGGTTTAACACGACCGTCGATGCTGATGAGACCGTCGGTGACCTCGTGAACGTCTACGAGGTGTTGTGTGATGGCGAGTACAGTGGCCTCGATCCCTTCGAGGACAGCCAAGAGGCAGTCACCGCCTACGAGGACGGACAGTTCGAGGAGTTAGTGCTGCACAACGTCGCCGACATCCTCCGCACCCGCTCGCTGGGACGGTTGGCGGAGCGGTACTGCAGTAAATCGGATTTCAAACTGAAGTCCCTCACGCCCACCATCCATGATTGACACCGTCGCGACAACCGTCGTTGGTCGTGGGGTGGGTCAGCGGTGTGGTTCGGGTACGCGGGCGTTGGTGTGCGGTCTTGAAGCGATACATCACCCACAGCCCGGAGAGTGTCACTGGATGATCAGCGAGCGACTGTACGTACCTTATTGATGCCAGCAGCGAACGAACACAGTCACGACGGTAGTGGTGGTGAATCGAGTAGTGCGAGTAGTGGGGCGCGGTTTGGGTCGCCGGCGCGGTGTCATGAGACAGTGGATCCGGTGACACGGGAGGCGTTGCTAGAGCAGGATCGGTGGCGGTGTCAGGTGTGTGGGCGGCGTGGCCCGGGTGCGGGTGGGTTGGCGACGCTACACGCCCACCACATCGACCGTGATCCCAAGGAGATTGATGTGCACGCGATCGAGAATTTGACGACGTTGTGTCGGCCGTGTCACCGGTGGCTGCACGACCGCCCGACCGTTACGGATGCGCCGGTTGAGTTGAGTGATGGGGATCTCAGCGTGTTGTTGCCGCAGGATTTTGAGATTCTGCGGGTGCTCGATCGTGGCGGGCCGGCGCGGACGGGTGAGATCGCGGCTGCGCTCACCGCGGATTTGACGGTGAGCGCGGTCCGCGAACGCCTGTGGGTGCTCATGGGCCTCGACCACAAGGTCCAGGGCCGGGAGGCGCCGCTCGTTGACAAAGACGTGCAGACCGGACAGTGGGGGTTCCCGGGGGACATCGAGACGTCGGCGCGTGGCCACATTCCTAGCGATCCGGGGGTGTTGTTGCAGCGCATGGAGGACGAGCAGGTGCGGCGGGCGCTTGCGCGTGGGTGTGATCGGCAGGCCGTTATGGACGTTCTCGGCGTGTCGCGTCGTTCGACGTTCTACAAGGAGAAGCGCGCGCAGGCGTACGATTTCCCACTCGACGCATTCAACCGTGGCGGCCGACCGCCAACCAAGACCACTACTCAGCCTGGGGCAGGCGCTGGCAGTGACGGCCAGCAAGGACTTGATGATGCTACGCCTGACGTTGAGGGTGAGCTCGGGCGTGTAGAAACCTGGGGGTCTAGTTCGTAACTGGGCCTGGGGTCACTCTCCTTGGGGAGGGGGTTTGTGGCTGGGGTAGCTTCTTTGCGGTTGCTCGTGTTTTGCTGTGTAATGGCGCGCGGGCATGAACCGTCTGAGGAGAGTGAGCGGGCGGTTACAGTCATTCTGCTCTATGATGAGGCGGAGAATGAGCGGGTTCGTCATGCGTCGTATGAGGCGGCGGTGGGGACAGTGAAGGAGAGAGCGGAGTCGGCGACCGTTGCAAAGATTGAGTCGAAGGATGGTGAGATTGTGTTCCGTTCTGATGAGATGGCGATTCAGGAGTGGGCGAATGAGTGGACGCGAGCAAAACGACGGCTCTCGGTGGACATCGACGAGTGGAAATGTCCCTACGATAGTGCTGGCTGTATCGCCGACGATCTCTGCACGCAGTGTAAGCTGGATAAGATCCAGGACAGCTACTAACTAAGGGGTCCTCGCCGTCTCCCGTATCCATCCACCCCGTAGTGTGGGGTTTGTGAGCGGTGTGAATGTCCGCGAAATTGACGTACAGCGGATCTAATGGGGTTATATTCGGTAGATACTATTTGTGATGAAATCGATGGTAAGTTGGATTGCGAACATAGCGGATGTTTCGCTCTTCGTTTTCGTTATGAAAACTGTGAGATCCGATGATCCCTTCCCTGAACGAGATTACGGAGTTACGGTATCGCCGTCCTCGGCAACCACGACACGGCCGTCAAACGTCGATTCTGCCTGTCTCCGAACTGTTCCGATGTCACGGTACGGAAGCAAGTGGTTGAGGACAAGTGTTTCGACACCTGCACTGGACGCAATCTCGCCGGCTTCGCTTGCACTTGCGTGCACTGCAGCGAGGCGGTCACGTTTCCCTTCGTTCATAGGCTCCGCGAACTCCGACCACATGACGTCCTCCTCGGATACCGAGTTGTCCACCGGCGCAATGCAGGCCTCGTGTATGAGGATGTCTGCACCAGTCGCGAAGTCTGCGAGTCGTTGGACCTGCTTCGTGTCCGCAGAGATTACCACTGAAGCACCGGTTTGCGTATCGTCGAATCGGTACGCATAGGTTTCAATGGAATGTTCGACGGGACACGCGGATACCCGCACGTCGCCGATTGTCACCTCGAACGAAGGCGTTGCACACACGAACTCGATGTCATCAATACCTTCACCAGAGTAGCCGACCTGCTGCCGGTACTCGATGTCTTCCTCGTAGACGTGTTCGAGAGCTTCGAGCAATCGACTAGTGTTTTCGGGGCCGTAGACCGTCAGCTCGTCGCGGCCGCCCACCGACCAGCCAGCGATGGCAAAATGAAAGAACGAAGCGTTGTGGTCCATGTGCTGGTGTGTGAACAGCAGGTGTTCGACAGCTCCCGGATTCACCTCGTGTTCCAGTAGCCGGTACACTGTCCTCGGACCGCAGTCGACCAACAACCGTTCTCCGTCGACGTTCAGCATCGTGCTAGTCCCTGCTCTATCGAGAAGTGGCACCGGGCTCCCGGTCCCGAGGAGTACAACCTCCATTGCTACCAGCCGACCTCCAAAGCGTCGACTAGCTCTTCGGACAGCGACACGAGTTCCGGGTCCGAGAGGTCGCGCGGTCGCTCAATCGTCACCTCACGGTCCGCAACCAAACTCGCTGGTCGCTGGGAGAGCGCCAGGACGCGACTTCCGAGGTAGGCAGCTTCAAGGGCGTTATGCGTGACGAAGACGATCGTCTTCGGCTCCGTCTGCCAGATTTCGACCAGGTCGGACCGCAACTGACGGGCTGTAATCTCGTCGAGATTGCTGAACGGCTCATCCATCAGGATGACGTCCGGGTCGATTGCCATCGCGCGTGCGATAGCGACTCGCTGTTTCATACCCCCCGACAGCGACCGCGGATACTCGTCTTCAAATCCGACAAGTTCGACGAGGTCCAGGTATCGATCCACGCGTTCGTCCCACTCCGACTTCGGCACGCCCTTCCCCTGAAGTGCGAGCTCTAGGTTCTCGCGCACGGTGCGCCAGTCGAGCAGCCGCGGTTCTTGGAACACGAACCCAATATTCGCCGTACCGGTGTCGTCACCGACTCGGACTTTACCCTCTGAGGGGTCTTCGAGCCCGGCGATGAGGTTCATCATCGTGGATTTTCCACAACCAGAAGGCCCGATGACGCAGACGAAGTCGTTCGACGACGTCTGAAAGGAGAGGTCGTCGAGGACGTCGAGGTAGCTGTCGTCGCGTTGGGCGTATCCCTTAGATACGTCCTCCAGAACGATTTCGGTCATTCGCGTTTCCCCCCTCCTTGTACGTCCGAATCACCGCGCCAGGCCGTTGCCCGGCGTTCGATAGTTTTCAGAATCCCGAATTCGATGAGCATCATGACAATGGTGAAGTTCAGTGTCCAGGCGATGACACCTGTAATCGAGTACAGCTGAAACGCGTTGTTTATCTGATACCCGATTCCGGACGTCAGACCGAGTAGTTCAACGATGACGATGATTTTCCACGACAGCGCAAGCCCGAACCGTGCGGCAGCCAGCAGGTGTGGTAGCAGCGACGGCAGGATGATATGACGTGCGCGGTTTATCTTCGACATCTCAAACACTCGTCCCATCTGGAGCAAGTCCGCGTCGATGGATTTCGTGCCCTGCCAGAAATTGAAGACAATCATCGGCGTCGCGAGCAGGAACACTGAGACGTACGCAGTCAACTCGGAGAGCCCGAACCAGATGATGGCGAGGATTGCTACGGCCAACCCCGGGACTGAAATCCCGATCAACACTGGAATATCGAAGAGATACTCGACTCGACGGTCGAGTCCCATTGCGATACCGAGTGGGATGCTGACCCCGTAGGCGATACTGAATCCAACCGCAACCCGCTGCAGAGTATCCGCGAGGTGAACGAAGAATTCGCCAGTCTCAATGATAGCAACCATTTCGACAGCAACTGGCGCGATACCCGGCAGGAGGTTGCGGCCGAAGAGTGCTGCCCCGACCTCCCACATGACGAGGAACACCAGGATCGAGAATAGGTAGTACGCGAACCGGTCAAAGCGGTGGAAGAGGTCGCCCAACGAGGCCCGAGACGACTTTCCGGAAGTGAATGCTTCTAACATGAATCTACTTAGAGAACCCAACTGAAGATGTCCTCTGACGGTTCTTCCTCGATGAGTCCTATCTCATTTGCACGCTGTGCCATGTTGTACCCTGCATCGAGGAATCCCTGTTCGTCCCACTCGGATGGGTAGATCTGCGTTAACCGTTCCTTTGCGAGCGAGATCTGCGCCTCATTCTCCAAGCCGAATGCATCCGTGTACGTGTCAATGGTTGATTCGATGTTGCCCTCGATGTACGCCTGCGTATCTCTGGATGCCTGAGCGAGCGCAACGGCAGACTCTTGATTGTCCGCACTCCAGTTGCCGTCCCACGCTAGGTCGACGGTCGTAAGTGGGAGGTTTTCACTCTCCTCCCAGACCTGCCGTGGATTGAACACGACTTCGAAATCGTTCTCAGCAAGGGCTTTCGTGACGAGGGGTTCGTTCAGCAGAATCGCGTCGAGTTCACCCTGCCTGAGCAGGTCGATACTCGCGGGTGGAGCAGTCTGCACGAACTCGAGTTCGTCCGGCTGGACGCCTGTATCCATCTCGAGAATCACGTTGAACTTCAGCCAAGCGTCGGCCTGACGGCTCGCCCAGCTGACTCTGCTCCCGGCAAGATCAGCGGGCTCGTTGATGTCGCTGTCCGAGCGTGTGAGCACGTACATGTGGTAGAGCATGTAGGGACCGACGAGCTTTGGATTATGTCCGCTGGCATTGAGCCGGGTTGCGACGATCGAACCCATGAACCCAGTGGGGATGTCCTGGCTGAGGACGATCTGTTGTTGAACTTGTGGCGGACTCGTGAAGAACTCCGGCTGGACGTTGATGCCGTACTCATTGTCATAGCCCTGTTCTTTCATCACCTCAACCAGTACGCCCGTCGTTCCGCCTTCCACGGCGCCGTGAACGACCGTCGAGAGGGGTTGCTCTGTCTGCTGTGTCTGTTGTGTTCCGTCACCGGACTGGGTGCCTGCAGTTGTCGTCTCGTCGCTACCGCTGTTGCTGTTGCCTGTACAACCGGCCAGACCAGTTACGCCAACCGCAGCGATGCCGCCACACGCCTGGAGGAATCGTCTTCGGCCTGTCGTGTCACCTTGTGACATACCAAACGATTACTATAGACATAGCTCAATAAATGTATTGATTAATCATTATTCTACTAGGCAGAACCGCAGCAGGCAGCACGAACCTACTAAAAATATTATTTATATGAATAATTTGTCTTATATTAAAGCGTATGAGGACGCTCCTGTCTGGCGGTTTCGATTGTCATCCTCCTCAAGCCAACTATATTTGATATATTGCTGCTTCCCACGCGGTCGCACTCACGTTAATTCGGACTGGCCGAACAACTTGATTGTCGCCGAATAACTACTCATATGCCAGTCTTACCTCTAATTCATTGACGAACCCAAGTAACAACTCGGGGATTTCCTCAGTCATGTATGTTCCTTTGATGCGGTTCGCAGGTCCAGCCACACTAATTGAACCTCGAGGTCGGTCGTTGCGGTCCAACACGGGTGCAGCAACCGCATGAATCCCTTCAATTCCTTCCTCGTAATTGAATGCCACCCCTCGCTCGCGCACTTGTTCGAGCTGTTCGAACAATTCGGCACGTGATGTGATCGTGTCATCTGTGAACGGCGACAATCCGCGTCGTTCAATCATTGCTTCGACGCGATTCTCATCCATGAACGCAAGAATTGCTTTCCCACCCGCGAACGCATGCAGCGGAATCCGATAGCCGACTCGAGTGTATGTCTTGACAGCGTGCTTCCCCGACGAACTCGAAAGGAACACCCCGTAGTCATCCTCCTCGGTGACACACCAGACTTTCTCATCGAGTTCAGCTGCAATCTCATCAAGTTTCGAATCCGCGACTCGGTAGAGCTCGTTCTCGTTCCGCGTATGGATGCCGTAATCTAGGTACAACAACCCGATCCGGTACCCTTCGTCACCCTCCGCCAAGTACCCCTCTTCCGTCAACGTCATCACGTGCCGGTGGATGGTGCTCTTTGAGTACTCTAGACGGTCTGCGAGCTCGGTCACCGTGGCGGGACCTTCTTCTCGCACACTGGCCAGGATGTCGAACGACTTCAACGTAGCCCGAACTGGCCCCGAACCAGCACCATCACTTCCCATGCGACAGTAAACGAAGATAGCTAATCATAGTTCTTCCCCCGCACTGCCCCATGAGTTCAGGGGAGTAGATCGGAGCGAGTTCGAACTCTCGTAGAATTCGTACCCTCGCTTCGTTTATATTTCGCCCCCAGACCTACACGGTACTTGACTGCATACTTTGCTGCGCGGGCCTTCGACCATCGAGGAGATATATCCGTAACCCGTCTGTACTTAGCAATCTGCTCTCCGGGTTGTACTGGAAGATGACATGTTCTGTGACGCTGTCAGGGAGCTAATCGGTCCGAGCGCGTTTTGATGTTGAATACGCCATTCCACTTTCACTGAGCCTACTAGTAGATTGTCGTTCGGTGTTAGGGTGAACTATCTACCGCCGGTTACCCGGCCGAACATAGTCACGGCAGTTCGTGTGGCCCTCGCGGCCACCAGCACACCCGTCGGAAGCCTCGGCTCGACAACCGCCGCCGTTTGGTGGTCGCAGGGTGCTCACTCGGCTTCGTCGACGAGATCGTCGGATAGGCCCCTACACAGACCCTTTCCCCCGTGGTACCGTAGTACACAACATGGGACTGGTTTCGCAGACGATGGAGTACTACCCGTACGTCGTCCATCCGATTACCGTCCTCGGAGTCGGCATCGTCCTGCTCGTCCACCACGAGTGGGCCAGGCAGGGCCTCGAGCGGTCGATGCTCTGGCGTCGTATCGGTGCGTTCCTCGGAGTCGGAGTGCTCTCGCTCGTGCCGACCGTCGCGTACTTTCTCGTCGTCGGCAGTGGCGTTGTAGCGGCGACACAGGGAAAGAGCGCCGTCATGGACGGGCTCGTCGCCAGCGGCCTCCTGATTGCTGCTGCACTGACGTGGGCCGTGTGGCGGCATTTCGACTGGGGGCCGCTCGTGCCGGGTGCGATGCAGGCGCTCGCCGTAGTGACCGTCCCCTACGCCCTCGTCTCTCCGTTCTGGGACATCTCGGGCCACGTCATCATCTCGCTGATGCCCGCGCTCTATCTCACTCTCGTCAACCGACGGTTCTGGCCGCTCCTCGTCTTCCCTATCATCATGGTCCCGAACCGAATCTACCTGGACGCACACACGTGGGAACAGTCCATCGCCGGGTTCCTCGTCGCGGCACTCGTCGTCGGGGGCGTCTACTGGGTGCAGGCCTCCGGGTCACTGCAACCGGAACTGGGCACAACGACCACCTGAGTGGAGCCTCGGCTTCCGCTGAGAACGGATCGAAAAGGAGAATCCGCCCTCCCCGTGTTGATCATGAAGTGCTTTTGTACACGAAAATTCGCGGCTCCGATGCGGGCGCAAGTGGATCTG
The DNA here is from genome assembly GCF_011734195.1 of Halobacterium sp. R2-5. Classification (NCBI taxonomy): domain Archaea; kingdom Methanobacteriati; phylum Methanobacteriota; class Halobacteria; order Halobacteriales; family Halobacteriaceae; genus Halobacterium; species Halobacterium sp. R2-5. The sequence continues at coordinate 143,681 of NZ_JAANTH010000003.1, forward strand.
AATAGAACCTTGTCACTAATTCCCTGCCGGGATTCTCGAATCTAGCAACAACACCCCTTGTGAGAGATGTTACCCATTCTAGATTGTATGTCCAATTCACCTGATCCCCTTCACCGGCGATCGTTCCTCACGGGTACCGCAGCTGTCGGTTGTGGGTTACTCCCCCTGCGCTCCCCCGCTCTTCAACAACCCGAGCAACTCCTGGAAATCGTGAGCACGGAAGAGGCGCAACTCTACTACGAGTTCGTCGTGCGGGGTACCGTTGAGAAGGCGACAGTCAGCGACAAAATCGAGTCTTCGGGGGACAACGACGTCATTCTAGCTGGGAATAACGAGGAGACACAGGTCGTTCGCGGGTACACCGGTAATCCAGGATACCGTGACGCCTATCACATCGATGGCGACCTCATATTCTTTGCCCGCACCGGTGGGACGAGTGACTTTTTCGTTCGTCTTGACGGCAGACGCATTCTCCGAGATGAACTTCCTCGCCAGGCTGACCCGACTATCCCTAGGCGGCCAACGTACATCGAGCGAGACCTCGATAGCACGCTTGGCATTCAAACCCCAGGTCAGGGCGAACTCTATTATGAGTTGATCGTCCAGGGAGGTGTCGACGGTGCCGAACTAAGCAACACTGTGAGCGCGACCCTCGGAACGAACGACGCGGTGTCAACGGATAACGACACGGGCGCAACCGTCATTCGAGGGTTCACCGGGAATCCCGGGTACGGCGATGCGTATGAGATCGATGGGGAACTTGTGGCCTTCCGACGGGATGGCGGGAGCGCGGACTTCGTGTTTCTGCTCAATGGCCGAGAGCTCACACTCGCACAGTTGGCGAGGACGGGAACCGGCTATGCAGCACATCCTGCCGACGAAGACCCGATCGCTGCATACCGGTCTGCCGTGCAGGCGCTTGACCAACTCGCCGACGCTCCGGGCGAACCCACCGAACGCCTTTGGTACAACCGCGCTATGGCGCAGATCCGTCGTGCCCGAACGGCGATCAAGTCGCTCGTCGAGCAAGGCTATCGCTTCCAACTCCAGGCCGGTGCCGACCTAACGATCCGTCTCGTCGAACCGGATACGACATCATCGAACACCTCTCCTCCCAACGGGTTGGGCTTTTCTGTGGCCTCCACGCGAGACACCTTAGAGACGCTGGTGGTGCTCACAGAGGTGTCAGTCTCTGCGCTATCTTGAGCTGGATGGTACGTGATGACATGCCGATACCGTGAGCCAGGACTGCTAGCTCATCGAGGATATCTATGTGCAAGCTGTGTGCAGTCGCCGAAATGGTTATGTATCTATGTGCAGAAGATGCACATGAGATGGGTGCAAGCGACAAGCCCCGACGGGTACACTTCCAGTCTCCGGAGTACCTCGTGGAGCGGCTTGACGCGGTTGCGGATCTCTTCGATACGGACCGGACAGACCTGCTTGTCGACGCGATTCGCGAGTACCTTGAGGAGACGGCTGACAGTGAGTCGTTCCAGGAGTTGGTTGCGACGAAATACTACGACGACCAGCTCGAGTTCGAGACCGTCAAGCAGCTCGTTGGGACCGAAACCGCCCAGCGGCTCCGCTTGCTGAAAGCGGACCTCGAGGACGAGCCGCTGGACCTTGATGCGCCGGCGGACGTCGACATCTATGGCGACGACGCGACGGAAGTTGATACCGGTGACGACGAGTAATGACCGGGCAGCGACTGCGGACGGTCGTCGCCGACACGAGCGCGCTCGTCAGTCTGGCCGTACCGCGTGCCGATAGCGCGTACGATACCGACGCAGCCCCGGACCCACTGCAGTACCTGCTTACCTCCTGTGACGTGTTCGTCCCGTCGGAGGTCCGCACAGAGCTTGAGGAGATCACGCAGTATCAGGATATCCACGGCGCTGCAGCGACAAACGTTCTCGCGGCGCGGGACTACTACACCGTCGAAGACCCCTACAAGCGAGAGGATACCACGGATTCGCGGCCGACGTTCGGTCTCGATGAGGGCGAAACTGATGGGATCGTCCTTGCGAACGCACGCGGCGTCGATGGGTTTCTCACCGACGAGTTCGGCGGAACGAACTTCCCGCTCATCCACGCGGTCTTGCAGAGGCCACGGATCGTCCCGACGCCACGACTCATCTGTGACTACGCCCGAAACGGCTACATGAGCAACGATGATGCGCGAACGCTGTTGGCGACGATTAGTCCACACCGAAGTTGGGATAACAGCCCCTACGTTGCCAAGCTGCGAGCGCGCCTCGAGTAAAACAGCCGTTCCGTAGGATAGCGGAGTTACAGTGGGAGTGTACCTCGTATTTACCCGGTACTGGCCGAGTTAGACAGCTCTGGTTCTCGGTGTGCGATGTGCTGAAAGTGATGGATGAACTCACTAGTGAGAGCGAGCTTATCGAAAGCGATGTATGGGGGATTGCGGACGGAATCGACGAGAGCAGGTGGAGCCGGTAGCGTCCTGGATTATTGTGGCCGAGCCGGTGTTGATGGCTTGAGCTGTGGGCAGTCTCTGGCGGCGCGAAAAATGCCTTGAGTTGGGTGATCACTTTGGCTACTTCGAACGTTGGTAGCGGGTTCTAGGGGCTCGTACGTCGAAGGGTCGATGCTTTTGAGGATGTAAAAGTGGCCGAGGATGAAAGGAGGGTAGTACTATTTTTTGATGGCGGTGGCTTGATGAGTCGTTTAGTCGTGGCTGCTGGTTGCTGTCTGTTGAATTGGGGTGGGTGTTTGGTCGGTGACGGTCTCTGGGGTGCCGTGTTTGATCCAGATTGCGAGGAGGCTTGGAAGGACAAGTACGGCCGTGGCGAACGAGGCGAGGAGTGCGAGTACGACTAGCGTGCCGAAGTTCTGTAGTTGTGGTGACGGGTGGAGGAGGATAGCGACGAAGGCGATGGCGGTAGTGAGGGCGCTGCCGACGAGCGCTCCGCCGGTACCGATGACGGCTGTTTCGAGTGCTTTCTCTGGGTCGAGTCCTGAGGTGAGTTCTTCGACGAACCGATCGGTGACGTGAATGTTGTAGTCAACGCCGAGGCCGATAGTGAGGCTCATGAGGAGGGCTGTGACGAGCGTCAGGGGGACAGCAAGGATGGCCATGCCGGCGATGACGAGCGCGACGACGAGCGCGATGGGCGTGACCGTAATGAGGCCGAGTGTCGCGCTGCCGTACGAGAGCGCCGTAACAGCAACGTAGGTGAGTGTGATGGCGAGGAGCGCAAGCACCATCACGCGGAGGATGCCCGCGGTGACGGCTTCGATGCCGGCCTGCTGGATGGTCGTGGGGCTAACTGCCGTCGCATCTAGGTCAACACCCTGTCCGGCCGCGTCTTCGATGGCAGTGGCGGCGGTGCGCTGTTGGTCGGCGCGTTCCGCGAGGCTGCCGCCGCCGTCGGCGGGACCGACGACGCGTAGCGACGTGTACTCGCCAGTGTCGGGCGACCGTTCGATGACGCGTTCGGCAGTGTTCGGCGCAGCTGCGTACAGCGCGTCGTAGACGGTAGCGAGGTTCTCGTCGGGGACGCCGTCACCATCGGTGTCCGCGGCGGCGAGCGTTTCCGCGAACGCGTCGTCGCGGACGGCGACACGATGCATGACCGTGACTGGCGAGAGGACGCGGCCGCCGTCCACGAGCGTCTTGGTGCCATCGTGGACGGCATCGAGCGCGCCGTCGTCTGTCACATCTCTTTCGACGAGTAGTTGGACGCGTTGACTGGTGTCGTCGGCGACGCCGCGGTAGTGTTCTTGGACGTAGATGTCTTGGCGGTTGTAGTCGGTGCGTTCCCAGCCGAGGGGTTCTGGGAGGTCGGTTTTCCAGTCGGCTGTGGGTTCGCGCTGCCGGTCGAACGGTTTCTCGTCGAGGCTCGTCCACGCGGCACCGCCGGCAGCACCGGCGAGGACTGCGAGCACGAGGACGACTGGAGCGGCGCGTTTCGCGAAGCCGACGCTTCCCCGGAGCAGCGGCTTGAGGAGCGCGCTCTCGCCGAGCGGTGGCTTCTGGCGGTCGAACCCGAGGCGTTCGAGTGCGGCATCAGCGGTGACTTTCAGGGCGGGGACGAGCGTGACGAACACGACGAGTGCAGACGCGACGCCGAGTGTGATGCCGATGCCGAGCGTCTGGATGCTTTCGACGGGATTGGTGACGTTCGACAGGAAACCGATACCGGTCGTGACGGTGACGAGACCGAGGGCGACGCCGACTGACCGAACGGATCGTGCCATGGGCGCGCGGACTTCTTCGTCCGGGCGCCGGTACTCGCGGTAGCGGGTGAAGATGTGAAAGCCGTAGTCGATGCTGAGCCCGGCAATCAGTACGGGGCCGATGATCATCGTGGTGCCGATGTCGACGTTGAGCCAGCCGAGGATGCCGAACATCCAGAGGATGGATACGCCGACGCCGAGCATGCCGACGACGACGTCGACGAGGTCCCGGTACGTGAATGTGAGTACGACCAGCAGGAGCGCTAGTACAACGGGAACGATGAGGGCGATCGTGTTCGAGATATTCTGGGCTTGGTACTCCGCGAGCGCGTGCTCGCCGAGGGTGAATACGTCGGGGCTCTCGTGGGTGGCGGCCGTCTCGTAGAGGGCTTTTGTGGCGTCCGTTGGGGCGTTGCCCTCGCTGTCAGTTGCGGTGAACGTGAACAGCATCCGGTGGCTCTCGGCGGTGGCGGAGCCGGCCTCGTAGGACCGGGGGAGGAGTTGGCGGGCTTCCTGATTGTCGGCGAGCGCGGTCTTTGTAGCGCGTTCGACGGTTGTGGGGGTGGCGTCGGCGAGGACCGCGATCTGGGTGTCCAGCGAGGGGGTGTCGCTGTCGGCGAGCTGTGCCGCCACGAGATTCGGTATCCCGTGGATGCCGGCGCCAGTACGACTACTGTCGGCGGCTACGGTGCTGGCGACCGACTCGTTCTCGAGGACGGCTTGCTGGTAACGTAGACTTGCCAGCAGCGACGATTTCGAAAGCGCGTTCTCCCCGTCGCCGGCGTTGACGTAGACCGGGACGTGTGCGCGCTCGCTGGCGCTGTCTGAGGCGGTGGTGTAGTGTTCGGTGATGTAGTCGGCTTTCTCGGCGGGCGTGGTCGGCGGGAAATCGACGGCGCTTTCGCCGTCGCTGGCGCTGCCGAGAGTCGTGATGCCCGCGCCAACGCCGGCTGTCAGTACGAGCATCACGACGATGACGGCGATGTTGTGTGTGGTGACGATGTTGGCGGTGGTGTTGAGGAATCGTTGGAGGGCCATGGGGTGTCAGTTCGGGGTTGCTTCGATAGTGGTGATGATGCCGAAGAAGGCGGTGTCGACTGTTCCAGCGGTGAGGTCGGCTGCCTTGACGTGGTCCATCGGCTCCTGCGTGAGTCGGCAGCCCTGGGTAGCGTAGTGGGCGTCACGACGCCAGTGTTGGTAGCGAGCGATGAGGCTGGCGTCGCTTTCGCCGTGTTCGAGGAGGAGAATACGGCCGTCGGGACGGCAGACGCGCGCCATCTCGTTGAGGGCCGCGACGGGGTCGGGGAACGTGCATGTGGAGAGCGCGGAGATGACGGTGTCGAAGCTGTTGTCGGGGAACTCTAGGTCTTGGGCGTCCATTTCGTAGAGGTCGGCGTCGCGGTCGCGGTTCTCGGCGACTGCGAGCATCTCTGGACTGAGGTCGATGCCGACGAGGTCGGTGGCTGCTGTGAGGTACGGGAAATTCGTCCCGGTGCCGCAGGCGACATCGAGGACGCGGCCGGTGGCGTTCCGGAAGTGGCGTTTTCGGTAGCGACCGGTTGTGTGGCGGTCGATGAATGCGTAGCGAGCGTATTTGTCGGCGAGGTCGGCGTAGATGTCCCTGATGTCGTCGGTGGAGTGTGTTCGGGCGTCGTAGTCGGGTTGTGGTTGGTGCGTTGTGGGTGGCATGGCTCCGTGTTGAGTAGTCGGTAGAGCCCGGCATAAGTATTATAGAATAATTGATATATTATCGGGGCAGTTTCAAAACTCGCGTTAACCACCACAACCCGGAAACTAACCCCGTAACGAGAAACACCCCGCGCAGACACCGGATTCACTCAACCGCTATTTTGTAACCAAAACATCACTAACCTCCGCTAGGACCGCCCGCGCACCACCGTCTCGGACTCCACCACACCAACCGCCCCATCGACAACGAGCCGAAGTAAATCGCCCTCCAGCTCCATCGACACCTCGTACCCTTCCCCGCCCGCACGCTCCTCAACGGCCCAGTCTTCCACGTACGCACGGTCGTGAAGCTCCCAGAACCCCAACTGAGTCACGTCCACGCCCCGCTCCCAGTGAAACACTACCGACGCCGGATGACCCACTACTGCGTACGGTAACGCCATCGAATACGAACGCAAGCACGACTCACACGCCAACTCAACCACGTAATCGTAGTCCGTCGGATTCTCCGGCATCATCACCACTTCACCGATCACGCGCCCAAAACACGTCGGACAAACCCCCCGCCGCATCTGCCGCACCTGCGCCACATACGCAGTCGCCATACTCTCCACATACTCCTCGGGCCCCCAATCTCTCGTCTGCGCGGGCGTCGTCGGTAACCCCGCAACCGGCCGTTCACACGCCCGACACTTCACGAGAAATATCTGCTGTTCAAACAGCTCCGCCACCAACTCCGTCCCGGCACAAAACGGACACCGCCCAGCCACCTCAACCGGCCCGAACGCCTCCGGCGTCCCGTAATTCTCCGACAGCACGAACCGGACCATGTACTCCCCCGCGTGCGTCAACGCGTACCCACGCTCGGACTTCCGCAGAAACGTCCCCGTCAACTCCCCAAGATGGTAGGACAACTTCGACGTATTGTCCACCGCAACGCGCTCGTAGATGTCCGAAAACGACAGCTCAACCGGTCCACTCTCCCCAAGTTCCGTCTCCCGTTCGGCCTGCGCCACCGCCCGCAGCACATCCACACGAGTATCGTCGGACAGTAACGCAAACACATCCGCTGCATCCTCAGCCATCCTCGCCTTCATTGACCGCACCAACCGCCTTTAACGCTATGTCTGTCAAGTAACTCACCGAAACCACTTGCAGGTAACGTCATTCGCTCTGAAACCGGCTCTCACACGAGACGCTGACCGGTCACTGGAAAAACTCGTTTACAGACCCCTGTCCCCAGTGCTTCATTGCGCGAATTAGCGGTCGAGGTGAGACGCGGCGAAGGATTGACGTCTCGGGCGGCCGGCTACCCGAAATCGATGTCTCCCATCCCGCATTCTGCTGTAAGCGTTCCCGTTCGTGCTCCGCAGTCGTCTGAACAGCCTCGACATCCATCGCTTTGACTGTCCCGCCGTCCACGAGGAGTTCCCCATCGACGACTACAGTTTCCACGTCTCCAGCAGTCACCGTATTTGTGAGGGCAGCGGGGAGATTACTGATCGGTTGATGGCGCGGCGAATCGATGTCGATGAGCAGCAAATCCGCTCGTTTACCCGGTTTGAGGCTGCCGATCTGGTCGTCAAGCCCGAGCGCGCGGGCGGCGTCGATTGTGAGCATCTTCAGGAGGTCGTAAGACGACCACTGCTGAGCTCTGTACTCGAAATTCGCTAACAGCCGAGCGTGTTTGGCTTCCTGAAAGAGGTCCCAACAATCGAACCAAAACGGATCGTCGAGACCGAGGACGACGTTCGCGCCGTGCTCTCGCAGTGCGGGGAGCGGAAACCACGCCTGTTCACCAGCTTGGAAGTAACTGTACACTGTCGGACAGTGAACCACGTGCGCACCCGCCTCAGCAATTCGACGTGCGTCGCGCCGGTCAGCATGAAGCAAGTGCGTTAGTAGCGTCCGGTCATCAAGCAACCCGAACTGCTCAAGGAGAGTGATCGGGTCGTCCGCACCGCTCCCAGCAGCCATCGTTTCGGCTGCGGGAGAATCATAGAGGTGCGTGTGGAGTCGTAACTCGGGGTAGTCGTCTCTGAGCTCGGCGACACCACGCCAGACGTCACGCGAACAGCCGACTTCACCACCCGGTGCGATACTCGCCAGCACGCGGCCGTCAAACGCACCATGATAGCGCTCGATAAACCGGCGTGCATCGCGGAGCTGCTCCTGTCCGGACTTCGGTTTCAGGAAATCCGCTATTTCGGGGCCGATGACTCCGCGAAGACCGGCCTGACCGATAGCTTCTGCACCGATTGCCGGGGTGAAATCCATCGCGTTGACTGTCGTGACCCCGTGTGAAAGCTGACGGAGACAGGCAAAACCCCAAGCGGCTTCGAAGAACGACTTGCCGAGCGTGGATTCTGCTGTGTGGTACAACGCGAGCGCTTCCTTCAGTAGTTCTGCGCCGCCAAGGTCGCTAAACAGTCCTTGAACGAGGGCGAAATCGGTGTGTCGATGCGTATCGATAAGACCGGGGATAGCGATTTTCCCTTCAGCATCAATCACATGAGCGGCTTCACTACGCTGGTCAGCACTCGTTGTTGGGGCAACTGCTGTGATTCTGTTCCCACTTACCCGAATCGTCCCTCGTTTTATGATCCGGTCGCTCTGGTCGAGCGTGATGATTGTTGCATCGTGGACGATTATATCGCTCATACGCTCCACCCGGCTGTCGAGTGACGAATTTGGTCTCGACGACTATTAACGGTTGCTGCCATATCGGGCCTCTACTCGGTTTTTATGCCGAAAGTGGGGAACGCCCCGAGTTACCGTGTGCTGATTGCTTCGAAGGACAGCGATGGTACTCAGTCCTCAATCCCCCATTCCCAAATGGGAGAGATCCTCGAACACTCGCCGGGGCGGCGCTGAACCCTGGGGTGAGTGGTTGGATTTCTGCTGGGTTGGTCGGAGAATCGCCTAGGCGCTTTTGTGTGTTATGTTAACGGTGGTCGTAGTTCTGTGTGGGAGTGTCTTTTTCGTTGTTTGTGGTTGTGTCTTGCTAATTTGACGAACCAGGGCTTGGTTTCCGCGTGATTACTTGATGGCGATGCTGATGGCTCCGTCGCGGACGTTCTGTTGCGCGCATTTCCGTCGGCAGAAAAATGCTGGGACCGGGGCGTTACTGTCGTAAGACTGGACTCTCTTTTTCGCCGTCAGGCCAACTCCCGTAGTGGTCGAGGATTTCCTCTGGTGGCTGCTTGTCCTCCCACTCGTCTTGGAACTCCTCGAAGGGAACAGCCTCCTCAAGGCGCTGTTCGCGGAAGGATTCGCGTCGTGCCTTTGTTGCATCCTCGTCGACGGTGAGGGTGTCTTCGTCGTACTCAATCTGGTAGAGTTCCTTTGCAGAGTGATGGGTCACGCGGTTGTCCTCAATGTCTTCCATGACCGTATCGGGGTCTCGTTCGAGGACGTCGCCGTACCCACAGCCGCCGCCCGAGTGGCCGATGAAGAGGTCGCCGTTCTCGTACGGCTGGGACTCACGGACGTGGCTAGTGATGTTGTAGTCGGCGTCTAGCGTTTTGTCCTGCAGGAGTTCGATAAGATCGTCGGGCACGTAATCACCGTTTTTCATTCGTTCCTTCAGGTCAGAGTTGGTGATAGTGATGCCGGGAATGGTGCGGGGTGCGTATCCACCGTAGAGACCCTGCCCGGTCACCAGCTTGGAGTTATGGCAGATCGAGAGCCACTCGACAGTTGGGACGTGGTGCATCATGTACCCAATCTGCATCCCGATACCGCCGCGGTGTTTTCCGTGCCCACATGAGTCCGTGCCGTGGCGGAAGAACTGGTGGGTGAATGGGTACTCGTTCTCGACGAACTCCATATTTGAGGCATGGCCGAACGGGCACCACGGGAAAATCGCTTCGTCTTCCCCGTCGCGTCGAGCTTGCCCACCGGTGCCATCCGTGTTGAGCGCGTGCGACATCAGGTCCGCAACTGGCTCACCGTGCTGGTTCACTCCGCCGAAGGCATACCCGGGTGCGGTGTTGGCCATCGGTGCAGTGACGTGTTCGTTCTCGCTGTCGTCATCGTACATCGATCGCGAGAACAGGGTGGTCGTTGAGTCCATGATCACCTGATTCACCATGACCGCTTGGACTGTGGACGCTTCTGAGTCCGGATAGAGTATCGACCCCTTCGGGATGTTGAAGTCGATAAGGTCGTACGTCCCGTTGCTCTTCGGCAGGTCATGGAAGGGAACGCTGAATAGGTAGTTTGCAGTGTGGGCAATAGAAGCGACCGGCTGCGTGTTGAACGACCCATCGTTCTCCGGTGAGGTCCCGCTGTAGTCGATGTGAATCTCCGGGCCGTCTTTTTCCATCGTCGCATTGAGCCGCCAGAGACCGTCCTCATAGCCGACTGTATCCGCGAAGTGAACCGATTGGAAGGTTCCATCATTCCACTCGTCAACGCGTCTTTTCGCGCCTTCGCGGGATTCTTTGATGTTTCGGCGGAGAAGACCGCGGAAGAAGTCTGGCCCCTGCTTTTCGATGATGAGGTCCTTGATGCGTCGGCGGACCCGATCGCAGGTCGTAACTCGTGCCCGCAAGTCAATCTCGTGCATCCGCGGTGCACGGGAGATGAAGTTCTTCTGCATCTCCACCTGGTCGCTTTTCAGCTTGTAATCCTCGCCGATTTTGATGGGGGATAGCTTCATCCCCTCGTCGTGCCGCGTTCGCGCGGAAATCGGCATCCCACCAGGCTCGATAGCGCCGGTCTCAGTTGTGTGGGCAGCCGCAGAAATCCAGGCCATAATCTCGCCATCGTGGAAGACGGGCATGAACGCGATTTGGTCTGGGTTGTGAATACCGCCGTATAACGCGTCGTTCGCGTAGAAGACGTCGCCAGGTTCAACGCCGACAGTCTCGTCGTCGGCGAAGTTGTTAATCACGTACTTGAGCGGTGGAACTCCCGTGACGACGTGTAGGTACGCTCCAGCGGCCGAGTCGACGAGGTCGCCTTCGGGCGTGTAGACCGCGACGGCAAGGTCGCGGGCGGCGATGAACTGCGATACCCCCGATCGGACGAAGACGTCCATCCCCTCGTCGAGGATCAAGCGGAGGCGTTCCGAGTAAATCTCGTAGTCGCCGTGCTGCAGTTCGTCCATGCAGGCCAGTTCCTGTGCGGACGGTTCTTCCAGGTCGAGCCAGTCGATTAGTTGGTCGCGGTTAACAGTCATTGGGTGTCACCGTTGGTTTCGAGAATGCCGTTTCGGTACTCGTCTAGGCTGTACGTCCAGCCGTCCGGTACTGCAGTCGTCGTGTAATCGGCGTCTACGACCGCTGGGCCATCGATCTCCATTCCCGAGTGCAAGTCTTCGTACTCGAAGACCGGTGTCGAGATGTAGGCGTCCCTGTTCTCCCACATGATGTCACGTGATCCAGCTCGTGCTGGCGACGGGTCTGGACTGCCAATTTCCGACGTGGGGAGTTCGATGTCGGGACTCTTGACGCGGGCGCGGAGTGCGAAGTTTTCGACGGTGATGCCGTGGTCAGGCGTGACCGAATATGGCGAGAATCGGTCCTTGTACTGGTCGATGAAGTGCTCGCAGATGGCCTGGACATCTGATTCTTCGTGGAGTTCGAGACGGGGTGAGCGAATGCGAGCAACGTGAATCTGCCCCCCGAAGCGCATGTCCAGTTCGAGGCTATAGGTGATGTCTTCTGGGTTGTACCCCTCGCTTTTGATGTCGCGACGCCCCTTCGCTTTCAGCTCCTCGACAACCTCGTTGAACGCGTCGTAGTCTACACTGTACGCGGCTTCCTCGCCGGAGTCGCGTAGGTACATCGAGTGGGACTGCTCGTAGATGTGGAGTGTGTCCATCGTGGCTGATCCCATCGCACAGAACACTGGCGAGTACGGCGTCGTGACGACCGTGTCGATGTCGAGATACGACGAATAGGAGGCGGCGTGGAGCGGACCGGCGCCGCCGAAGCTGTACAGCATGAACTCACGCGGGTCGTGGCCGCGAAGCATCGTCTCCTTGCGGACGGTGTTCCCCATGTTCCCATCCGTGATTCGTCGGATGTTGGACGCAGCTTCCGTGACATCCATCCCTGCCGGATCCGCTACATGGGTTTTAATCGCCTCTTCAGCACGGTCAACCGCGAGCTGCTGGTTGCCCGCGTAGAACTTCTCCGGGTTGATGAACCCGAGGACGACGTCCGCGTCAGTCACCGTTGGCTTTGTGCCACCGCGGTTGTAGCAGGCCGGCCCTGGGTCGGCACCAGCGCTTTCCGGGCCGACTTCGATACGCCCGCCGAGTTCTTCGTTGACCGAGGCGATCGATCCGCCACCTGCACCAATCGATTTCGACTCGATCATGGTGCCGGAGACACGCCAGCGGTCAATCACTGGTTCAAACTCGTAGGACTGGACGCCTCCTTTGGTGAGGATGCCGATGTCGAAGCTCGTGCCCCCCATGTCTGTCACGACAGCCTTGTCGTATCCGAGAACATCACAGAGGTACTCCCCGCCTTTTAGTCCGGCAACGGGACCGCCGTTAAACGTCTCAACGGCTGTAGTCTTGTACGACTCAGCCATTCCGCCGGTGTTGTGGAGCATTTGGATATCGCCCTCGTAGCCGTGGGCCTCCAAGCGGTCCTTGATATCTGCGATGTGCTCCTGCATTAACTCGGAGAGGTACGCGTCGAGTAGCGTGGTATTTGTCCGTTCGTATTCCTTCTTGGTCGGCATCACCTCCGAGGAGAGGAACACGGGAATGCTCCCGAGATACGACGGTGGATACTCGTCACGAACGAGTTCGCGAATTCGCTGTTCGTGGTCGGGGTAGGCATATGACCACAGGAGGTTCACGACGATGGCCCGAGCACCCTTGTCCACGAGATCTCGAATCTGCTCGCGCGCGTGCTCCTCGTTGAGCGGGCGCAACACGTTCCCTTCGCTGTCGACGCGCTCTCGGATTCCGTTCGTACGGGAGTCCGGGACGAGATACGACGGTTTTTTCGCGTCCGAGATATTCCGTTGCTCGCTATCAGTGAGTCCGTCAGCCCATCGAGGACCGCGCCCAATCTGGGGGTAGTCCTGCACGCCAGCAGTGGTGAGCAGGCCGAGTTTCGGGCCCTTACGCTCGATCAGTCGATTCATCGCAGTCGTGGTCGAATACCGAATCGAGTCCACGTCACTGATCAAGTCATCGAGACCCAGCCCGAGTTGCTCAGCACACTTGTCGATCCCTTGGAAGAAGCACTCAGCCATGTCATGCTCGGTAGTTGGCGTCTTCGCTGACACGACTTCGCCGTCATGGAGCGTGAAACAGTCGGTGAATGTTCCACCAGCGTCGATGTTAATCTGTGTCGTCATTGGTTGTAGTCCTCCTTCAGGCTCTCAAGATCGAGGTTTGTGTCGTGCGTAATCGGATGGCCAGGTGGGAGATACTCGTTCTCGACCATCGTCCCGCAACCAGGACAGTAGAACTCCACAATCCGAACCCACTCCGGATCCGGAGCAAAGGTGTAGTCCGAATCGTCGATAAGCGGCGGATGAACCTCCCGGGGGTCTCGTTCGTTAACGAGACAGCCACGCTTGTAGTTCTCCTCTGCCGGTCCTAGCGACTCGCCGCAGTTATGGCACTGCCACTGTTCCGTATCGAGATCGATCTCGAGGTACTCTGCAACTCGTTTCACCGCTTCAGTACTGGATTTTGAGTCTGGCATCTGTCGTGCTGTTTGACTCGTTCGTGAGTGATCGTTCGACGAACTATGCATCCGTGTACCCCTCACGGACCGCGTGGAGCGCGTTCGGGTGTACATCGCTCGGGAGTTCTCGGCCGCTCGCGAGGAACGCTGATGCTGGAAGATCCCGACACCGTTCTTCGACCCGTGCTGTAATCTCCGATGGCTCTGCGTCGAGGAGGTTGGCAGTAATACCGCCGCCAATACGGACGTCCGGATGTTCGACAGCAACCGCTGCCGGGTCATCCGTGTCAAGTAGCGCGGCCGCTGGTTCTCCTTGATCAAGAACGATGTCGACTGTTGTCTCGTCGTAGCCGTTCGGAGCAAGCATCAGTGGCGTGTCGTAGAACCCGGTGATGTTGTCGAGCACTTGCAGGGTCTCCACTATGGCCTCCGCAGCCTCGCCACCGTTCAGTTGACCAACGTCCTCATACACCAGGATAGCATCCACACCCGCCTTTCCGAACGCACGGCCAAGCTCGCCAATTGCTGTCCGGACTGGTTTGGTGTACTCAGCGTCAAGTGCTGCAGCGTTCCCGAAGGTGGTCTCGATAGTCGTCAGGGGTCCAGGGACAACACCGACGACTAGGGGCTCGTCGAGACTCGAAACGAGTCGCTCCCCGACATCAATCACCGTCGGAACTCGCCCCCGGTTTGTAACCGTCGTTGGGTCACTCACCGCATCGGACGACACAATCGGTTCGGCCGTCTCGAATTGCTCGGTCGCAGCGTCCCATTCGACAGACGCCCCGAGTGCTTCCGCGAGAAGCGCGGTATCGACCCCCGTGAAGACGACGTCGGACTCGAATAGCCGCTGGGAACTCTGGAGTGCGTTGGTCTGCTGAGTGGCATTCGACAGAAAAATCTCTGGGGGGAGCTGGCTCACATTAGCAGCCAGTTGCCCGACAATCGGCACGTACGGCCGCGGCTTCGACTGACGACCGCGAAGATACGACATGGCTGGCGAGGTCCGAGCGCTCATCGTTCGATAATTCCGTTATTGTACTGGTCAACCTCGAACGCCCAGGATTCAGGAATCACGTACGTAGTGTCCTCGGCTTCGATGATGGCGCGCCCTACAACCTCGTTCCCAGGTTCGAGATCCTCACGCTGATAGACTTCAGTTTCAACCCAGCCGTCCTCTGGCCAATACGCTTCTCGAGAGTCCTTTTGCGCGTGGCTCGCATCCTCACCTTGGAGGTCCTCCTCCGAGAATTTCTCAGTCGCAACCGGGCCGACTGCTGTGAGGACGATCGTGTCAAGATCGATTATCTCTTCGGGGTCCGACGCGACCGAGTCAAGGGTGTCAGCAAGATCTCCTGCGCGTTCGATTCGGGATGGGATCGAGATCTCCTCAACGCCGCGGTCCGAACGGACGAGCATCGTGAGGTCGAAGGTGATTTCCTCCGATTCGAAGCCCTCCCCACGCATGTCTTGGGTTGCCTCAGCTTTGAGGTCTTCAACGACGTTGTTGTATCGCCTGACATCCACCGACGGTTCGTCGAGCGTCGACTTGTCGCCAAAGGCTGCCGTGTAGCGGTGCTCGACGTCAAGTGTTGCACCACCAAAGGCGCTGAACTCCGCGGCTGCAGGGGCCGTGATAACCTGTCTTACCCCCGCTTTCTCCGCGAAGCTACAGCAGTGCATTGGGCCAGCCCCGCCGTATGCGACCAAGGTTACGTCCTCAGGATCGGTGTCGCCGAGCTGGTCCGTAATGGAGTCGGCGATGTTCTGGTCGACAGTCTCCCGTACGCGCAAGGCGGCCTCCGCGATGGAGATATCAAGGGGGTCAGCAACTGCACGCTCGACTGCGTCGCGTGCACGGTCGGCATTTAACTCCTGGTCTCCCCCGAGGAAATAGTCCGGATCGATGTAACCAAGCGCGACGTCGGCGTCGGTGGTCGTTGGTTCATATCCGCCGAGGTCGTAGCATGCCGGGCCAGGTTCAGCGCCTGCACTTTCTGGACCGACTGTGACCGTTCCGTTGTTTGCGGAGGCGATGCTACCGCCACCCGCGCCAGCAGTGTGAACGTTAACCATCGGAATGTGCACTGGCATATTAGTGACCGATGGTTCGAGATTTCGCTCGACCGTTCCATCGTCTATTTGCCCGATATCGATACTCGTTCCACCCATATCGGTACTCAGGACGTTGTCGAGGTCGTACAGGTCACTGAACGCTTTCGCCCCGAGTACGCCGGCGACTGGCCCGGAGTTGTACGTGTGGAGTGCGACCGTTTTCGAGACGCCCGAGACGCCGCCGGCTGACTGACCGATAAGAAGTGGGTTAGCGTAACCGCTGTCGCGAACGTCGTCCTCAGCCCTATAGAGTGAACGGGCCATCGGCCGGTGGATGTACGCGTTGATGAGTGCGGTATAGGAGCGAGCGAGATACCCGGGTCGACTGCTGACCTCGTTAGCAGTCAACACCTGATTCGGCCCCAGGTAGTGTGGCGGATACTCTGTTTCGATGATGCGACGTGCCCGTTCCTCATTTTCCGTATTGTAGAAGGAATTTGAGAGGCTGATGACGAGCAGCTTCGCGCCGCGGTTCATCAGCGTCTTCGCGGCATCGAGGATATCCGCTCTTTCCACGGGATCTACAACCTCACCGTGTGCGTCGACACGCTCGTCAATACTGGCAACGAGGCTCTCGTCGGTCAGTGCCGCGACGCCACCATCGCTTGCGATTTCTGCGTCGAACAAATCGTCTTTTCGTCCTTCGGACACAATCATCCCGACCTGCGGTCCAGATCGCTCGATGATCGTGTTTGTCCCAATCGTCGTCGAGAACCGGATGACGTCGGTATCGACGAGGAATCCTTCAGTTGATTGGTCGAGACTCTCCGCTGCTTTCTCGATACAGTTTCGAAAGCAGACGGTCAAGTCGTGATCTGTCGTCGGGACCTTAACCGTCGTGGATCCTTCAGGATACGATACGTACCCGTCTGTGAACGTCCCGCCAGTGTCGATACTGACGTAATATTTGCTTTGGCTTGTCATGCCACACCACGTGGTAAACAATATCTATAATAAATGTTCGCACTGAATGGGTCGACTAATCAGCCCGACATTCGTTATAATCAAAACCCGGGTACGGAAGTGGGTTTACTGAGTTGCGTGGTGAATTTGGCACCTCGAGTTCAGTACTGGCGGTCCAAGTTGGACTGAAGGTTGATTTCCGTGTTATTTGCAGACCGAGTGACGAGATCGGGGAGTTCCTCATGGAAATACGAACTGCGCCAGTTAGTCGCCGGCCCTGAGACACTTAGCGCCCCGATAATCCCGTTCTTGCTGTCAACAATAGGCGCACCAACCGCACGAATACCGCGCATCTGCTCCTCATCGTTCAGCGCGTAGCCCTCCTCGCGGATTTTCTCCAGCTCGTCAAATAGGCGCGACGTCTCAGAAATCGTCTTGTCAGTGAACACCGGGAGCCCCTGCGTTTCGACAATGTCGTGAATCTTCTCGGCTGATAGCCGGGACAAAATCGCTTTGCCACCTGCCGTGCAGTGAATGTGTTCTTGTGGTTGATCACGCTTCCGTGCGTGGAAGTCCCTCCCGACTGCCTTCTCGCTGAACACTTCGTAGAGAATCAGCAACTGGCCCTCGTACTCTATGAGTAAGTGAGCGACACCATCACACGCATGAGCAAGCCGGTCAACCTCGTCTCGGGCTGCCTGATAGAGTGGGTGCTGCATGCGGACACGTTCACCAAGGGGCAATAACTCCAGACTCAAGCGATATTCGTCACCGTGTTGTTCGACGAATCCTGCTTCTCGAAGCGTCGCTAGATACGTATGAATCGTGCCCGGCGATAAGTCGAACTCCTCAGCGAGTTCGGTGACAGTAGTTTCTCCCTCCTCGCGGAGATGAATTAGCAACAAGCATGCTCGACGCACCGATTTGATTCGGCGTGTTGGGGCATCTCTTGTCATGCTATTGTCCCATTGTCCGATGTACTTAGTGGTTTGTATATATCAAATGAATTGTAGAGGATTCGGTAGTAGATAGTACGCCGGATAATAACGAGAATATCACGCGATTCAACATAATAAGAGAATATAATCGTCTAAATCCCCATCGGTTGCGGGATTATCAGCTGTCTTTTTCAAATAGCCACAAGATAGCAGAGCGTACGTAATAGAACCCAGTGGCCACTTCAATTATCCAAACATGGCGATACCATAGAACAATAATAGGACCCGTGAGGACGATGAAAGCATCATCGGTCCCGATCTCAAATCAAATTGCGGAAGGTTTCTTTGACATATCCAAATAATTCCGATGCCAATAGACACCCTCAGCGATCAATCCCGTCAAGCGGTCTCGTAACAATATCTGCCGGTGCAGTAATTGGCATCTCGCACACATTGAGCTGCCCACCCGTAAACGGGTGGGATTCAGCGTGGACTCTCGTTCTGGCCGAATCATCGGCAGGTGACTAAGCAACCGATCTGTACCGTCGAGTAGTGAATGACTGCTAGTAGAAGCTCAGTGTAGTATGGCCAACCGCTCAGCGGGACGTTCGAGGAGCGGAACTATTGCGCTGGAGTAGGTCCAATCGATATTACGTCAAAAATCACGCTACGGAACAAGGGCTTTGATGAGTTTCACTTCGGCTTTCTGGAGATGTTCGCTGACCGTGTTCGGCGCACACCCAAGTTCATCGGCTAATTCTGCGTGCGTCGTCTCCCGAGGATGCCGATAGTACCCGTGTTCAAACGCAGTACGAACAGCCTCACGCTGCCGAATGCTCAACGCGGACAATGGGTCCATCCGTACCGAAGGTTGCGACCCGATTTCTTCGATACTCACGTCGATGGTCTGTGGCGCGGTGTCAACTGCGGCTTGAAGTGCCTCAGCGTCTCCCACTACCTCACCTCTCGTTTCAAAGTCGCTGTACGTGACTGGGGACCTGACAAGCAACCCCGCCCGTGCCGTCAACACGAGAAAGGTCCTGAAGAACGGCAGTGCGTCGGGAGTAGCCGTAACCAGCACGAAACCCGAGCCACCGGTAGAACGCGGTACCTCTACATCTTCAATCCCGTCGGTTTCACGGGCGGCATCGACGAACACCCTCGTGTCTCCGTCAACATCGTACAGAACGGTTGCCACGTCATCTGCTGCGAGATTCCAGTCAACGAGCCGCAACTGCGAGATCGCTGACGACTCCGTGGCCGTGACGTAGAACGCCGGAAGAACTACCGGAGCCAACGACGCCGAAATCTGGAGGCGAGTCAACGACATCGACTGAGCGTGACTGCCGTTTCACCACCTTCGTGTAAAAACCCCATGACGATACTCGGCAGAACGCTCACCGGAGACACGGTCCTACCTACATCTATGACGGTAACTACCGGTGAGTTGGGAGATACCACTGAAGGCGCGATATCTGACGCCGACCTCGTGGTCCACGATGCAGTCGTTCTAACCGTTGACGAAGACAACAGAATCTACGAGAATGGCACAGTTGTGGTCGAAGACGGTGTCCTCACCGACGTGCGAACGACCCGAGACCGTGACCGAGCCTGTGACGCCAACCGCGTCATCGACGGCGAGGGCAGGCTCGTAATGCCGGGGCTCGTCAACGCCCACACCCACCTCGAACTGACGCCGCTGCTCGGCGCGTTCAGCGACCTCGACCTCATGGAGATGATGAGCGGGATGACAGCCATCTACGGCCAGATCGCCGACGGCGACTACGACTACCTCACCGAAGCCGGCTACGAACTGGCGGCACTCAACTTCCTCGCCGGCGGCGTCACCACAGTCAACTCGATGGACGTCCGGCCGAGCGCGGGCGCGGAGACGTTCGGTGAGGCGGGCCTCCGCGGGTTCTTCGGGCCGGCGCTCTCCGACCTCTTCTGGGACGTCCCCGTCGACGAGCAGTTCGACCGCGCCCGCGACTTCATCGACGAGTACCACGACACGTACGGCGGCCGCATCCGGGCGACGATCAACCCCCACGACGACTGGTCGTGTACCCGCGAGCTGTGGGAGCGCACCGCCGCCCTCGCCGCGGAGCGGCCCGACCTGCTCGTACACACCCACCTGCTCGAACTCAAGGAGAGCAACACGATGGCGCGAGCGAACGGCGCCGAGGACTCCCTCGACCTGCTCGACGACGTCGGCCTTCTCGACGATCGGCTGGTGGCCGCCCACTTCCGGCTCGCCGACGACGAGGACATCCGGCGCACGGCGGAGGCGGACGCGTCGGTCGCGCACTGCCCGTCGATCTTCTGCTACTGGAACACAGATGGTGACGTGCAGTGGACGCCAGTGCCGGAACTCCGCGCGGCCGGCGTCGACGTCGGCCTCGGCATCGACGACCACTACTGGCATGATTCCTACAGCATGTTCGGTGAGGCGCGGCAGGCCCGACTCGCAGCCAACCTCAAGCGGTCGGCCGGCCAGTACTCCTCGATGGAATTGGTGCGGATGCTCACTGTCGAGGGTGCAGAGGCGCTTGGCATCGGCGACGAGGTCGGTAGCCTCGAACCCGGCAAGCGAGCCGATGTTATCCTGCTCGATGTAGACAAGCCGAAGTTCACGCCGCTGACCAACATCCCAGCGCAGGTAACCAATAACGCCGCGCCCGCCGACGTAGCGACAGTCATCGTGGACGGCGACGTGCTGATGGAAGACGGCGACGTGAAGACAATGGACGCTGACGCCGTGCGCGACCGCGTCGGGACCGCGGTGGACCGCTTCGAGGCGGAGACGGACTGGGACCTCGGGCTTGGGGAGAGTGAGCCACCGAGTACGTTGGATGTCGCCCGTGATGTGCCGAAGCGTGGCCCCGCTCAGTTGCTCGGGCGACTCGTGTTCCAATCGATCAAGGATAGATTGCCCTCCTAATACGAGATACGCGAGGGGGTGCTCGGCAACGACACGCTCAGTTTCCGCCGATACTACGAGCTGTCCACTCGGTTGCTGTCCCACCAAGGATGACCAAATTTAGGCAATGACCACTTGCTGAACCCATGCTCTGTAATCTCTATCACCCATTGTCGTAACCGGCACTGTCTAAGTTGAGCTAGTTTGAGAAGCGAACAGGTCGTTGAGCTACGTGGTCAAGATACTCGCAGACCTGCTCAGCGGGGGCTATGAACACGGTTTAGAAGAATCTTGGAAGAATGAGCGGACGGCGACGCCCGTCAGGACGTTTGCCGTCCGCCTCCATAACTCGTGGGTGGGCAGTCAGGCAAGCGTCCGCGAGTGGCTTGAACAGTTCATGTATTACTACAGGCGCCAACGACCGTATCAAGCTCTCGATGGAAAAGCGCCGATCGAGGCGGTCCAGAACTAGACAGTGCCCATTGTGCGGATATAGTACTGCTAGGAGATTCGTAGCGTGTGAAATCTACCGTATTTTCGACGTTGGGTGCGCGTTCTTTTACACCAGAGTACGGAGTGCAATAGCCGCTCAGTAGAATTGCGAACCTCGTAATCGTTATTGGAACATTCTGATGGTGAGCTTCGTCCACGCTCGTCAGTTGTGTACGTCGAACCCCGAAGCCAGACTTTTTCGGCTGGACACGCGAAATTCACTAATGGCAACAGAAGCGACGTTCCGCGTTCCCGGTGACGAGTTCCCGCTGGGCACCGTCTTCGAGGAATTACCGAACGCGACGGTCGAACTCGAACGCATCGTGCCGGGGGCCGACGTGGTGATTCCGTACTTCTGGGTGCGGGGGTCGCACTCAGATGACATCGTCACGGCGTTCTCTAACCACCCGGGCATCCGGGACATGAAACTGATTGACTCCGTCGAGGACGAGTACCTCCTCCGCGTCGAGTGGGTCTCGGACTACGAGGACATTCTCTCGACGATAGCTAGGACGGAGGTCCCGCTTATCGAGGCGAAGGGGACGGCCGAGCAGTGGACCTTCGAGATTCGCGGGGACGACCGCAGCGACATCGCGGAGTTCCAGCACCGCTGCCGCCAGCAGAACATTCCCATCGAACTGACGGCGCTGCACGCGCTCACACCGCTCGAAACCGGAGCCGAGGCCGCAATCACCGACTCACAGCAGGAGGCACTGACCCTCGCCTACGAGCGGGGGTACTTCGATACACCACGCGAGATAACGATGACCGAACTTGGTGAGGAACTCGGTATCTCCCAGCAGGCGGTGGCCTCCCGGATACGGCGGGGGACGCGCCGCATCCTCGGTAGCACCCTTACATCACTCGACGCCTGACCCACCACGGCGTAAAAAGCGGTTGGATAGTCATAGGTCAGCCTGAATCCGATGCGGGTCGTATCTCAGGTATCCGCATGTTCTCTCAAGATACCGCTCGAACCAGTACGCCGACGGAAGATGAACTCCACGCCGCGCTCTCCAACCGGTACTGTCGCTTCGTCCTGCACTACTTCAGCGATGCGTCCGAAAGCGCTGCTTCGGTCGCTGATCTCTCAACCGCCGTCGCCCACGAGAAAGACACGGACGAAGACAAGGCAGTGGTACGGCTCCATCATGTAGCGCTCCCGAAACTGAGCAGTATCGGTGTCGTTGACTACGATGCGGCGAACAAGACGGTCAGCTATCTTGGCCACTCCCATCTGGAGGGGCAGCTCCGCATCGGGGAGTCGGAACCCGAGTACGTAGTGGCGGTTCAATAAACAGCCGGGTAGAAACTTGTCGTGTTGTGAGTGAGAACCAGATTCTCACGAGTGCTTGGCCACAGTTGGGTCAGCAATCGTGACTTCCTTCTCGCTGGTAACTGTCACCTCATAGCCCGCGTAGGTGAAGGAAATACTCCCGTCTTCCAGACTCTGGATAAGAGCATCTAGTTTTTCTGGGTCAATCGTGTCGTACAGGGGTGGCAACGCCGTCACGCCGGCATTATTCTCCTCTGCTATCTTGGTGACAATCTGCTCTGAGGGAGAAGCGCTCATTGGTTATTATAAACACGAGTGATTACTTAATCCTCCTCGATTATTCCATCGAATCTCTTGTGATAGAAGATTTCTGGGTGTATATGGGGTTTAACCGTTCAGGGTGGCCATATACAGTATGATGGTTTCCGGCGCTGAAATTTCCGTAGATGACGTTCTCGCTGTCTTGAGCCACTCCAATCGACGCGAACTGCTGGCCTCGCTCATTGCTGACTCCCCACCCGACGAGGCGACGTTCTCCGTTATTGATGTCGACGGTGCTGATAGCGCGATGCACCATCTTCATTTGCCGAAGATGGCTGACTACGGTCTCATCGTCTGGGAGAAAGACGCGGACACGATTACGAAAGGCCCGAATTTCGAGATGACTGAATCAGTTCTCGACTCACTCGCTGAACACGACGCCGACCTTCTCGCAGACGAGGTGGCACTATGAGTGGGAAACGCGACAGTGCAGAGACGTCAACCGAGGAGTACGGCATCACAGACGAAGACATCGAGCAGATGGTTGAGTATCTTCGGAAGCCAATGCACACCCGGAGTGTTGACGATCCCCGTCGTTCTGAGACGAAATAATTCGTCCAGATGAGCAGATTGCTAACTGAATTTCCTGAACTTAGCGGTCACGGGCTGTTGTTCTCGGGCTGGTTTAGCTGTGCTGGGAGTTCGAAGGTGAAGAACAGAACGGCTCCGAGCCCTACAAGCGCGATTCCTGCCCACTCTTTGAGGGGGAGGTAGACGTGGTCGGCACCCCCACCGACTCCATCACGGATTTCGTAGACGGTGCCGTCGTATCTGACGGCGTCCGGGAGCCCGTCCGACGCGGCTTTGAGTTCGGTATCTGTCGTGGAGAAGCTCCCGAACTCCCCGGGGTCGATGGCAAGCAGGAACACGCCACGTTGCTTGGGTGGGAGTGCAGAGCTGTTCACCACTGACGCTGGTTCGCCCTCGACTGGAGCGACAGAGATACGTTCAGCGTCCGGCTGAGAGGGAGCTGACTCCTGCGTGCCAACAGCGTAGAGTGTGGCTCCACTCGCGACCAAAACCACAGCGAGAACCGTCCAAACGCGAACCGTCACCGTTCGCGGCATATCTCAGACTCTTGCTCCCCCAGATAAGTGTCTTGTTGGGCGGTCTGTACTGCTACGAGAGTTTTCTACGCCTTTCGAAACTCACTGTCCTATAGAGTGGATGAGTGGTTCAGACGATACGAGAACTATTCATGGGAATCACCGTACTTTGATACTTGCCTCCCCAGTTTCATCTACTTCGACAATCGCATTGACCGCTGATTTCAGCGTGGTAAGCTCCTGCTGGTCCCGTGATGGATCAATATGAAAATGAATCTGTGCATCGTTCGCCGAAAGGAAGTTCGAGATTGTTCTGATAAACCGAAACACAGTTCGTGTATCCGTATACATCAACATCGCATCAAGTGAATCAAGACAGACCAAAATATCTGTTTGATTCACCCCTAGTTCCCCAACAATTTGATTGACTTTCATACCAACCCCAGTCAGATCATCTGCCCGAGCAGTCGCAAACGAGACATTTTCGCCATATCCCTGGGGAGTCGGACTATCACTATCAGTGATACTCAGACAATGTAACCTCGATTGAGCATCGGGATTTCTCTCAAGCCATCTATCAGCAATCTCAGAGAGTGAAAAATGATAGGACATCTTGATGACGCCTGTTTCTGCGGGGTTCTCTGGTCGAAGTAAATCGTGGCAGACCTGATCTGTGGCTTCACTCATCTGTGGGGCGACCACCAGAACAGAGGACGCCTTTCGTAAAGCAGTCGAATCAACACCGGTAGTTGAATCGCGATTATGGCCAGTCATCGGAATCGCTCCTCAATTGTGTCGATCACATGGCCGACAGACCCGTTCCGCTCGACAGAGACAAATAGCGCATCGTCATGCTGAAAGAAGCGAACCAAGAGGACGTTAGCTGCCAGTGTGACAAATAATTCTGAATCCCCTGCGCCGGGGACGATATCGCCATACGCATGCCGGTCAAGAAAATCCATCCGGAGGAACTCTTCTATCTTCTGCCGCTGGTCTTCATAGTTGTCAGAGCCACCAAACTCGTCGATTACGTCATCGGAAACGTAGAGATCGTTGTAGGTGTCCGTGTTGTATTCGGCGACGATCTGCAAGTTTGAACCGAGATCATCTACGAGTTTCTCGATTGGGAAATCATGGAGTTGAGGGGACTTAGCCACATCCAGTCTATACCAACCATCCTGTATAGGTGACGCCCCTACTACTGAAGGCGAACCACTGGAATTGTCATGGGTTCTCTGACCCGTTGGGCGTCCGTGACATTCAGTCAGTTGACCGGGCCGATAGCGAACACCTCTTGCGCTGCTCGTTGGCTTTCAGATATGATCGTGTTCTTGATGCCTCATCGCTTCCGAGATAGTCCTTCTTTCCGCAGCTGGGACGCACTCCAACGGTTCGCTGGCTACGTACAGCGCCACAACGACGAGACGGAAATTGAGTCGCACAGATAAGAATAGGGACGTTCCAATCTACGTCTTGTCGGCTACGTGCGTCCTGACCATCCCGTAATGGTTCCGTTCCTATGAGGGGACCCGATACAATTCGATC
Organism: Halobacterium sp. R2-5; assembly: GCF_011734195.1. Lineage (NCBI taxonomy): Archaea > Methanobacteriati > Methanobacteriota > Halobacteria > Halobacteriales > Halobacteriaceae > Halobacterium > Halobacterium sp. R2-5. The sequence goes on from NZ_JAANTH010000003.1 coordinate 168,796, forward strand.
TGGAGGCACGTCTCTCCTGCATTCGAGTCTGGGAAGTTAATCGACCCGTGAGCATTCTCGACAATCCACTTGATTAGCCAGAGGCCAAGCCCACTCGAATGCTCTAACGGGGTCTCCTCGCCCTTCTCCAATGTATACCGTTCCGAGTCCGGAATCACGCCTGCATTCCGAATCTCGATTCGGGCCGTGTCTTCGCTTGGCGTCGAGACTGACACGACAACGTGTGGCGAGTCCCTCTCCTGATGGATAACCCCATTTTCGATGGCCTCACGCAACGCAACAGCCAGATCCTCCCCAGCAAGCACCCTCACACCCTTAGCCCCAGAAAACTCCACCGCTGCACTCGAATATTCGTCTGTCGCCCCTTCGACGGCTGTCCTGAGGACTGGGCCAAGGTCCTGTGGCTCGACCGCAGTATCGCCCGTTGTTTGTTGAATGTAGCGGGCTTTCTCCGCCATTTCGACGACCGACTCAGCATGCTCGATGGCTATCGCCAGTCGCTGGTGACTCTCGGCGGACAACGACTCCGTCTCGTCCAGTAGTTCGAGCATCCCTTTCACGAGGTTGAGGTCGTTGCGGATGTTGTGCCGGAGAACGCGGTTGACGATACCCAACCGCTGTTCGCGTTCGTCGATGTCGCGGCGGGCGTTCGTCAGCGAATACGCCTGCTCGAGCATCAGTTGCGCGTTCAACTCCGGGCTACCAGACGAGCGATAGTCCTCGGGTGGGATGTAGAAAGGGTTCGTGCAGAGCTGGTTGTGGTAGATAATCTGTTCGTGGGTCCGGAGAGCTTTCGCGACCGAAGTCTCGTTGAAGCGTTCGAGATCGTACTGACAGAGCGCGGTAACGGGGAGGTCTGGGCAGGCTGCATCGAAGTCCGCTTCGAAGTCGAGAATGTGGTCAAATGACTGGTCCGTATGAAAGCACCACGAGTTCTCACCGGCAACCCACAACCCATCGTAGCCATCCGCAACACTAGCATCGGCTTCGTCTTCGAGCGTCGTGATCATCTCGGCGGGGTCGAAGCCAGATTCGAGGTAGATATTTTCCGCATCTCGAATGACGAGATCGCCAGCGTCGATACGTCCCTCGACGTCGATGTTGGCTCGCCGGAGTGCAGTTTTGATTTCGGCAGCGGTATTGACGTCAAGCAGGTAGATGCAGCGGTGGCCGGACTGGAGGCCTTCGACGAGGAAGGCTGTGGTAGCAGCTAGCTGGGATTCGTTCGACCGGTAGAAGAGTGCGAGGTGACGTGGTAGTTTCTGGGACCCGAGTTCTGCTCGGAGGTCTGCGGTGGTCGCTTGGCGCGTTGTTTCTGTTGCCAACGGCGACTCGGGTCGTCCCTCCGTCATTGCCGCCACTTTGAGATGGAGGTATAAGAACTGTGTTAATAGATAATTTATAATTAGATTCATCGAGGCGGTGTCGAACTCACGGCGCAAGGCCGTGAGTCGCTAGTAGACAACTGGTGGCGCTCGATTTGAACCTCCTTCTCGATTCAGTCGTGCAATTTCAGCCGTGAACCTGAATAAAGAATCCGCGCTAGCAACGACTGTGTAGCGGTGGTAGCTTACTGGCTGATGACGAAGATTGGTGCGTGTGTCTCTTGCCCGAGTTGCTCGGGAATCGTCCCACCAAAAAAGCGTTTGAATAGTGACCGTTCGGACGCTCCGATGACGAGCAGTTCATGCGCGACGCTTTCCTTTGCTATCGTCGGGACAACATCGTCGCTGCGAACGAGGGTTGTCACAACCGAACTGTCAGCCACCATCTCGGCATACGTATCTAATCGTTGGTCGGCTACCTGTCTTTGATTATCAGTTGCGCCCTCTGGGATGACTGTCAGCAGCGTAATTGAGGCGGCCCACTCAGAGGCGATACTGCTGGCTAGCGTCACAGCAGCATCGCTATTTGGGCCACCCGCAACAGGGACGAAAATCGAGCTGATAGCCTGATTTGTCCCCGGGCCGTAGTGGTTGATTGTCACGTCCTCAAGGCCTTCTACGTCAGTGAAGCCGAATTCTTGGCGAACGATTGCGTCCCCAGTATAGGCGTCTTGTCGATTGACGTGGCGTAGCAGCGGATTGCTTCTACTTAGGCCGGTCGGATAGGTGATAGCGAATTTGAACGGTGGTGATTTGGTTGGGAATGCTGGCATTACTCGTGGGTGGAGACTGTCGGATTTGATTACTCGCCAGAATAGATCGGGCGACGGTTTTTGTCGCCCACGATGGGCGATAGATGGTTCATCTAAACCTAAGCGTCGCCGGTATAATTGTTTCTCGGCTTCCATCTGATACCTCAGTCTAGTATGTTCAATCACCTACTAAACCTTTAGAGCGTTCACAAAAGTTTATAATGTATCTTGGGAGACACGAATTTAGTGCTGGGACACAGGCCTAACGCGGACGAGACGGACCGAGTAATGGGTGCGTTATCACATACTTGCTGTCGCCGGTTGCTGTTCGGACTTTATGAGGCGGAGGAAGAGGAGTCTATCAATTACACTGAAATCACTCCGCACGACGCTGAGAGGGACCACATACAACTGTATCACTCCCATCTCCCCAAACTCGAAACACTTGGATACATCAGGTGGGACGAAGCCGAGAAGACGATACAGAAAGGCCCTCAATGGGAGGAAATTGAACCACTTCTCGAACTCCTCCATTCTCATCTTTGCGAGCTGCCGGAGTTCCTCCAAGGAAAACCATCCGACAGGAACGGGACGAAATGCTAAATCGTTCGTCTGTACTTACTAAAGGTACTCAACCCATTGAAGCGGGTTCTCACCAGCTGATTTTGGGTGAAACAGCCGCCCAGTAGGTATGCGTATTGTTCGTCCAGAGGGATACGACCACCCTGGCCACCTCTCAGCTACGCAGTCACGTTACCAATCAAGGAGTTTCTCACCGGCCAGCGGGGCGACAATGGCCCCACCGACGCCGATCGTGGAGCCGAAAAACGTGGCCAACAGTGGCGGTTCAACGGCATACATCACCGCAAAGAAACCGCTTGCCAATCCGAACACACCGAATCCAGCAGCTGCCTCTCGGCGGTTTGACGGATGAGCGGGCGTTGCGTCGGCGATACCACGCCAGACGAGCCACCCGCCGACGCCACTTCCAAGCGCGGCCACACTCTCGAAGGTAACTCCCTGGATCAGCCCGATAGCGCCGGCGCCAACCGCGACGAGAAGCACTCGACCGGGGGCAGTACCTCGGTCGGCGACCACGTAGAGCACGCCCAGCCCCACCACTCCGAGACCAACCCCGACCACGACGTCAACAAGATAGTGGACACCCAAGATGAGTCGTGACAGCGAGACGAGACCGACGACAGCTGCGGCTCCGAGCCATCCCGGCCAGAGCTCGTCTTCGAAGACGACGAGTGCGAATCCACCCCACACCAGCGTACTCCCGAAGGCGTGACCACTCGGAAATCCGGGGCCCGACCCAGTTGCAATCGAAGCTAACACGCCCTGGAAGATGGCTGGAAGCCATGCTATGACGGGTGCCTCACCCGCACCCGGGGGCCGAGGGAGCAGGAAGAAATTCTTGAGCACCCCGATGAGAGCCACATACGTGAGTACGAGACCAAGAACGAACAGACCACGCCGCCGATCGATCCCCCATCGCGGGAACTGATCGCCGGCGATGTACAGAAGACCCCCCAACAGGAAGAGAAACCAAACGTCGCCGAGCTGGGTTAGTAGAGCGAAGACGATGAGAGCCGGCTCTGAGGTCCATCCGTGAAGTACTTCGGCCACCCCGAGACCGCGATCACCTCCGATCATATTCGTATTGGGGACGTCTCGGCTGTAGTACCGTTAAGACCTCGCCCTGTACTTGATACTGCCCGAATATCTCGCGTTCTCGGTCAGCTATCTATCGAAACAGCCGTTAGGTCGGGAAGTCTACTTGCAAGGCGAGCGTTCACTTGGTGTCAACTTTCAGCAAGTCGTCTCAGTAGCGACCGACGTGATTTGAGCGCAACTCTTTTTTGCGTCGTGGGTGTCCTTGGCCTGTGAGCCCTCCAACTAGAAAGATCGCACTCGGCTTTGTGGTTGCCCTCCTCGTCGTCTCCGCGGGCTGTAGTGCGTTCCAGAACAGCAGTACGCCAACCGACACCGTCCGGCTTGTCAACCAAGATGATACCAGCCATGCGGTCGTGGTTGAAATTAGTCAGGGTGAAGAACTGGTCTATTCGGCAGGTCGGACGCTCGATGCTGAATCAGGGACTCAGTTGGAATCCTTTGGCGAAAACGGCGAGTACCAGGTCGCAGTGACCGTCGATGGGAATACGACCGTGAGGACATACACCTTCCCTAGTGATGATTCGGCGACAACAATTGGCATCGATAACGACGGGCAGGTAACGATTAGTACCTAGTCTGCCGCAGCAATTCAGTGCTCAGCGAGACCATAAGGAAGTCGGCTGGGATTCTGAGGGGCACCGGGTGCTGTTCCCTTACGGGCCTTCGCGCGAGGAGAAGAACTTCCCACAGGCGGAGCGCATCGTGGACGTGGCCCGCTCCCGGCTCGACGACCCGGTGAAACTTCAGACGATGTCGGGAGTCCCGCATGATCGCGTGTTCTGGTATATGAACGCCGCGGAGCGATGCTACTCACCTCGACGCGAGAAGGGGCGCCGAACACGGTCAAAGAAGCACTCGCGTGTAATCTCCCAGTGATTACGACTGATGTCGGGGATACCGCTCAGCGGGTTGCGGGTGTGAGCCACTCGACGGCTGCCAACGACGACGAAGTGCTCGCAGACGCTCTCGTAGAAGCGCTTCGATCCGGGGAACGGTCCAATGGTCGAGAAGCGGTTGCTGACCTCCGACTGAAGAATCAACTAGATCGAATCGAGGCGGTCTATCGGCTAGTAGCCTGATGAGAGTATCTTTCGACAGGTTTCCTAACTAGGTACTCCTGCAAATCGGCGAGTTCGATTTGTAGTCTACTATATCTAAATCCCGACCTCACTTCCCTTCCCTCTCAGTGGAGGAATATCCGGGTTTCGTCACAGCGTATTACTGGTGCCCTTCGCGCCCGCTAACTGCTTCTGGCCACGAATCGCCGGACAACGGCGGGATCTGCGTGCTTGATGGACTAGTCCGTGTATGGGTTTCGTCATCCGGTGTGACGAACGCACCTGGGCCGATACGTCACGAGAATCGGTCTACTGATTCTGTTTCGTTGATGGTGATTGCTCCTCTCTGTGGAGGTACTCTGGACAATTTATTACAATTGATCCTGTTCTGCATTACCCTCGAAGTTCGTGAGCGCAGTGAGCGCCCGAAGAAGGGCCCTCGAAGAGTTGCCTCGATATTGGGCGTCGCTCAAAAGCGAATCGTATTCTCAGTGAACCACTAACGGTCGAACGTGATACGGAACTCCTCTAAACCGTGGCGTTGTCCTCAACCAGGCCCGTTACCAATTCGAACTGGATGTTCTCGTGTTTACCGACGATTTTGGCTGTCGGGAAGCGGTATTCCCCGCGAACACGTTCGTCGTGGAGCGTGAACGACGTCGAATTCTCTTCTGTGTGTCCGGTCACGTAGACGGCATCACCGGGTTCGAGCGGTGCACCCGTGGTGATGTTCCCGGTCGCGTCAGCGTTCGAGCGGTGGATGTCCGTCTGGTTTCCAGTGCTCATGTTCTTCACGTAGACCTCGAAGGACGCGTTCGCTGGAAGGGTTGCTCCGCCGGTGTTGCGGAGTTCGAGCGCGTGTCCGTCCTCGACCATCGAAACTGAGAGATGAGGGAGGTCTGCGACCCACGACGGAGCCCCAGACCAGTTCACGTCGGTATCGAGGGAAGCCGAGTAGTTGTAATATTCGCCCTCCGTTTCGGGGTCGGGAAGGGACAGCTCGGCGCTGTGGATAACTCCCTCGGGGGCGATGAGTGCACGCCCGTCGTACGATGAAACATTGTCGAATGTTGATTCGTTGGCTGTGAGTTCGACGAACGTCCGGCCATCACGCTCGACAGTGCCGTTGACAGTGTAGTTTCCGGCGTAGAAGAAACCAGTGAGTTCGTACCGTGCGGTCTGCTCAGGCTCGGTTACCCAGAGAAATCCATCTCTGATTTCGTTCTGGGTGACAAAGTAGTGGTGTCCGTTGTTACCTGTCATCCTCTCGTAGCCGTGGGTATCCGTCTGGTATCTCTCCTCTACCATTTGAACGGTCTCGTCTGAGCGATTAGAAAAGGTGAGGAACGGTGTTTTGTTCGACCCGTGCGCGTAGCGATAGACGTCTTCTTGGCTCGAAGGGGACTCTCTGTACGTGAGTTCCATTGACTTGTTTGCCGTCGCGTCGAAGTGCGCATTGATCAATTCGGAATGATTTGTGAGCGTGCCGTTGTCCGCGACGCCTGGAGGATACTGCTCGACACTAACGTTCGGCGACCACGTACCAGCCGTGGTCGTCGAACTAGCTGTCGTGGTAGGGGTAGCCGTAGTCGTGGTCGTAGGTGTGTCAGTATTCTCGGTGGTGCTGGAGGGGGTCGTCCCGCCGCTACAGCCGGCGGTAACGAGGAGGAGGGCGACGCCGACGGCGAGCGCCGCACGTCGTTTCGAGGCCGTCATGGAATGATCTAACGGCGTAGCGGGTAAAACGGTATTGACTGGCACCCCGAGGTCAACGAGAGAGCAGCGGGAGCGCCGAGGAGGACACGACGGTGTTTCATACTACTTCCTACAATGACACATGTACGTTATTTTGTCTTAGAGGGCGTGTCGGTTGTCAGAAGTACCGCTCATCAGTCCGCTCTTCCCCTGTGCTTAGCGAAACGCCAAACCACCGAGATGGGTTCTCCCCAGCTGATTTGGAGTGAAACACCCGGTCAGAGGTATACGTAGTTACCTTGCTAACGACTCGGGTGTGATAACGCGGAGAGTGACGACAACTGGCAGAAGGAAGATAATTGCGACGACAACCACAGAGAGCGGAATTCCAATGATAGCATCTGATTGCTGACGGATGATGTATAAGAGACCGACAGCCAGTAGACCAGCCATCAAGGCAAGTGGATACCGCATCTCCCGCTGACGGAACCAGAGATAACCACTCAGACTCAGCCCGATACCGGGAATAACGAACAGACCGGTAGAAATGGAAAATAGGCCGGCGGCCATCCCAGTGTACTGCCACGGCTGAAACACGGCAAGACTCCCGACGATACCCGTGATACCGACCAGACTAATTACGAGCGCTGGAATCTGCTCGTATCGAATTTGACTGGGTGTAGACTCTCGGAACCAGAACCAACCAGTTGCTACAAATCCGAGATTAATCAGAAGGAGAAGGATGGTTGCTAATTCCGGAAGGTCAGCATTTAACGGCCCATATTCAGGCCAAAGACCAACGATGGTAAGAAGACTACCAATAAGTCCCAGAATAATAAGTGATTTAGCCGCTGTCGTAGCCATACGGACACAATCTCCCGAACATGTAAATGTCTTGTCTGTACTGGCCGATTCAGCTCTTAATGTTTCAGCCCCCGTCGGAAATAGCGTACCCTCCAGTGATTTTCCCGGTATATCTTCTCGTCGGCCCTTTCCTGGCGAGTGATGGTACAGTCGTTTGTTGAGTCCCCTGAAACCCTTTACAGAGGCCCCGGTAGTGACTTCGTATGAAACGCCGGGCAGTACTTACGACGATCTCGTCCGTGGCTGGACTCGGGGCCGTAGCTGGGTGTCTCGGCATGGACGATAACCTTGGAGACGAGACGGGAACCACCCCGGCAGAGACGACGACCACAGAAGGATTGCACACGACCTCGACGCAGACGACAGACCGTCTGCCTGAGGACTGCCAGCCGCTTCCAGATATTGACGGGTTGCCTGCTCGCCCGCAGACACTCTCAAAGGACGGTGTCACGGCGTACGTGAGGGAGTTCGAACAGGCGTATGTGGCCGCCGCCATTGACGAGGACGAAGAACTGGTTTCGCTCATCGTTGAGCGTGTCTCCGAGGAGTCAGGGGACTACACGGTCGAACTACTCGGCGAGATGGTATCGACGACACAACGGACAACCGGCGAGGAGACGCAGACAGAGCAGCCGGTGGACGCCCGTGAGTACAGGGTGCAGTATCTGGTTTCGGAGCATCGGCTAGTTCGTGAACGTCGTGGGATTGCCGGTGGGACGGTTATCTCGCAGAATTGTTGGATGATAAACACTGCATAGACGTTCTCTCGTGGACTGGAGAATTCTCTCGAACGCTGTAACGTTCGCCTGTACTTTGTACTTAGCCCACCAATATGGTGTGTAGAAGAATCTTCGATGACAGAGAATCAGCGAGTAAGAGCTGTACCTCCCTGAATTTCTGGGGGACAGAGAACCGTTTTAGCGTGAAATAGATTGCACGAAGTCAAGAACATCTTGCTCACGCTGCTGCCAACCCATATCCAGATCCACACTCACGCTCAGTTCAATAGCATCTGACATCGAAACGTTTTGAGAATCCTCAAAGTCATCCGCAGGATAGACTCCACCACCAGCAAGAATCGAGCCGTTGGATTTCCACCGACCAGCAATACCTTTGATCGGGAGTGTCCCGCCACCGAACGTCAGTTCGTCCTGGTCACTGTGCGGGATATCGACGCCACTTATCGTCACTTCTTCAAGCGGATACTCGCCGCGCACTACCGGGAATTCTCCCGCAGATGTATTTGACGCGTCCATTGTACCGTCGGTCTGAATGTTCTGGACGCCAAACTCACGCATTGCCGAAGTAAGATGATCTCGGATCGATTTCCTGATTTCCCCGTTTTTCAGCCTGGTGGCTATCGAGAGATGTGAGGGGAATACGTCCACCCGTGACGCAAATGCCACAGCGAATGGACGGTCGATTTCGCCGAAGGTATCTTCTTTAATCCGCTCACGAAGATGGGTGTCCTCGTAACGAACAGTATGGCCATGGGCAGTGTAATCCACAACGAATGCTGCACTTCCCTCCAGTAACAATCGAGGTTCTGAATTCGGCGTTTTGAGCGTCCATCGGTCGACAGCATCGACTTCTGGCGCAGGGACATCTTTGTCTGAAGATTCGCCCACTTCCGCATTTGAAGAACCCCCACAGCCAGCCAAGGCACTGCTGCCGGCGACACCGATTCCAGCCAATAGACGCCGACGGCTTAGCGTCGGTTGCTCATTTTCTCCCACAATGATACGACAGTTCGAATCTAATGTTAAATTCTTTCTCCTGAGAAACATCCGCTAGCAAGGGCTGCGAATGGCGCATTCACGGGTTCAGTCGTCGCAGTTGGCTTCGCAACTGGGAGAGTTACTTACGGTCGGTTCAGCGAGTGTGATCGCGCCATCGCTGGTGACGACAATCTCGTAGCCCGCGTACGTGAACGAGACCGCTCCATCGTCCATGCTTCCGATGAGGCGGTTGAGACTGTCGGGGTCGATTACATCGTACAGTAGTGGTAGCTCTATTGCGTCTATGTCGCGTTTCGCTGCGATGGTATCGATAATTCGCTCTGACGGAGATTCAGACATCAGCTAGCTATCTCATAAGAGAGACGACCACTTAATGCCGAGCCGTTTTTTGTAGCTCACTTATTCAAAAATCCGCAGCGTTCAAAGTGAATGGTGGTTATCCGTGCCGGCGGCCTATCAATGATATGACGCAGACGAAATCTGACCTCTCCATAGACGACCTGCTCGCAGCCCTCAGCAACGTCCAGCGACGCCAGCTACTGGAATCACTACTCACTGACTCGCCACCCGATGATCCAGCCTACGTCATCGTTGACGCCGACACCAACCTCGCGATGTACCACATTCACCTGCCGAAATTAGTCGAGTACGGTCTCATCAACTGGGACGAAGACACCAATCGGGTAACCAAAGGCCCGGAGTTCGAGGCGGCAGCCGACCTGCTTTCCCAACTCACCAACCACGACGAACCCCTCCTTTCGAAGGAAGTCAACGATGACTGAGCGAAGCGGCGACGCGGCGCACTCCACTGAGGGGCATGGGAGTACCGACGGGGAGAGTGAGCAGAGGGGTGTATCTGCGGAAGCCAACGCACAGGCAGAGTGTTGGCGATCTCCGTTACTCCTTGGAGAAATAACTCACTCGGAGTACCCAGGTGTATCCTCTAAACTTACTGTTCCGCCTGCTGGGATTGGAAGTCGTGGAGTTGCTCTCGAAGCTGACCGATTTCGGCCTGCTGGGAGACGAGCATTGTGAAGACGAGCGGCCACTTCATACTCTCAGCGCTGGCGAGCTGTGCGTGACCGGCGTACGAACGCTGCTTGGCGCGCTCGATAAGAACGTCCCAATTCTCTTGTTCGGCCGGAGGGAGGAGTCCGCGGAACGGATGCCAGTTTTCCTCGAAGTCCTCGACGAACTCTGGATAGAGTTGGTCGTCGTCGTCAGTCGTCGCCATTGTCTTCCTCCAGTTTGGTTTCCAGTTCGGCGATGCGTTTCTCCTGGGAGACCAGCATGGAGAAGACGATCCCCCAGTTCGGCTCAACGGGATTTTGCTGGCCGGCAGCGTGAGCGTGCTGGTGAGCTTGGACGAGTATCTCGTCCCAGTGTGGTTGGTATTCGCGGATGAGGCCGTGGCGGAACACCTTCCAGTCGTTTTCGAAGCCCTGCAATCGGTCGCGGTAGGTTGCTCGAGTCTTCCCCATACACCAGAACTCGCTGGGTTAGCGGATAAGCCAAATCCTGCCGTGCGCTGAAAGTGCAAGTGTACAATCTACCCCTCTTTTCAGTGATTTCCTCCTCTCAGAGAATACCGGATTATTCGGCGGTTTTACTACCAGAATGGCCTGTCAGCAGGGCAGCACAGATAGTGGAGATTCCGGGGCTATGGGATTCGCTGTGCGGTGAGTCGCTTCCAGAGCAGACCAACAAGTACCGCCAGTGTGCCGGGGACAAGCGCTGACCCACTCCCAAGTAGCAGAGCGTACCCGAACTTCGCTACTTGCGACGGGGGCTGCCCAGTATACGCGACGCCAATCACGGAGACCGCTCCAAATAGCACACCAAACGAAATCGCGTACGCGTACGCCACGTCGTAGTCCAACGCGACAGGCAGTGCGGCGAGAACGACCAGTACTCCGCCCGCACTCCACAATCCGGCGACAAACACCACGTCCAGTATCGGCCCACTCCCATCCATTAGTTGTGCATATCGGGCCATTCCTGCACCAACGACAGTACTCCCGAGTACAACTCCGAGGAATGCTCTGAGTGATGGAAGAGGGATTCGATTTGACCAATCAGGGCCCATTATGCAATTCGTGACGCCTCTCTGGGAAATAGATTGCCTGTACTTACCGAAGCTACTCACCACACCGAAGCGAGTTCTCACCAGCTGATTCGGAGTGAAAATACCCTCTCAATGGGTGTGCGAATTTTGTACGGGGAAATTGAGAGTTGGAACTTAAGACCTTCCGAGAGGCGAGAAATGTTTATTATGGATACATATGATGACGGGATATGCCAACCATTGAGGGGTGGTCACTGTGGGTGCATATTGCGGCAGGCGTGGTGGCCGTCCTCGCCGGGACAGGTGCGATCGTGACGGAGAAAGGGGGACAGCGACACCGACAGGCTGGCAAACTCTTTCTCGTCTCAATGGGCGTCGTTGTCGGGACAGTGTTCGTGCTCCTCGCTCTCAATCCGACCTCATTTCGGATCATTCTCACGTTGGTCGCCGTCTTCAGTGGGTATCTTGCCTTCTCCGGATATCGCGTGCTTTCCCGGAAGCGACCGGCTGCCACCCCTCAGCGTCTGGATTGGATCGCAACCGGGAGCGTGGTTCTGGCATGTCTCGGATTGGGTGTCTGGGGGATTGTTTGGGTCGTTACCGGTAACTCATTCGGGCTCGTGATGCTCGTCTTCGGCGGAATTGGAGTAACATTCGGAACGATTGATATTCGAGCCTTCCAGAGAGATGCATCTGATGAGTGGCTAGTTAGTCATCTTCAACGGATGATTGCTGCGTTTATTGCGACGATCAGCGCTGTGTCCGCAGTTAATCTCACCCCCGTGTTGGGTATTCTGGCGTGGTTATGGCCGACAATCGTGGGAACACCCCTGATATATTACTGGTCAAAGGAACACAGCACGGAGTGACACGGCGATTCCACAGTCATCCCTGTATTGCGTAGTCCTTTCCTCCAATTGACCGCCAGAGAAGTCCAAGGCGCTTCCTCGGTAGATGGTCTGGACCTAGCAATTCCTACCCTACTGCTCTTGCTGCTCAGACGGCGAATATCTGGGTTTCGTCACAGGGTATTACTGGTGCCCTTCGCGCCTGCTCCTTTCTGCGATTAAAATACCATATTGGTGACTATTTCCCCACGTTCCCACCTACGTTGAAGCATCTGGCGGGCGACACAACCAATAATGGACGATCAGAATCGGCCAGCGAACGACGAGACAGCCCACACGGACCACGATGAGGAGGCCACTGAGCAGGCACTCCTTGAAGAGGAGGCTGAACCCCATCCTGAGAAGGAACACAGCACACATGATCAACACGGGGAGCATGATGGCCACGGAGGGATGCACGAGGGCCACGAGCAGATGTTCCGCCGGCGTTTTTTCGTCTCGACGCTCCTCTCCATTCCCGTCCTCCTGTACAGCGAGACGCTGCAGGAGTGGCTTGGGTTCTCTGTCCCGGCGTTCCCGGGGAGCGAGTGGATCAACCCCGTCTTCGCGGTCATCGTCTTCGCGTACGGTGGGGTGCCATTCCTCCGGATGGCGGCACCGGAGCTGAAAGACCGGGCGCCGGGGATGATGACGCTGATCTCGATGGCGATCACCGTCGCGTTCGTCTACAGTCTCGCGAGCGTTGTCTTTCCCACACAGTCGGCGTTCTTCTGGGAGCTCGTCACCCTGATCGACATTATGTTGCTGGGGCACTGGATCGAGATGCGGTCCGTACGCCGGGCCTCGAGCGCGGTCGACGAACTGGCGAAGCTGATGCCCGACACCGCCGAACGAATCACCGACGACGGGGAGACCGAGGAGGTCCCGGTGAGTGAGCTCTCCGAGGGCGACCTCGTACTCGTCCGCCCGGGCGCGAGTGTTCCCGCCGATGGGGTTGTCGAAGAGGGCGACTCGAACGTCAACGAATCCATGATTACGGGTGAATCCAAGCCGGTTTCGAAAGACCCTGGCGACGAAGTCATTGGTGGAGCAATCAATGGAGACGGGAGCCTCCGCGTTCGGGTCGGTGCCACGGGTGAGGAGACGACGCTCGCGGGGATTATGCGACTCGTCGAGGAAGCCCAGCAGAGCAAGTCCCAGACGCAAGTATTAGCCGACCGCGCGGCCGGCTGGCTGTTCTACGTCGCTCTCGGAGCGGCAGTCCTGACAGCCATCGCGTGGACACTCGCAGTCTCGTTCAACGCGACCGTCATCGAGCGTGTGGTCACGGTGCTCGTCATCGCCTGCCCGCACGCGCTCGGACTCGCCATCCCCCTCGTGGTCGCAATCAACACGTCGTTGGCGGCTCGGAACGGGATGCTGGTCCGGGACCGTATCGCGATGGAGGAGGCGCGGAACCTAGACGCCATTATCTTCGACAAGACGGGGACGCTCACAGAGGGCGAGCACGGTGTCGTCGACATGGCGACCGTCGACGGCGTCGACGAGGACGACGCGCTCGCGCTGGCAGCAGCCGTCGAGAGCGACTCCGAGCACATGATTGCGCGAGCCATCCGCGAGGCCGCCGGAGAGCGCGACCTCTCTGCGCCTGACGCGTCCGGCTTCGAGGCGATCAAAGGCCGGGGCGTCCGAGCGAACGTCGACGGCGACGAGGTATACGTCGGCGGCCCGAATCTACTGGACCAGCTGGACAGCCAGGTACCCAGTCACCTCCAGCGCTTCGCTGATGCAGCTGGGGAGAACGCACAGACTGTAGTGTATCTCGTCCGGGACGGCGAGTTGATTGCTGCCTTTGCGATGGCCGACGTCGTTCGTGAGGAGAGCTACCGCGTCGTCGATGCTCTACACGACCTCGGCATCGAGGTGGCGATGCTGACTGGAGACTCCCGGGACGTTGCTAACGCTGTCGCCGACGAGCTAGACATTGACACAGTGTTCGCAGAAGTCCTCCCTGAGGACAAGGACGAGAAAGTTCAGGAACTCCAAGGCCAGGGCAAACTCGTCGGCATGGTCGGCGATGGCGTAAATGACGCGCCGGCGTTGACGCGGGCAGATGTTGGCATCGCTATCGGGAGTGGGACGGATGTCGCGGTCCAGTCGGCCGATGTCATCCTCGTTCAGAATAACCCGGTGGATGTGGTTCGCCTCGTGAAGCTGAGCAAGGCGAGTTACCGGAAGATGCAGGAGAATATCGTCTGGGCGGCTGGGTACAACGTCTTCGCGCTCCCCCTTGCAGCCGGCGTGTTGGCACCGATCGGAATTCTGCTGTCGCCTGCTGTGGGCGCGCTCCTGATGTCGCTGAGTACGGTCATCGTCGCCGTTAACGCTCAACTGCTTCGGCGCGTTGATCTGTCTCTTCCCGAGCTTCCTGGAGAAACCGCCTCTACTGACGCGCAACCTGCAGATTGAATTTCTCCATAATCGCTTCGGAAGCGTTCTTTTAATTGAGTCTGGTTGGTGGGAAACAATCGGTAGATCTGTGTAATTCGACGAGTGTCGGTTTGTAGTCACCACCCCCGTTTCCTAAAACTGGTTTTCCTCTCTCACGCTACGCCTCAATCCCGAAATCCAACGTAAGAAGCTTCGAACCGTTATATGGTGGCCAAGCGAACTCCTCGATGAGACGTCTGACCTAATCGTCAAAGCAGCTGTGAAAGATGCACTGGCGGACTACAACGTCTCGGTAGATTTCTACGACGGCCTCCACGAGGAGGTCGCCCTGGACGGTGACCAGCGCCGCCAGGTCTACCCTTGGAAGTTCTATGGGCTCACGGAGGAGGTCAAGAGTTCCCGAAAGAACACAACCTGCTCGCCGCGGAGGAGACGCTCCAGCAGATCTACGACACCATCGCTGATAAGCCCGGGAAGATGATCAAGTACGAGAACGCGCCCCCTTCCCGACGACGTCTAACGGGACGTTCTATTTCCGAATAGTTTGCTATTCGTACTCTTCAGAGGATGACAAGACGATATCTGGTTAACCAACAAATCTATGTCGATACGCCTTTGTTGGTTAACACGAGGCGACCGTGGATGTCCTACGAGCCACCGACGCCGCCGGCGGAGCTCCCGACAAACCTCGTCAATACGCTCAGCGAGTACTCTTCTGAGCAGCTACAGCACGTTGCCCGCTACGCTGAAGAGCTAGCTGAGCACAAAGCTCGCGAGGCACGTCTCGAAGAGGACTCAGATGAAAACGAGATCGAAGAACGCCCCGACGATCTGCCGGACGACGTCCCAGCGAAGGCCACAGTCACGATCAAGGAGATTAACGACAACCGCTACTACTACTGGCAGTGGCGGGATGGCGATGAAATCAAATCCCAGTACAAGGAGCCAGTGAATTCAGACGAGTGATAGCAACCGTCCACGTTCGACTTTGTTACGAGAGATTACGAGACGCGGTGTCGTGGGTAACACTACCTCGAAAGCTGAGGACAACACATCGATAGAGGTGTGTCTCGACTGGAAGGGGTCCATCGAACACATCGATAGAGGGGTGACTACGGACGACGGCTTAGTAGGCCGATATCTTGAGTATTTTAATTATCGGCACAGAAAAACCACGCCAGAACACTAGGTGAGGGATTGGAGGGGGTTCCAGCTATATCCGGAGATAGAGGATTTTAGCGCCCAGATCACACTTCGATAGAGGTGTGTGGTGTGAAGATAGGATACGCGGCTAAGGAGAAGAGTGGGTGATTGTGGATCGAGCGGTTTGAGCGTGATATGGGTCAACACGGCAGTACACATCGATAGAGGGGTGTCTCCTTCCGGGAGACAATCCTGAGACGAATTCGAAAGACGGGACAGTTCGGCGACGATAGAAGTCGCTCAGGTTTCGTTGCGAACCTGTGCTTTCACGACTGACTCGACCTCATCAGTCGAGACCATCTCGATACGAGAGTCCTCACGCAGCGTTTCCAGAATCGTCTCCGGGCGTTCGCCGAACTGGAATTCGAGGAACATCCCCGAACTAGGACCGTGGCTCCGACGCTCGAAGTCCACCAGCGAGTACGTCGTCAGCTCCTTCATCTTGTTGACGTAGGTCTCCTGGTGGTACTGGTCCGCATCGATCGACTCTGTCAGGTACTGATACACCTGGTATCCAGTGGTACTCCGTGCCGTTCCGCCGTCCGTTTGGGCTGCCACCGATGCCGTAGCGTACAAGCAGAGTTTCTTCTGGGTGCTGATCCCACGGACAACCTCAAGGACGCGGTTCTTCTCGACTTTGTCCTGGGCCATCCGGACGTGCTTCTCGCGAATTTCTTGATCGCCCTCGCGTTCGGCGAGTTCCCCAGCAACGCGCATCAAATCGATAGCTTTCCGCGCGTCACCGTGGGTTTGGGCCGCGAAGGCAGCCGCCAACGGGATGACTTCGTCGTTCACCACGCCATCGTGGAAGGCGTCTTGCCGGCGCCGGAGAATCGACTGGAGCTGGTTCGCGTCGTAGTCATCGAAGTGGACGTCTTCCGGCGTGAACGAGCTCAGAGCGCGGCTACCGACGGACTCCATCATCTTCGTGTCGTTTGAGATTGCGACGACGGAGATGTACGCCTGGAGGTCGTCGCTAGCACCGGCCCGCGAGAGCTGGTACAGGAGCCGCGAGAAAGCCGGGTCTTGCTTGTCGCGTCGGCCGACGAGCATGTCGAGTTCGTCGAGGACGAAGACGACTGAATCGAAGTTCTCGTTGACGATGCGGTAGAGTTCGTCCCATTTCTCCTTGGTCGCGACGCCGTGTTTCGGGACCTCGACGTCGACGCCGGCTTCGTCGGCGGCCTGCTGGGCGAGTTCGTAGACTGCGACGCCGAGAGTATCGAGGTCCTGGCAGTTGACCTCGATGGTGCCGAACTGGATGTCTCGCGAGTCACAGATGCGGCTGATGTTCTTGCAGACGGCTTTCGTGATGAGAGATTTCCCCGTCCCGGACGGCCCGTAGAGAAAGAGGTTCGGTGGCCGGTTGTCACCGAGTGCGACGCGCAGCATCTTGGTGACTTCCTGGAGCTGTTCGTCACGCCCGACGATGCGGTCTTCTTCGACGACGTGGTTGGGATCGAGCAACGAGCGGTCGCGGATGAGACCGTCTTGTTCGTCGAATTCCAACAGCATATCTTCGATTGATTGGGATGGCGTCCCGCTATCCTCGCCAGAAGCTGCGCTGGGAGCGTGTTGAGACTCGGAAGATTCCGTGGAAGAGTTCCGCTGGGTGGCGTCAGTCTCTAATGACTCCGGATCGGGAGGGGTGTCCTCGGAGTCGTCAGCGTCCATGTTGAAGCCCATACAAGGCAGAAGTAAAAATGTTCCCCACCCCTATCGAAGTGTAAATCATGTAGTGAGGCGCGCATTCACCTCGATAGTGCCAATACAGTTCGTTTCTCTGCTAGTTTCCTGATGCGCCTAACGAAGTGTTCAGAACGATTCTTGACGAAACGACTGGAGACACACACCCCTCTATCGATGTGTTCGACGAATCTGCTGTGAGGGTGAATCTGAACCTAGCATCGAGGATCCAGCCACTATCAAGACAGCGTGTACAGCCTAGTTTCACGGAATACAGCATGGAATACTGCTATTCAACGTGTTTCTGTCATCGCAAGAAGACTGTCTATTCTCTTCTTCTCTTCTAGCTTTCTAGAACAAACACACACACACCTCTATCGATGTGTTCGAAGTGTTCAGGTGGCGTCAATATCTGTTCCCTCTCCTCGAACACAATCTCGTACGGTCTCGTATCCGCTGACTCGTCACGAACGGCTCCATGTCCCAGATGACGTCCTCCAAATCATCTGTTTCTCCGTCTGTTCTCCCTTCTCGTGCGTTCTTCTCCTCAGCCCTTCCTTGGATTGAACACATCGATAGAGGGGTGTCTGTCTATACTCCCTCCTACGCATCGAGTCTCGTCACTCGCGACATTCTCTGCTGACTTGGACCGCTCTCCCGAACACATCGATAGAGGGGTCTCTCCTACTCACTCTCTACTCCAGTGGGGGTAGCAGACTCTGCAAACCTTAACCAACAAATCTTGCAATGTCGTCGGCTTGTTGGTTAACACTCCACTCTGACAGCGTGTTGTCCGATCTACCCACAGGTTCCGTCTATCGAGGCTTCTTGCGTCTTCTTGGTCCTAATCCCAGGAGATCACTCCGATCCGCTCCGTTACAACCCTCAGCTAAATGACGGGACGAACACGGTGGATTCTACAGCTTGTCGAGAGACCGTTTGCTCATCTCAAGTCGCGACTAAACTACGGGCTACGTGCCAGAACGACCAAACCGGGAATTTCGAGGAGTTCGATCAGTCTTAGACACAGAGCAGCTGCAACCAGTTCCTCCTCAGACCTGTCCTCTCTGTTGGTTACTCTTCAAGGTCGACGTATTGACTCTCCCATTCACGGCGGGCCGAAAGTTCCCGTTTCCCTCGTCGTGTTACTGTGTAGAAGTTTGTTCGCTCGTCGAGTTCGCCTTTGTCGACGAGGCCTTTGTCGACGAGAGTATCGAGATTCGGATAGAGGCGCCCGTGGTGAATCTCGGATTCGTAGTACTCCTCGAGCTCGTCTTTGATTGCGAGACCGTGTGGTTCCTCTAAGCCAGCGACGGCGTAGAGGAGGTCACGCTGGAATCCTGTAAGGTCGTACATATCCCTTATCGCGTCTCTGAATTGTATAATTGTTATTCTTCCTCGCTATCCGACCTGAGTAATGTACGAATGTCTTTAACCTCGTTTCAAAACGGTGAACGACCGGGGTTTCTATTCTAGTGGTTTTCGTCGCACTCCATGTCGGTCCGGGAGTGCCCCATGACTACCTAGCCCCGCTCGTTCGACACGCCGGCGAGGACTTCACCGTCTACCTCTCCGACCAGTTCGGCGTCGGCCACTCCGATGAACCAGCACCGTGCGACAACGAGTACATTCTCCTGGACACGGCGCGTCTCCGCGATGGGACGTCCGCGACCAGATTTGCGATATTGACGCGCCGACACTCGTCCTCTCCACCGAGTACGACGAAATCAAGCCGTCGATTGCACGCGACATCACCGGCCGCATCCCGAACTCGGAGATCCACGTTTTCGAGGAGAGCAGCCACATGCCGTTCTGGGAGGAACCCGACGCCAACTGCGAAGTCGTCGAATCCTTCCTCGCAGAATGACGCAAATGGGGCTGCTGATTTTCGGAGGCTGACCCGGCAGGTAACGAACTTGATGAGCGGCCGCTCATTAGCTCCAGTGTCTAACCAACAACCACGGAGAGGCAGCACAAATTTGTTGGTTAAGGAAAATCCGAGCTAGATCCCCTGAGCAAGAATGCGAATCGTCCCTCTAAGGGGGCAGGCCAAATGCACGGCGCGCAAACGCGCGCCGCTTACCGCCACAGCCACCGCTACCGGGAAGGCGAGCTGCTGAAGCCACCAAAGAAGACCAGATAGGAACTCGGCAAAGCAGCTTGTCAGGAGCGTCTACGGGGTGATGTGAGCTATCACTTTTGCCCGCTATTCGGTTAGCGAGTCGCGGACCCGTCGCGGAATCTGTGGGTAGTCGAACGTGGGCCGCGAGTCAGGACCGGTTGGCTCAACGCTACACTCGATCAAGGAGGGGCCGTCACGTGCGACAGCGTCGTCGTACGCGTCAGCAAATGCCTCGTTCGTCTCGACGCTCGTCGCCGGCAACCCTTGCGCTTCAGCGGCAGCTGTGAAGTCGATTTCAGGGGTCGGCTGTCCACCGGTGGTCCCGTAGATACCGTTATCGAAGCACACGACAGTGAGGTTAGGCTGGTCCGCGGTCGCGACGGTCGAGAGCACGCCCAAGGACATCGTCAGCGATCCATCACCGGCGAGTACGGTCACCTGCTCGCTGGTTCCATGCGCGACGCCGACGCCGGTCGCAGTTGTCGAGCCCATGCTCCCCCAGAGGTAGAAGTTGCGGTCGCGGTCTGCGACACCCGCCAGTACGTAGGAAGCGACGCCGAGATTCGAGACCACGACCGCGTCGGGTGTTCGCTCCACGACGGTCGCCGTACAGGTGGCTTGGTCAGCAGGCATCAGTTGGCCTCCTGGCCGTAGCCAGTCACGGTCGCATCGAGAAACACCACGTATGGCGTCCGCGTCGAGAATGCAGTCTCGGCAGCCATCCGGACCGTCTGCTGGAGCGATTGGGCGTCCGAGACGACTGTGTTTCGAACGCCCATCTCGTCCATCATCTCGGGGAGTGCGTAGCCTGTCGGTACTTGCGCGATGTTGAATTCGCCGAGGTCGCCTCGACGCGTGACCAGTGCGAGAAACGGCAACCGAGCGGGTGTCGACAGGGAACCAATCGCGTTAATCGCGTTTGCGAGGCCGCTGGACTGACACATTACGGCGGCCCGTTCGCCGGTCACCCACGCGCCAGAGGCGGCGGCGATGGCGCTTTCTTCACGTTCGACACGGAGTGTGTCGACGTCCGAGTCTTGGAGTGCGTCCAGGACGGCGCCCATCGCGCCATCCGGGAGCTGTGTCACGAAATCAATGCCTGCGTCGTGCAGGCCGTCCACAATTGCCGATTCCCAACCCATGCTTGCTAATCAAGACAGAGGGGCTTCATTATTCGGGGGTCCGAGGCTCGACCGATTATCCACACGAGACCGCGCCCGCTGGCGTGGCTGAGGCCACCAACCCAAACCACTTCCTACCCCAGAGTGCAGCCGAAACTCACTCTCGACACACAAGCCCGTCAGTAGCCCCAGTAAAATAGGCGCGAAGTAGGGCTGCGAATTTCCAATGCATACACAGCGAGATCCAGGATAGCGATTGTTCTGTCGAACCGACTGATTGTGTTGTAATCCACGAGCGCGAGTCCGGGGGTAGTAACTACAATCGCCACGCCGGCCACGAACGCTTGGTAGGATGTTGCTAATGAGAAGTTAGCCTGTGATATCAAACCCTAATTCGACAGATACAAGCTATGAAACGCGTACTGACGATTAGGACAAGACATATATTCGTTAGGAGTTGCTTTCTCGAGGGATGCACGAATTCAGTAGAAGAACAGTGCTGTCCGGGGTTGCTAGTATCGCTCTCGGGACAGGAGTAGGTGCTGCAAACGGAAAACCCGGTCGTGGACGAGATAAGAACGGCTCAGGTGTACGTATAAAAACCACTGATGATGTCTCAGATATAGAGCGCTGCCGTCTCCCCCGATCAACAATGGACGCCGTGGGGGTCGAGCCAGGCCATCAAATTAGGCTTGTATACGATGGTGCGTCCGCCGTGTTTACGGCGTCTGTCTCGGATGACAAGTTCGGCTACGTCAATTCTGGTGGGCGTGACCGTTTAGGAGCGAGTGGCGGTAGTTTCTGTGTTGATACTGACTCGAATGTTGTCAATCCAACACTAGATGTGGGGACTGCTGCAGAAGATGGTGGGTTCCTTGAGCGACTGACCGATCCGGGGACAGCGGAACTAGTCGCGCTCGCGCCACATGGGGGGTATATTGAGTGGGGGACCGATTCACAGGCAAAACGTATCTCTGAACAACTCGACTCCGTTTCGTGGTACGGTGCAGGATGGTGGCCGGGCGGTGGCGCGTACCGTCGATGGCATATCACCTCCACAGATATCCATCCCGCATCGTTCCCGGCACTAGACGAGATATCCAACCGAGGCTTCGAGTACGCAGTGAGCTTTCACGGCTGGTCGGAATCCCACGTTGGGGTCGGCGGTGCAGCGCCGGCGGAGCTTCGCGAAGCGGTTCGAGACGCTATTGCACCCGTCGTCGATTCGGATGTTCGACTCGCTTCTGACGGCGGGCGCGACGGAGACTCACCCGAGAATATCGTAAACTGGATGACGGAGTCCGGGAGTGGTGGCGTACAAATCGAGCAGCCGTGGTCTGTGAGAGACGAGAAGCATCTAGAAGTTGCTGACGCGGTCGCTGAGGTATTCGATAGTTGGTAACAGTCCAAACGGATTGAGCCTCCGTGGCTCGGGTGGATGCTGACGCATCTCTTCGAGAAAGCACGGACGAATCGAGAAAAGTCGTGTGAGCGGGGCGGCTTATCCGCCCTAGTCTATTCGAGTAGTTCTGAGGCCGTGGCGGTTGCGATGGCGTCCGCGGACTGTTCTCTGATGGGTCTCGATTGACCGATCCAGATGCCAGCACCATCGTCAGCAACCTGGTTCACCAACACGTTCTCGCCGGCGTTGCGGTATCGGCCGTCGGCGAGTTCTACGCTCTCTGATGGCAGTTCTTCCGCGATCGCATCTCTAACTGCACGCCGGACGCTCTCCGGGGCTCCGCCACCGATTCGCACGCCGGCTGGACAGTTCCCGTGGAACGAAACAGCCCAAGAGGCATCCGCAGCGAGCGATGGGAGTTCCGCGAACGACTCCAGGTCGAGTTCCGTACTCGGGACGTGCCAGCGGCGGAACGCGCCACCACCAGGCCGCCAGCCCCGACACCGCCACGTCGCGGGTGTCTCACTGGCCGCGTCGCGGAACTGCACGACCTGTTCGTCCGTGTGCGGCTCAATCATGCCGCCGTGTGGCGCGAGTACGAGGAGGTCGGTATCCCCGTCGCTCGCCTGTTCGATGAGCTCGCCATTCTCTCTGGCTTCCTCCGGCGACTGGTCGACCGTAATCCGTGTCTTGGCCGTCGCCTCGAAGGGCTCCGTCGCGAGATCACAGCTGCTACCGTACGTCGGACACTCCGTCTCTTCGTCTTCCCGGTAGCTATCCGCGTCGATTCGACACCGGGCTTGCCCACTCGCGTACAGCGCGTTTTCGCCAGTTGTCGTCTCTGGACCGAGCGTGTAGAGTGCGTACTCGTCCTGGTATTCCAGTCGGATCTGCTGGCCGCTCGACGCGTCGAGCGAGTCGAGAGTCGAGTCGTCGGGAATAACGAGTGTTGGTGACGCCACTCCGTCGTCGGCGTCGCCGAACCCGGTAACTTGCACTGTCCGCTCCGATTCGGGGGTTGAATCCCCTCCTTGCGTTGCCGTCGCGTTGTCGATTGCTTTGATGCCGATCCCGAGCGCTGCTGGGGAAACCATGCCGGCCACCAGTAGTTGTCGTCGTGTGTAGTGTTTGTCAGTCATTGTTTTCAATCATCTGCGGTCGTGAGTTGTCTGTTAGTCTGTCCGACCTCCTCACCGTGAACGTAATTGCTGTGAACGGTGTCCGCACCAACTCTTCGTGCGGAGATTTCGTCGTCGAGCCCGCGCATGAACTCCGCGACGGTGTTACCCATCAGGAGCACTGGTGGGCCCTCTTCGAGTGTCGCATCTAACACGTCCTCAGGTGGAGCATCCGTATGGACCGTGACGGGGAACGACGCTTTTCGAGCGAAAAGCGGTGCAGGAGTACCGACCGCGTGGACGGTGTCAACGACACCACTGTCGTGTAACTCGTCGAGGTACGTCAGGAACGACGCGGTCCGTGCGCGTCGGTCGTCCCGCAAGTAAATCAGCGGAACGATCGATTCTATTGGCCCCGTACAGAGGTCTCGGCGAATAATCTCGGTGCTCTCAACGTCGTTAACGTCTGCAGCGTTGAACACTTTCCCAGCGGGAAGTCGTACCCACTCGACGCGCATCTCGTCGAGGAAGCGGTGCAGTACACCGTCCGAAACCGGCTCGGAACCGACTGATTGGAGGACCTCATTCAGTCCGAAAATCGATTCCGCGGCTGGCACGTCGGCGTACTCCTCGGGGACGGATACGTGTGAGAGCGAGACGTCCCGCCCCCGCAGTTCGACCGCTAATCGCCGCCGTAGCTCCGGTTCCTGTTCGCAGTTCACCAGGTGGGTTCCGGCGGGAATCGAACGTGCAAACGAGCGGGCGATTTCTCCCCGCGTCCTGCCGAGCGTATCCCGGTGGTCTTGGCGAATATTCGTCACCATCACCACGTCTGCTCGAGCGAACTGCTGGTTCACGAGCCGCGTAGTGTACTCGCTGATGCCCTGGTTTTCAACGATGAGCACGTCTTCGGGAGCGTATCTCCGAATCTCGCGTTCGTTCTCGTAGAGAACGACTCGATCACTGCGCTCGATTTTGTTCGTCTCGCCAGCGTACAGGGACTGTGGCTTGTCACCGGTGACCTTGGCGTACACGTCGGTATTCCGGGCAGCGAAAATCTCGTACAGACGCTCTACCGTCTTCGACTTCCCCCGGGAACCGGAGACGACGATCCGCGTATCGATGTCGTCCAGCCGTTGCTGATGCGTAATCCCTCGCGTGAGGATGGACGGGAGGCGGTTCATCATAGTGTGCTCACCTCCTCCGGATGAGACGGTCGTTCGAGCTGGACGACAGCCAAGATGGCGAGCAACACAGCACCGACCCACACGGCAACGATGCTGAAGTCGGTCCGGCTGATTGCTGCGAGCGAATTCGGCGTCAGAGCGAGCCACGATACGACAAACAGGCTGGCGAACAGTCCCGACGACAGCTGTATGGCCGTGAGGCGCTCGATCGGCGCGACACGGTGGAGGTTGTACGCTGCGATTCCGCCGAACATGCCCGTGAAGAGGACGATGAATCCAGGCGTGGACACGATGAAGCCGACCGGAACCGCGAGTACCGTCCCGAGTAGTACCGCCACCGTCAGTAATACACGACCGTAGAGGAGAGTACTCCAGTTAACCAGGGCGACAGCGCCGAACACCGCTGCGAAGCTCGCCGCGAAGAACAACACCATCATCGGGAAGTCGACGCTGAAAAGAGCCAACAGCGGCAGCGTTACCGTCCCGCTCAGGCGAACGTTCCAGCGGTGATGAACCGCCTCGGCGACGGTGAACCCGAGCAGGATTACCAACAGCGCCACCCCGCGCGGGAACACTGTGCCTTCGACTGCGTGGAACACGACCGCGTCGCTGATGACAGCGACATCGGAGACGGGGCTAAACAGGACTGTTGGCGTCAGCTGGCCGAGGGTGGCGGCCGTCGTTGGCGTCACGAGCCCGAAACCTAAGCCCAGCAGCCCCACCAAGGCAGCGCCGCTGAATGCGATGTCTTCGACGACTTTGGAGCCATCGAGTCGGTGGTAGTTGTACGCCGCGATTCCGGGTAGGATACTACCGACGAAGACCACACCGTAGCCGTGTTGGAGCGGATTGTCGAAGAGCGTGAGCACTGATGCGAGACTCACTGATGCGGCCGCGCCGGCGACCATCCCAGTGAGTAGCAGTTTCCGTCGAAACAGCAGTGTCCGTCTCTTGACGACGCTGATTGCGGCGTAGGCGAGCGCGGTACTTGCGATGAAGAGGGGTAATGTCTCGAAGCTGTACAGCGTGTACAATGCGACTAGCGGAATGACGAGAACGCCCGAGAGGCGGAGGTCTGCCAGCTGCACCGCAGCGAGGCTCATCGACAGTCCCACTACGACGATGATCGCCGCGACGATCATCGTAACCCTCCCGCTGCCACGCTACACCAGTCTGTTTGGTATCTGCTCACCATACCAAAACTAACATCTACTTGTTGGAATTTTGTTATTGAGGGGGTAGCTGAGGTCGGGGGAAAACGACCGCTAAGTAAGCGCCGTGGAAGTCCTATATATTCGAGAACTTGTAACCACAATATAAAATGTGGTTTTGTTATGTGGAAATACCTACAATTACTGTGGCTTGCACCTCAAACCACCAAGTTCGGCATCTAAGAGGGTTCTATATACCATAGAAATTGAATTATTGTTTACATTAAGTGCTTCTGGCCAACAATCTAGAGTTTCCCTGCAGGATTCTAGGCTCGGTAATAGCTGGTCCAACCAGCGCTTCTAAAATACCAACATGTAAACAACACTCACGCCGGTGCCGAAATCGACCTTCCGGGAGTAAAGAATCGCGGGCCGAACCTCAGTTGTGGCAGCCATACCCTCCACGTGTACCTCAAAGTGGCCACCCGGCAAGCCAAACGCACGCTCATTGCCGTTTTCAGTCTGTTTCTCCCAATCGAACCCAGTTGACGTCCGGGCTGGTTCGACCGGCCACCTGTGCTAGTTCGGCAGTGGCTGAACCGCTCACCCGGAGGTGGTCGTACTCCCGTCCTTCCCGGGCATCGCTCCATTCTATGAGTCTCAGTTCGTCAAATCGTGCAGCACTCTCACCCTCTTCCGGTGGGTAGAGCCGGAGATAGAAATCGACGTACTCGGCGCTATCACGACGCTGAAAGTTCTCCCGGAATCTGTTGAGTCTGGTCCCTGTTCTACCGAGTTCGTACGTCCGCTCTTCGAGCATCTCCCCGCTGGTGGACGAGTACCGTCGCCACAGCACCTCCAACCTCGCGTCCGAATCGTGTTGATACAACCCCGTCAGCGTGATCGGGCCCTGTACCGGTATACGGTCGAGCGGCGAAAGAATTGCACGCTGGCTGTTGGCTTCGTCCCGAATCAGTCGAATGCCGCCCGAGTCGTCTCGACCGATCCCTTCACCCATGGCATCATCATGGCGTCCGAAACGCCACAGCGAAGCCTCGAACTCGTCGTCGTCAACGTCCGGATTTTCGAAACTCCCGGTCGGGAGGCGGTCAGTCCCGAGCTCGACCGACTCGACCCCGTCCACGATTGATCGTACCCAGCCTGATTCGCGGGCGAATACCGTGCCTTCACCCTCAAACTGCTGCTGTTCCGTTCTGAGGTCGCTGCGCGTATCCCGAAGATACTGAACTCTCGATTGATGGAGCGTGAACTGCTCGGAGGAGAGGCCAGCGGTGCGCCGTGACTGTGACAGCGCCGGCTCCGCAACGATACCCTTGGGAACGTAGCCCTCGAGCAGGAGTGGGTCGAAATACGCCCGCCGAACACCGTTCTCCGTGGCGTGCACTGTGAGCAGATACGACGGATACGTCTCCCAGAACTCTTGGTCGAAGACGAGATTCCCCAGCGACCACGCAACGAGTGTTGAACCCCGGAACTCGAGCCCACCGGTCACGTGCGGGTGATGGTTGATTACCAGATCTGCACCTGCGGTACTCGCGGTTTCGGTCAGGCGCTCGATTTCTGCTGTCGGTATGCGCTGATACTCCGTCCCGCCGTGAATCTGAACGACCGTGACGTCGGCGTTCTCCGCAGCCTCACTGACGCGTCTCTCCAGTCGCTCCTCGTTCGCGTCAGCGGCCCCAGCCGTCCCGGAGAAGCGCAACTCCTCGGTCTGCCCGTCTCCATCTGCGTCGCGGGTTACCGGGTACGATTCAGGGTCTTCGTCCGCCGACCAGTCGATGTCGTACTGGCTACCAGTGATTGTCGTACACGAGATTAGACCGATGGTCAGCCCCTCTCGTTCGAGATACGCTGGTTCCCACGCCTGTTCGCTGCTCTCTCCGGCCCCGGAGTACGCGATACCAGCCTCGTCGAGCGCTTCCCGTGTCTCCCTGAGTCCGGGCGTAAGTGCGTCGAACACGTGGTTGTTCCCGAGAGCCGTGTAGTCCACACCTGCATCGGAGAGCGAAGACGCCGCTACTGGGTGTGAGACGAACAGATACTGTTTTTCGGCGTGTCGCCAGTCACTCGTCGTTAGCGGCGTTTCGAGATTGACGGAGGTAACGTCTGCTTCCTGTAACAGTGGTCGGATGTAACTCAGGATTTCCCGATGGTCAGCGCGTCGCTCGCCGGGACGAATCCGGAAGTGCGAACTGAGTGTGTCTTCCTCGCTTTGATAGAATCGGCGTCCGAACATCACGTCGCCGCCGAAGCTCATCGAAACAGCCCCCTCTCGCGGCGTCAGTTCAACACGAAGCGGAGTATCTGGTGTGGCAGCGACTGTCCGCCCGATATAGTTGGACGCGCTCACCCGGACCCATACGGGAGCAGCGGTTGATTCGAGCCTGAACCGGCCGTGTTCGTTCGTGGTGGTTTCAGCTACAGTCCCAACGTTACGAGCGGTCGCGCTCACGCGAGCCCCAGTAAGTGGTTCGCCAGAGAGACTGAATACTCGACCCTCAATCGGTTCCGAAACTGGCTGTGTTTCAGTGGGCGGTGGCTCCGACTCCGCAGGTGTTGTAGTCTGCGTCTCAACCGAATCCGAGGATTGTAACGCTCCACAGCCGGCCAAACTTCCTGCTAGCGCGGTGCTCGACAGTCGAACGAACTCCCTCCGAGGAAATTTCTCAGGCATAGTTGGTCTAATTCTCCACAGCCAAATAGATGTGGTTGAGTTATTATATATTTATTTACACTTATTGTGCTTAACAGTAACTCTCTACGAGCCCCACCAGGTTCACATCATAGGAGGCTGACTCCGGCATACACACACGAGACTACGATCTCCGTATGAACAAGATATCCCAGAATTCACACGGAGATGTGCTGCCACCCCGGATTTAGGAATTGAGGTCTGGGGACCTGCTGTTCACACGACAGGCGACCCGCGAGTAATCCAGGGTTGGACACCCGAGAAATTGCATTAACCAACACTCTGGGAGAATCTGCACCAGGTTGTTGGTTAATATCATTCGACTATAGTGCTCACGGCCCCGTCCACTGACGAGAGCTGTTCTTCACCGCCGTTCCCGTCAATCCTCCTTCCGGTCGTTTCTCCAGGAATTGCTAAACTGAGCCAAGCGCTCTCCGTAAGAATCACTCGCTATCGGCGGCTACTCTTCGAAGGTCATCCCGTAGCCCCACTCTTCGAGATGCTCTTCGACCTCGTCGAGATGGTCTAAACCAGCTTTCATCAGAGCTTCCCGAAGGTCGGTAAGCGAGACATCGTCGTCGAAGCGGTCTTCGAGCTCTCGCTGGGCGTCGCGTTCATTGCTCTTGGTTTCGCTCTGCAGGAACAGCGGAACGCGCTCACGGCCATCCTGCACGCCATCTCGCCGGAATTTGTACGGGATCTGCATCGCCCGCTGCTGCCGCGACGACTGCGTTGACTCCGTCTCCGTCGGTTCGGCCTCGGTCGTGGACCTCTCGGTCGTCGACTCCTCCACGTCTGTACTCTCACTACTCGATGCGAACGGGTCCTCGCCAGCGCCCTCTTTCATGCCCGTCATGCGGATAGCACCTCGTGGTCGAGGTCACCGGGCTTCGGCGGGTTCGGCGCTTCAATCCCAACTTCCTGCTCCAGGCGGCGTGCAATCCGGTCGAATTGGGCGAGCGTCTCGATTTCGTAGTCCCGCCGACGATCCCGGTGTTCCCGGACGTACTCGAACGCTGAGCACTGCTGCATCCAACAGCCCTCCATCAGCGACGCACGCTCGCCAATGATCTCCGGGATCGGATACTCAATTTCGTCGAGAACCGTCCGCTGGTCCCGCGTATCCTTGAATCCGACCGGCACTGCAGCAAGCACGCCAACCTCGACGTCAAGCTGGTCTTCGAGCCCGGCGACGAGCGACTCGAGGCCCTCGACGGCAGCTCGTCCCTTTGCGCTCGGCTCGACAGGGATGACGAGCGAGCGCGTCGCGTGAATCGCGTTGTAGAGATGTGGCCCCTCGGTCGCCGGTGGGTCACAGATGAGCACGTCGTACTCGTCTGGCACGCCGGCTTCGCGAAGGACGCGAAGCAGCTGTGCGTGCATCCCGAACGCTTCGCCCATCGCTTCTGCCTGGTCTTTCTCACGCTGGAGGTACTCGGCGAGGTCCGAGAGCATGTTGTGTTCCGGGATGATGTCGACGCCTTCCACGGTCCGGATGAGGTCGTCGAACTCGCCACTCGGACGGCGAATCATGTGCCGGACGAGATTGTCGACGGATTCAGTACGATCTGTGTCGACACCGAAGAGCCGGGAGAGGTCGCCATCTTGGGGGTCGAGTGGTACGACGAGCGGTTTCAAACCAGCTCGTGCGTGCGCGACCGCTAGGTTCGCGGCTGTCGTCGTCTTGCCGACCCCGCCTGCCTCGCTGTACGTCGAGTACGCTAACATACTCACGCCATGGACACCACCCATCTTGAAAGTTCTGTACGTTCATTCATTGATGTAGTTCGCTATGTTCTGTGGGTGATTTAATTAATGAACACAACTAGTGAACACTGACAGTGAACACAACTAATGAATGTGTTCAATGATTGTATACACTGTTGTAGTACAATGAATGTATTTGGTTAGAGTAACTATAGAATTCGGGGAGGGCGTCGGGTTAGCTGCGCTATCGGGCTTCTGCCTCGGTCACTGGCCCGGCGAACGCGACCGCTTCTGGACGTCCGTGATTTCAACGTCAACCTCGTCGCCGGACTGAGCTCCGGGAACGAAGACGACGAACCCTCGCTCGACCTTCGTGACCCCGTCCCCCGGTCTCCCAAGTATCGACCGTCACTGACCGTACCTCTCCCTCCTCTACCGGCGCGGTTTCATACTGGTTCCGACTCTGGACGCGACCGCCGTTTGGTGCAGATTCAGTGTCGGTGTTCTTCTTGCGCTCTGTTTACTGAGTAGAATCGCGCTACTCAGAAGACACCACCCCTTGTGGGTGCACTTTCGTCGACGAGTCCCTTTGGGACCGAAACCGTGTACTGGTCACCGCGCTTTTCGAGTGTCGTTTCGTAGAGTAGACGTAGCGAATCAGGGATCTCCGTCATTACCGGCTGTACGGCGGTCTAACTAAAGGAAATTTGGTCGCCCACCGGAGCACCCTCATCTGGAGCACCGGTCCAAGAGTCGAGACCAATGCTGTCGATGCATAGCGATTTGGGAGACCTCGCTTATTGGGTCGTTGGTGCTGACTGAGCCAGCTAACACTGAGATACCTCGCAGCAATATCTTCCGGTATATGTGACGCCTCTTGTTTCTATAAACTCCGTGCGTGGCGCTCACCTATCGAGAGAACAGTGAGGATTGCGGGTTTCGGTCCGTCATACCTGCATGAGGATGTTACCGACGGAGATACTGGATTACACGTTCGGCTATTGTGGGTTATCAGCAAACACTCCACAGTATGAGTACACGTAACGCCAGAGTCGATCCTCGCCAGTTCGTTAAGAACCTGCTTCAATTCCGGTATCGAGAAGTAACGATGCTGTTCGCGACGCTCGCGGTTCTTACGTGCTCGATCGTCTTCTTCCCTGGATGGGATAACGTTTCGAAGGGCGTCCAGTCGAACGTCTCGACCGAATTACTCCTGCTCTTTGCTGTCGTCGCTGTTGTCGCAGGCGTCGTGAAGGGGATGATAGGCTTTGGATACGCACTGATTACGACCCCCATCTTTGCCTCTGTTATAGACCCGACAATTGCGGTTGTCGTTCTCGCTATCCCACCCTGGATGATCAATATGTTCCAGATCGGGGAGACCAAGACTGGTCTGTCGTTCGTCCGGGAGGAATGGCTTCTCATCCTACTGGCAATCGTTGGGTCAATTACCGGCGTCTACTTCCTTGCCCAGTACAGCGCCGGACCGATTGTACCGTTTCTCATCGGGGTGATTATCTTCGCGTACGTCGTTTTTCAGGTCGTTCAGAATTTTGTGACGATCGAAGAAGCACACCACCCAATCGCACTCAGTACCGCTGGCTTTCTCGAAGGATTCCTGCTCGCAGTATCTAACCTCGGGCCGCTACTCCCGGCGTATTTCCATACGTTCGAGCGTGATACCGAGCGCTATATCGGCGGGCTCTCTATGGTTCTCGGAATCATCTTCACAGTCCGCATTCTTCAGATGGCGCTTTTCACGAATCTCATGACCACGTACCGGCTCTGGCTCGGGTCCATTATTGCGGTTATCACGATTGTGGGGCTTCTCCTCGGAACCTATCTACGCCGACTCGAGGTCGACGACCAGAAGTTCAACTGGTTCGTTATCACCCTGCTGTTCGTCATCTCGGTCAACATTTTCCGAAACACGGTCCCGAAGCTTTTCTAGCGCGTTAGGGTTTGATATCCGCGTATCCCTGGTTCTGGAGGCGCGTTAACTCCCTGACATCGGACGACACGAAACCGACTCCTTCGACCGGGTCGTCTTCTGAGGCGTCGGTCCCTTCGGTCGTATTGCTCGACTGTCACGCCACGGCCGAAATCCATGATTTGCTCACACACCTGGGACGTAGCTTTCGAGAGTTCCAGCTCAGCGCTATTTGTGACGATCCCGACCTTCCGACATTTGATATAGTATCATAGGATTTATTCAGGGTTGTATCTCCCTGATTCGGCTGGTAGGAGCTCTGGAACTCTGGAAATCGACGAATTCCCTCGATAGGAATACTGGTCGTGATTACCCCAATAATCATGACCACATTGAAGTACCCCGACGCTGTGGGGTAA
The DNA here is from genome assembly GCF_011734195.1 of Halobacterium sp. R2-5. Classification (NCBI taxonomy): domain Archaea; kingdom Methanobacteriati; phylum Methanobacteriota; class Halobacteria; order Halobacteriales; family Halobacteriaceae; genus Halobacterium; species Halobacterium sp. R2-5. Next base: position 201,092 of record NZ_JAANTH010000003.1, read on the forward strand.
GCACGAATGCTGCAATCGGCTCACGACGACGCTTTCCCCGAAGTAGAGCCACTGAGAACAGGTTCGGAGAACCGTGCGGGTTCGGTCATTGTCTGACCGGACACTCTCGACGCCGCTCGACGACAGCTTCGAGCGGTACCTCCAGGACAAGGGGAAAGGCCGCGGTGGCGACGGCGGGAACTATCGACGTAATGCAGCACGCGAACTAAGGCGGTTCGTGGAGTGGGCTGCCGGCGACCGCGGTGGTGACAGCTGGACTGGGATCGTCCCCGATGACGTTGACCGAGAACCTACCTTCGAGGACCTTGACGAACGTGTCTTCCGTGAATACGCGCGCCATCTCGCTGGTGACCGGGGCCTCAAACAGAATACTGTACAAACCTATTATCGCTATATCTCTGCGTGGTGTGGCTGGTGCGTCAACGAGGGCTACCTCGAGGCGCACTACGCGCAGCGGGCGAGCGCGATGGCGCCGCTGCCTGAAGACGACGGCCGCAAGCCCGGTGACCAGCAGGCCTGGACGTCCGAACAGCGCCACGCACTCACTCGGTACGTCGACGAGCAGGCCCGTGACACCATCGAGACCTACACGACTCTCCCGGAGGATGTTCCCCCTCTTGAGCGGCAGCGAGCGCGCTACGTGGCGTTGAAGGCGGCTCGTGACCGCGCTCTCGTGTTTGTCCTTGCGTACACCGCTGTCCGAGTTGGCGAGGTCCTTCGGGACCCCAACGACCCACGCCGGCGTGGGGTTCGGTGGGAGGAGATCTCGCTTGAGGATGGGAGTATGGATGTCTACCGAAAGAAACAGCAGTGGGATGCGGCGAGCCTTCCTGATCCGGTAATTTCGCCGCTGCGGAGCTATCGTCAGTTGATGGATCCTCCGTCGGAGCGGTGGCCTGTGTTTCCGACGTTCGACCAGCGAACGCTCGCAACCCTCGTCCAAGACGGGCTGGCCGATCGCGGATTTCAACCGGATGCAATCGACGAGCGACGTGCTGCCTACGCTCGTGACTTCTTACTGGCCCTCGACGAGGATATTCGGCCGTCGTCGATTACGACGGATGGTGCACGATCAATCCTCCAACGGCTCTCCGAAGCCGCTGAAATCGACATCGATGACTCCAAACACGATTATCTCGCCCCCCATGGTGGACGACGTGGGATGGGTGAGGTCCTCGTCCGAGCGTTTGGGTACACGGTTGCTGCCCGATATCTGGACAACTCCGAAGAAATGGTCCGGGAACACTACTCGCACATCGAGGCTGGCGAACTAGGCGATGTTGCCACAGAAGCGCTTAGTGAGATTGAGAACTGAGTCTGCTAGTCCTTGTTCGGCCATTGGATGCCGTTCAGTTTTGTACACCACCCCTAAAGACGAAGAATCACCTCTCAAAGGTCACTGTCTCACGTACTCGGGCGACTGACGTTAGAACAGGGTATGTCCATGGCTGGTCATCGTAGGCATACGCACATAACGAGAGACCCTGAGTGTGGTCAAGGTCGTCTCGTTCTTGGAGCCGTTCCTGTCGCGCAGCTGCAATTGCGTCAAGTCGCGTTGTGAAGGAATCAGTATACCAGTCCGGAATTACTGTCGTTTGAAGCGGTGAGCAAATCTCTTCTAGTGAAGTCCATGCGTCTCTTACTGACTTCTCCTCTACGTCAAGCATTCTGAGGACTTCCTCTCGTCTCTTAACCGTCTCTCTTACCTTCAGCTGGAGTGCGGACTTGTACTGTGGGGTAAAGGCTGCCGACGTTGCATCTTCAAATATGCCAACGTACTTTGGTCCGAATTCATTCTTGAAGTGTTCCACAAGTGTCTCATCATATACTCGCTCGTAATGTGGGACGTCCATTACTGTTTGCCGGTACGCATTGCGGAGTTGGGTAACTCTCCCAGCATCCGTACTTTGACGGCTGAGACCTGCTGCTGGATGTTGGGAATATGTTGACTCTATAGGCAGAATTGATTGCAAACGGGCTTCGAAGGCCTCGAATGCAGACCGTTCGTCTGCTAACTCTTCCTGCTCTCGGCCAATTAAACGAGTCGCTGTGGAAAGAGGTGCGAAAATGTACTGCTGCTGCGAGGAGATAAAGTACTGAGAGTCTTGACTTCGCGTCGCTTCGGACATAATCTGGGGGTACGTTAACAAACAACTAAAGTCTACTGGGGCCCAACGCGACCTAGTCTGATGAAGCGTCTTTCAGAATCGGATGTTCAGAGGCTGCACGAAATTATTCGAAGTGTGCATGGGTACAGGGGGAACAAGACGTACGTCACCTCTCCTAGTGATCTGAGCTCAGTCCACAGTACCCCCGTTGGAAAATCAGATTTATCGAAAGCCAGGTCAATCGTTACGCGACGAGGTTTCGGAACTTGTCGAGGTCAACGTTTTCAAACTCCTCGATCGCATCGGAGAGAACGTCGACGTCCGTATCATTGAGTCGGGTCTCGGCACACGTCATGAACTTTGAACGGAGCCGCTCTTCGCTAACTGGGTTATTCGGGCTCCCGGGTGCGTAGCGAATCTCTTCACGATACTTCTCGCCGTCAGTTGTTGTTACGCGAACGATCGCGCCGTACCCGGCGTACTGGTCGCCAAAGAGATTCTCTTCAAACGCTCGTGACACCTTCTCAATCGCCTCCTTCGTTTCAGGCTGAGCAACGTACTCGTCGGTGAATTCATGAATGCCAGCATCGCCCTCGCGTAGAATCGCGGCGAGACAGAACTCAATCGAGAACTTCGCCTGGAGCGCGTCCTCCGGTTTGGCGTGGATTAGCATCTCCGAGGCAGCGTCGTCGAGTGTCACAACGATTTCCTCAACGGATTCGGGAGTCAGATCATGTTCCGTAACGAGGTCGCGCATACCATCCATTGCTGCGTGCGTGATAACGCCAGATGGGTACGGCTTGAAGCCAATGTCGAGAACGGCCCACTCCTCGGAGAGCCCCTCAGTAATTTCGTCAGGGTCGTACGCATCGTCAATGGTCATGACCCGATTGTAGCCGATGTCACCCTCGAAGATCTCCGGGTCAGCTGTAAACCCATCACGCGCGAGTAGCGCGGCGCGGACGCCCATCTGGGCAGCGTGGCCTGCATGGAGCGGTTTCGTCATCGAGCCGAAGTTCTTCTTAAGGGACGACGAGGAGGACGCGACAATCCCGAATGCACGAGCGATTGCTTCGGAATCTAAACCGAGAACGTGGGCAGCGGCTGCTGCGGCACCGAAAGATCCTGCGGTCCCCGTACTGTGCCATCCGTTCTGGTAGTGTTCGGGGTAGGTGCTGTGGCCGACGCGGAATGCAGCTTCGCAGCCGACGATGTAGCCAGTGAGGACATCCTCACTTGTGGCGTTGACATCATCCGCTGCTGCGAGTGAGGCTGCAAACACCGGTGATGTCGGGTGAATGACGATAGTTTCGAACGTGTCATCATAGTCAATTGCGTGACCGAAGGCACCGTTGGCAAGAGCTGCGGATGGCGGGGAACGTGTCCCACGCTGGAAAACGGTTGCGTCACCGTCACCGCCGTACGCGTCAAGATAGTCGTAGACCTTGTTCCCGACCTCATGGTGGGAGCCAAACAATGCAACTCCCACGTAGTCCCGGATTGCGGCCTTTGCGTGACTGGTTGCATCCTCAGGGATGTCGTCGAGTGAGGTTGACGCTACAAACTCTGCGAGCATGGCTGTTTCACCCATGGGGTAGTGGTTTCGACATATCACCATTAGTGTTTCGACCTGCAGTCCTGCGATTTGGGGTGCTTGTGACCGAAGGTTCGTTCGTGTGTAACGAACGATATTTAGGCTGATGTCGCTATCAGCCGCCCCACTCGTATCAGTAAAAATGGAATTACAATACTACTATTGTAAACTCAGCCAATTGGAAGTTTTTTGGATTCTTCCCCACTTCCTCATTGATGCGTCAATCTCATTCCACTGAATGTAATGATAGTTTGATTCATTGTGCGAATATTCGTAATAGACTGCGCCAACATCCTGAGAAAGTACTGTTCGTTGGTGGCGAACGTAGTGCTTCCTTGCCGTCAGAGAGCACTAACCGGCGGCTCCATCAGGACCAGCACTAACTGCGATACACCCCGAATAGCACTTTCTCGAGTGGCGTTCTCATTCATCCGCCAACGACGAGATAACTAATGTCGACAAATTCGGTGTCGTCGTCGATCGGGTTTGCGAGTCGGGCAAGCAACCGAGAAGACGAAATCGTCTGCTCCTGTATCACTATCACCCACTCTTTGTCTACCATCTTACGCTCACAAAGCCTCCACTCTGTTCGATCATTTTGCGGTTGAGAACTCCCGGATGAACTTCACCAATGAATAGTCGCAGGAGCAACCCACCCAATTCGACGATTTGAGTAGCCTCCCTGTCCTTGACCGGAAGTAGGATGATTGCTAATCTAATACTCGTCCGACAGCAGTTAGATTAGTGGTATACCGCACAAAATCCCCGGATTAGCTACGAATACTCGAGCTTCAACTCAAGTTCGTTCGCGGTTCCTCGAAGTAGATTGGGCAGTTCCTCCCTGAACCACTCTGTATCCAGTCGGTGGCGCGGACCGGACACGCTGAAGGACCCAACGACTTGCCCATTTGCAATAACGGGGACGCCAAGCGACCATAGACCGTCAATCGACTCTTCCTTGTTTGTCGCGTATCCACGCTCGGTTATCCGGTCAAGCTCCGCATATAATTCGTCCTCGTCCGTAATCGTGTGCTCGGTCTCAGCCGGAAGCCCCCACCGGTCGATCACCTCCTGAACTCGGTCACGGTCCATGAACGCGAGGATCGCTTTTCCACCGGCGCTAGAGTGGAGGTACCGAAGCTTGCCAGGGTGGCGATCCGCTTGAACGGCCCGTTCACCCTCGCTGATGTGTAGATAGACACCTTGTTTGTGTTCCTCGACGAAGAACTGTGCGCGCTCCTCCGTCTCTTTAGCAAGCTGTTCAACCATTGGGCCAGCCTTTTGCGTCACTTCGCGTCTGTTCCGTGTGTACTCCCCAATAGAGAGAAACCGGAGTCCAGGGTAGTACTTGTCCTCTTCCATGACGGCATATCCGAGCGAACGCAGCGTGGAGAGCTGTTGATGGACCGTGCTCTTCGCAAGATTAAGTTCCTGGGAGATCTCTGTTACGCCAGCTCCGTCGCGTTCGACTAGTAACTCTACGATATTGAACATCGTTTCGACCGATTGGACCGACCGAGAGAGTTCGTCCATGACGAACAACTTGTGTGCATTCCCTTCAATCCTGCGGCGGATTAACGCCACTACGACCCGAAATCAACGCAGGTCCGATTCAATTTCGCCAATCACGACGCCAAACTACCGCAACAGCACTACGATGAGTCCAGCGACCGCCGATACGCCCGCGATAACCGCGAACGCAGTAACGAACCCAACAACATCGGAGATGTACCCAACAAATGCGGGTGCCAAGGCACCGACTCCAGTCATACCAGTCCGGATAACACCGAGCGTGCCACCACCAATGCTCTCAGGGATAACGTCCATCAGGTAGGAGTCACGGACAGGCCGGAATCCATGGAAGCCGGCTCCGACAACCACCGTCGTGACTACAAGAACGGGAAGACTCTCTGCTACGACTAACGTCGTGATGCCAAGGAACATTGCGGCGAACAGCAGGCTGCTAACTCGTAGGCGGCCCATGCGATCGCTGAGATCACCGGTGACAGTCTGAGACACACTCGCGGCGAACAAGAGACTATACAGAATCCCAGAGACTTCCCCATCTAGTCCCTTTTCGGTCGCCAAGAATAGTGGAAAGAATGAGGAGAGTCCGTTCCAAGCAAACGTAAACAACATCGTGACGACCATGAACAGCAACAGACTCCGATTTCTGAACACCGCAAGATAGCTCACGTCCTCCCCATCGGCAGCACCCTCGACGGCACCTGCGCTACCGCGTGCCATCAACTCGTCGTCGTTCCGCACGCGGAGCAAAAACAGGAGGATTAGGATGGCAGTGACGGTAGCCCCGAGAACAAAGACGCCCTGCCAGACAGTGATGGCGAGAATGCCGGCGACTGCAAGCGGGGCGGTCATCCCGCCTAGCTGGCCGATTGTATCCATGACTCCGAGCGCCCGACCGGTTCGATCCGGGTACTGACTCGACAACAGTGGAATCGCGACCGCCTTGTGTGGTCCTGTTCCAAGCCCAATCATGATCGCCGCGATAAGAACGACGGCGAAACTGGGGCTTGCGGCCGCGAGGAGTGCTGCAAACGCGAACACTGTGGCACCGAGGAGGATGACGAACGATCGCCCAATCCGGTCGCCGAGCATTCCAGCCGGGAACTGAACGGTCGAGTATGCCAGCATCATCGCGGTGAAGAGGATGCCAGTCTGTGTATTCGACACGTTGTAGATCGCCTGAAACGTCTCGAATAAGGGGGGAAACACGAACCGGAGAAACTGGACCATGAACCACAGTAGCGAGACGAGGACTACAAGATCATACGTGCGGACCGTTGAGTACAGACTTCTCCAAGAGACGTTCATAGATTGTGTGGGAGCCGGCGTGCGTGGAAAGCAGTGACTGGCGCAAGGACTTAAGTATACTTACCCAAAGCAAGAGGACGATGGACTTACGACTTGCCGATCGAACCGCTATCGTCGCGGCTTCAAGCAAAGGGATCGGTTACGCAGTCGCAAAACGCTTCCTCGAGGAGGGCGCGAATGTGACAATCTGTTCGCGGTCGCAGGAAAGCATCGAAGACGCTGCTACTCAACTGCGGGAAGAAGCTGGCGTCGATGCCAATCGGATTCTTCCTGTGGAGTGCGATATCACTGAGCGAGATCAGATCGACCAGCTTGTTTCGCGAACGGTCGATACGTTTGGGGGGGTTGACGTGCAAGTGAACAACCACGGCGGCCCTCCGGCGGTCACATTCGAGGAGGCGACCGAGGAGCAGTGGGCCGACAGCCACGAGTTGGTCATCTCAAGCAATCGGTGGTTGGCGGAGGCGACGCTACCCCACCTTGAGGACAGTGATCTTGGGTCGCTAATCACCGTCACGAGCGCCTCGGCCAGAGAACCCCCACTGGGGCATGCGATTTCGAATGTGTACCGGCTCGGCCTCTACGGGCTCACGAAAACGATCTCTCGGGAGTTTGCACCCGCCGTCCGTGCTAACGCCGTGACTCCTCGCTTCATAATGACGGACCGGATCGAGTACAAAGTGGAACGGCGGGCAGAACAACGTGACATTTCGTGGGATGAAGCACTCCAGAGCCGCGTCGATGAGGTGTCGATGGATCGACCGGGCAAGCCGTCCGAGTTTGCCGACGCCGTCGCGTTCTTCGCGTCGCCACGCTCTAGCTACATGACGGGCGAGGTAGTGAGCGTCGACGGTGGTTGGAGTCGCCACGTGCTGTAAGCCAGCTGGCCATACCAAGCCAACCCACTTGCGGCGGCTCGGGATGAGCCGGTCAATCGCTCTGGCACCCCATTAATTTTTATGAGATGGTGTGCATGAGCGAACTGCAATGGAAGTAACCGATATCGAAACTGCAGTTCTCGGGAGCGCTGTCGATGCCGCGTCCCTACCGGCGCAGGTTGGCGCCCGAGAACTCGACATTAGTTCGGTTGTCGTGAAGGTACATACGGACGAAGGGATCACCGGACTCGGAGAGTCGTTCTACCGCTCCGAGGAGAACAATCGGTTCCTAGCCCAGTCCATCGAGTCGATCGGCCGCCACGTCATCGGCAAAGATCCACGTGACGTTAAGGACATCTGGCACGAGCTGTACCTCCACGTGAAGCGTGCGGGTGCATACGGTGCTCTGAGCGCGATCGATGAGGCACTTTGGGACATCGTCGGCAAGAACGCCGGACTACCGGTGTACGAGCTACTCGGCGGTCAGACCGGCACCGTTAACGCGTACGCGACGTTCCCGGTCGATAAGGAAGCGGACGAGCTGGTTGAATATGCAAACTGGCTCGACGAAAAGGGCTTCGAGGCGATGAAGGTAGGTGCCGGCTTTGGCGTCGAGGAAGACCGCCACCGCATCCGGACCATCACCGAAGGCAGTCCGGAGGGCTTTGGGCTGGCCATCGACGCGAACACGTCGTACGAATACACTGATGCCCGCCGCGTCGCAAAGACGGCCGGTGAGTACGAGGTCGAATGGTTCGAAGAACCTATCGCCCACACGGATATACAGGGGCAGGCCCAGCTCAACCAAGACGTCGAAGTCCCGATTTCGGGATACCAGACACACACCCCTCATTACCCAGCAAAGAAGCACCTCGAAGCGGGCGCACTCGATATTTATCAGCCCTCCGTCGACTACGTCGGCGGCATCACGGGGGCAATGCGCGTCGCCAACCTAGTTGAGACGTACAACAAAGAGCTCGTTCCGCACGCGCTCGGACCAGCGATTAACTATGCCGCCAGCCTCCACGTGGCGGCGGCGAGCCGCAAGTGCTCGCTCATCGAGTTCGCCGTCCTCGACGACGACATCGACGATCCCGGCGAGTATATCGCCGGCAAGTACGTCGAAAACCAGGACGCCATCTACGTCCAAGACGGTGGGCGCATCGACCCGCCGTCTGAACCTGGACTCGGTGTCACCATCGACGACGAGGTCTTCGAGGAGTACCGGATCGACTAACACGAGCCTGATAGCGACCCGCAAACTCGGGATCTCAAGCCCGGGCCAATATCTTCATGGCGTCAGGCGTATCGGCGACGCATTCAATACCCTCACTGGGATTCGAATCCGTTACCGCCGTTTCTGCGAGCTGTACACGTCCCTGCTGTAGCTCCGACATGTGGTTGTTACCCCTCTGTGGGGAGCGAACTCGACTTCTGCCCTATCCCCCACGAAAGTTTTATTAGGTTGTCGTAGAGACATGCCATCACCCCACGAGGATGCGTGGTGTACGCGCTACGCAATGCTCGTGGAGGAGACCAACTATGAAGGACAAACTACCGACTCGACGGGAGTACCTGCGACTGACTGGCGCTGCGGGACTTGCTGGTCTCGCCGGATGTGCCGGCGGTGACGGAGGTGGCGACGGAGACGGCTCGGGCGACGGAAACACGGATTCCAACGGAAACACAGATTCCAACGGAAACACAGATTCCAACGGAGGCGGGGGCGACGACTACCCCTCCCAGCGGATGACGTTCGTCGCGTGGGCCAGCCGCGGTGGCGGCAGCGACACGATCGTCCGGCAGGGGTACCTCCGACCGATTCGACAGAATGACTTGCTGCCAGTCGATGCTCGGGCGATTAACCAAACCGGCGGCGGTGGCGAAGCCGGAATGCGGTACACGCTTGACCAGGACCCTGACGGCCACACCGTCCTTAACGTGACCACGAACCTGGTCGTGACGCCACTCTCACGCGACATCGGGATCACGTACGAGGACTTCACCCCGATTGCCCGGATGGGCGTCGAGCCAATCCTGCTGGTCATTCGCGGTGACGACGACAGGTTCAACAGCATCCAAGAGTTCCGTGACTACGCCGCAGAGAACCGTGTGTCCATTGCCTCGTTCGACGTCGGGACACAGGACCACACGGCAGCATTCCTCCTGAGTAGGCGGACGGACATGAACGCAGAGATTGTCCCCTTCTCGGGTGGCGGCGAGCAGGTTTCGGCGCTGCTGGCGGGCGACGTCGACGCTGCGGTCACCGCGCCAAGCGAGGTTAGTGACCAGCGTGAATCCGGAGAGGTGCAGTATCTCCTGCACTTCTCGGGACAGGAGCTCGAGCTCTACCCTGACGTCCCATACGTCAACCAAGCGTTCGATACGGAGATTGTCGTCGAGCAGTTCCGTGGCACTGTCGTTCACGGCGATACGCCGCAATCCCGCGTCGAGTACCTCCGAGACCTGTATGAGGAGATCTACAACACCGATGAGTTCGAGGAGTACGCCAGCAACAACAACGTGAATCCCGCGTTCCTCCGGGGCGAGGAGTTCTACAACTACGTCGAGGGGGTCAACGAACGGTTCACGGAGGTCTTCAAAGAGAACAACCTCGGTATCTATTCGGATAACTGATGGAATTCAAGGCGAACACAGTCCGAGAGCGGCTTGACGAGACAATCCACCTGCGCAAGAGTACAGGTGAGATTGCAATACTGGTACTGTTGGGAGTGCTCGGAGCGTTCGCTGCCATCTACAGTCAGCTGAACCTGCCACTCGAGAACCCGTTTGGTGCGGGTGTTGGACCACGACTATTCCCGCAGCTTGCGGGTGTGACGATGGTATTAATGAGCGTGTACCTGTTGTCGATCCGCCTTTGGCGGCGGCGGAGGAAGGAGCTGGATGACAAGATCGTCGAGATGCAAGTCCGCGATGGACTGCGCGTGCTCACGTTCATCCTGCTTTGCGCAGGATACATGCTCGTGTTCGAAAACATCGGTTTCGGAGTGTCAACAACCGCACTGCTGTTCCTGTTGTTTATGACAAACGGGTTTCGGCGATATCTGCTTGCGGCGGTACTCGCCATCGGGTTCACCGTGGCTATCTACCTCGTGTTCACGACCGGACTCGGGCTCCCGCTCCCATCACCACTGCTGCGTGATCTGATCACAGGGGTGCTATAAATAGTAATGATTGAACAATTTAGCCCGTTACAGGTCGGCGTGATGCTTGAGATATTCACCGATCCCTATCTGATCGGGATAATCATCGCATCCGTTATTATCGGCGTGTCAGCCGGGATGATCCCTGGACTCAACGCGTCCGTAACGGTTGCGATCCTTCTCCCGGTAGCGTTCGGGATGGATCCAATCCCGGCGATGATCTTCTTCTTCGGGATCTACTCCGGGGCGCAATACGGTGGATCGGTAGCAGCGATCCTCATCAACACACCCGGGACCACAGCAGCGGCCGCAACGACCTTTGACGGCTACCCGATGTCGAAGAAGGGGGAGTCCGGTCGCGCACTGGGAATCGCAGCGCTCGCTTCCGGCCTTGGGGGATTATTCAGCGTCGTCGTACTCATCACCATCGGGCCGCCGTTCGCTGAGTTCGCGCTCAACTTCGGTCCCGCCGAAATCGCCGCGATTTCGATCTTCGGGTTAAGCCTCGTCTCCGCCGTCTCTGGCGACAGCCTAGCAAAAGGGCTTGTCGGGACGGCGCTGGGGATCTTCATCGCGACGATCGGTCGGGACCCCGTCTCGGGGTACAGCCGATTCACCCTTGACTCGCTGCTCCTAACCGACGGGATTAACTTCATCGCAGCGCTCATTGGGCTGTTCGCCGTCTCGGAAGTGCTGCTGAACGTCGAAACGATCCATGACTCAGTCAAAGGATTTGGCCAGCGGGTCGAATCCACATTCCCGTCGATGGCTGACATCAAGGAGTCCGCTCGCGTCATCGTGAGCGGTATGTTCGTCGGCTCGTTTATCGGAACGCTTCCCGGGTCCGGGTCCACGCTGGGGTCATTTATTCACTACGGCATCGCTCAGCGGATCGCCCACCGCGGGAAGGAATTCGGTACAGGCGTCATCGAGGGCGTCGCTGCTTCCGAGTCCGCGAACAACGCTGCGACTGGTGGGGCGATGATCCCGCTTCTCACCCTCGGTATTCCAGGTAGTGGCACCACGGCAGTCATGCTCGGTGCCCTAAATATCCTGAATATCAGTCCCGGACCACAGCTCTTCACCGAGCAGTCAGAGCTACTCTGGATGTGGTTCGGTGGGTTCATCTTGGCGAACATCTTCTTCGTCGTGATCGCCTTCATGCTCCTGCCGGTGTTCGTTCGAGTGTTGGAGACACCCCGTGCGATCCTGTTCTCGGTCATCGCGGTGTTGACCATCGTGGGAACGTTCGCACTCGAGAACACGCTCCGGCAGGCATGGCTGATGTTCGCTATGGGAGTCCTCGGGTACGTCCTGAAGAAGTTCGACTTCCCAGTTGGTCCAATCGTGCTTGCCATCGTGCTCGCACCGATCATTGAGTTGGGTATTCGCCGGGCCCTCGCCATCAGTGGCGGCGCAGTTGGTCCGGTGGTCACCAAGCCCATCGTCGCAATCCTACTTGTCCTCTCAGTTGTGACGTTCTTCTCGCCGTACTTCCGGGAGATTTACGACGGCCTCTCCCGGGTCCGCGCAGGATAAATCTGCTACGGCACTACTATTTTTTGACGAGTCGTCAGCGACACAGGTACTAGGTCAAACCTCCACCAAAGAACGATAACCTTCGTCTTCTGAATCTCGAAGACAGGTGGGTTGTCCGGAGTGACATCGGGTTTGATTGGCGTGAGGTGTAAACGACACGGCGGAGTTGCGATCGCTTGAAGAGATATAACGGTCGTTGTCTGGGCCTGATACGACTCGGAATAGGACGTCAGTGGGAGGGGTTCCTAACTGCTGTTTTCGGTGACAACCGTGACCGGCCCATAGAAGTCAAGGATGAGTTTCTGGGCCTCATCACCAAAAAGCATCTTCCCTGCGGGAGAGCGCTTTTTCCCCGCGATGAAGACGTGGTTGGTGTCCCACTCGTCAGCGATTTTGATGACATCTTCGGGGATCGTTCCGATTGCACCGACCGCGGTGAACGAGACGTCATCGCCGAAGAACTTCTCACCAACGGCTTCAGCCTCGGCTTTTGCCTCTCGCTCGACCTCTTCGATGCTGTCAACACGTTCACTTGATTCAGCCTGTCGACGGACGTCTCCCTCGTACTCGTCGCGGTCGACAATCCGACAGAGGACAATCTCCAGATCCGTCCCAGTAACATGTCGCTTCGCGGTTTCGAGTAGCTGTTCGTTGGCCTCGGCGCTATCCAGAACTACTGCTATCGTTGCCATACACAGGCTGTGTTCGCCTGCCCACATAAGGTTATAGGACGATTGGGAGATCATTTGTCGAGAATGATTGTTTCCCAGAGCTAGTCAGTACAGAAGCGGGATGAGACGCGAGTGTTCCCAAGCGAACGATGAGATAGACTTGTGGGTCGCGTCCGCCAGGTGAGCACCAAGGTACCTACCGACGCCGCCAGCACCGAAGATACCGAGTTTCATACTAACCGCACCTATGGACGGTCCGATGAAAGCGATTGGGTTCGCCTGTCGTTCGTGTACTTGCCAAACTAACAGTGTGGCATCGGAACGCCAGATGTGGAACGTCTCGACAGTGGGTAAGTTGAGAGACATCTCTTCGGTGGCCGCTACACCCGTTCGGCGGTCATTGGCTCTGTTGTTGGTCTCTTGGGCCTCACGTCCATCGCGTTTCTTCTCGGCCTGCGTGTTGGGCTCTACGAGTTTTCGGGGTGGCTTGTGATTGTGCCTAGGACCGCCGTTGTAGCAGAAATGGACGGTGCGGGCCTCATGTCGACGGTCGATTCGCTGTGGCTCATCAGCCTCTGGGGTATGTCTTCCCACACTCGTCGGCTATCTTACTGAGGAGTAGATGAGAGCTGACAGGTACACTTTGCCGAGAATACTGGGTTCACATACGAGTCCGCTCGCGCCAAACTACTCCGAGGAAGGTATAGGGCGTATATCTTGCAGTCCTCTTTATCTCTCCTCTGTTAATTGCTTTGTGAACACCATTTAGTAATACGCACACGGAGGTCGTCCGTTACCTGTTCCGTCCCTGAGTCACCACCGATATCGGGGGTTCGTGGGGCATCCGTGTCGGCCAATTGTTTCGCTACGGCGGTCCTCAACGTTCGTGCAACCGCCTGTTCATCGAGGTAGTCCCAGAGAAGTTCCCATGAGAGCACTGCTCCAATCGGATTCGCGATCTCCTTACCCATGATATCGAAGGCACTTCCGTGAACCGGCTCGAACATCGACGGGTATTCTCCCGTCGGGTTGATGTTCGTCGACGGAGCAAGACCCATGCTTCCGGAGATACCCGCGCCAAGGTCGGTGAGAATGTCGCCAAAGAGGTTCGAGGCGACGATAACGTCGAACTCCTCTGGTCGCCTGACGAGGTCCATGCTAGCCGCATCGACGAGCAGACGTTCGACATCGACCTCGGGATAGTCTTGATGGACTTCACTTACAATATCGTCAGAAGACCATTCCATGGACCTGTGCGTTGGATTTTGTGATACTCGTGAGCTTGTGGTCGCGTTCAGTTGCAGCCTCGAACGCCGCACGGACGATTGTCTCCGTTCCGTCGCGAGTGTAAAGAGCACTCTGGACAGCGACCTCGTTCTTGTACCCCTGATATTCTCTGCCGCCAATGTCAGCATACTCTCCCTCCGTGTTCTGTCTATAAACGACAAAGTCGATATCTCCGTTGGCGTAGCCTTGTAGTGGACTGGTAACGCCCTCAAATAGGTAGATGGGTCGTTTACAGATCTGCTGGTTGAATCCCTTCGTGATTACCAATCTGAGTCCACGCAGGGTCACGTGGTCGGGGACATCGGGATGCCCGACCGCACCGAGAAAGATGGCATCGTAATCACGGAGCTCGTCAAGTCCATTGTTCGGCATCATCGCCCCTTTGTGGAGATATCTCTCGGAACCCCAATCGTACTGGATAGTATCGAACGATACGCCGCACTTGTTGGCTGCCGCCTCAACGACCGGCATTGAGTAATCTACAACTTCGGTTCCGATACCGTCACCCGGTATCACTGCTATCTTATAAGATATTAGTTACCATACTGCAGACTATTACAATTTTTGAATCCGAGGTCTGTGACGTAGTGATGACCGTGTCGAAAACCGTAACCCGTTGAGACATACGAGATCGGAAGGGAGTAGAAGGATTCGTTCGCCTTCTGCTGGTGCGTGAGCAGGAGTTCGAGAACGAACAGACCATGCTGTTGATCGAACCCCACCGTGGGAACTCATCGCCAGCGACGTAGAGTACGCCGCCTAACAGAAAGAGAAACCAAACGTCGCTGAGTTACGTTAGTAGTATAAAGATCGAGAACAGAGTCCTGCGCCAATCCAGGAAGCGCTACCAAGAATTCATCAAGAAGACGAAGCTCTGGATCGTCGTTGGGAGGGATGAAGTTCACTCAACTTTCGGCGAAGCTGTATGCCGAAGCACGTCGTGTTCGCTGAGCCGCTCAGTACCAATCAGTTGACTCCCCTTGGTAACGGGACTTCCCCTGTCCGCGACGACTCGCCGTCATTGCCAGGGAATTGAGGTAGTGCGAAAACGATGGAGTAGCCCGCTTAATATCCGAGTCTTCCGAGCGCCGTCTCGACGTCGGTAACGCCGTCGATTGTCAATGAGATATTCGTGGACGTTCCGTCGGTAACCTCTGCGCTTGAGCCGTCCCAGTGAATCCGTGCTTCCTCCTCGAGCCTGTTCTCGCCCAACGAAACGCGTTGTGGCGCGCTATCTGGAAGTTGGGAAAGTACCTGGCTGAGTTGCCTGAGCTGTGCGGGTTCGAGGACTACGCTGCTTCTGTCTGGGGTCCGCAGTACGATATCGCCGTCAGAATAGACGGCCACCTCGATACCAGTCGGGGTGACTTCGTAATGCACGCGTTTGGCTTCGCCACTCATCCTTCCACCTCATCATGATGGACCGTTTCCCGACTCAATTGCTGAGAGAGACTCTCGCTGTGGATACGTTGGGCCAGTTGGCCTGCCCGATCACTGTCCTGCGCAGGACTTGGGGAACCAGTATCGGCGAATTGGATGGCGTGGCCGGTCGTTTCGAGGTGGTGACTGTTCGTGTGATACGGTTGTGCAAGCCGCTGACTGTCTGTCTCGACAGGTTTGAGGGAGACCACTGTCGAAGAGACAGCCTGCAGCCGAGGGATATAGTTGTATTCCATTACAGGTCAGATTTATTGATAGTCATGTTTAACTCTTTGTCAGATCTCAACTCACGTGGAAACGATCTTCGCCTGGATCGCTTGAGACTCATCTCCGCTCCAGTCATACGAGATTTGCTGCCGCTCCAACATTTCCGCGATAAGATGACCAATATCCTCGTCCGACATGGTCATCGTATCGAAGGACTCGTACCCGATTGATGGACTATCGGGGTCATTCTGTGCTGAAAAGCTTACAGCTCCGAGAACCTCGGTTCCCGCATCTTCAAGCTCTTCAACCAAATTCTCGATGGCGGGCCCACCACAGGAATGACAGCCAGATTGCCCAATATTCGTCACAACACTGTGGCCCCTCAAATCAGCCATTGCATCCCGGAACGGAAGGGAATAACACCGCAACGGGTTCACTGTCTCAATCTTACATGTGCCTCCATGTACACGAGCGCGTAAATTAAAATCTGGATGATAATACCCGGCATAGCCCAGGTCAATATCCAGGAGCTCAAGCGCATCGTCAAGGAACCGATCGACATACGGGTTCGAGATCAGCTTGCGCGCCGGTGGACCCAACGCGAGCAAGCCGTCCCTGCGCTCTCGAAGCACCTCGGCCAACGTGAGCGGGCCGGTATTCGAACCTACCTGAGCATACTTTGCTTCCAGCTGCTCGAGTTTCGTCGGGCCGAGACCAACTAGGTCGTCGAGATGGTCGCGAAGCACAATATTCGACGCTGCTACCGCGTTCGTGGAGGGCTTCTGTAGCATGTCCAACTATATACGCCCACGTGTCACTGATAAGGGTTTGCCAAAGCAAGATCAAAACTCCCTGCGACCCGAACAGGAGTTTTCCCTCGCAAAAAAGGCGTGCGGCCCGTTTACTAGGACAATTGAGACGATTCGGAGGCGTTATCCGCCGAGAGCAGTTTTGGTGCGGCCTGATGTAGCTCAAGGACCCTATGTCCACGCGTCGTCAACGAGACCGTCTTCCGCTGCTGATTGTACGCTAAAACACGAACATCAGCCATCATTGGCAGATGTGATTGGAGAATTGACACGTTCGCAGCGGTCCGATCTTGACCGTGCTCCGTCGAAAGGTGATCAGCGATGTCCCGAACCGGGACCACCTCATCGTCTTCGTCCGCCACGAACTGGAGGATCCAGCGCCGCCGCTGGTTCCGGAGTACCTCATACGCAATTCCGGGATCGATTTCCGGTTCGGGCTTGGTATCTTGATTCTGGGTGACAGCTTCTCTGAGCGTGCTGAGTAGGCTCATCACGTTCCTCCTACCGGAGCCTACGCAGCACCACATGCGGGGTCAAGACCACCTCAGTCTCCTGATATCCGCGATCAACCTAGTATCGAAGTTGGCACCCCTCCCTCCGACTGGTGTCTGTCGGCAGTGTGCTGTAGGTATATCAACGATTTGGCAACCCCTTAAGAGGCTGTTATGGATATGGATGAGTACCGATGGTCCCCACAATCGTAGACCTCGCCCCAGGCGCGCAAATGTACATCGCCTGGATCGATCCAGACGAATCGTCGTGCCAAGTTGACCGGCTTCGCATCCAAGAGCACTACGAGACCGACAACGGTCGTCATGTCGTGTATGCGTCCAGCTCCGATCACGAAATACACCTCATCGAGTCTGACCACCATCCGCCTATTGCGGTAAACAAAGCTCCAGATTCACTCGAAGAGCACGTCATCGACGACGACACCGAATATCGGGGCGGCCCTGTCTTTGGTATTGAACGGCGGTCTCCGCCGCTTGTATTGGACGTCCTGTGCTCCGCTCTCGAATACGGCTGCAGGCCTCTTGACGCCATCAACCTCGTTGCGCTTGGCTTTGAACTCTACTCCGTAGACGAGTACGTGCTGTGGCGTTCTGCCCCCGAAGAAAGCCTCCATGCTGACCTCGATGAAACGATCTCGCGGATGATTGCCAACGCCAAACCCTAGCCGTCCTCGCCTCCTCTTTCACAGACTAGCGTCTGCGAGACACACCAAGAGAACCAGCGGCGTCGAGACGCCGAAACTTCCAAAATGCCGGATTACGGGTCGGCGGTGGCGCGGTCGGTCACATGTCCGAGTCGTTGCGCCTCTCAAATGACGTTAGTGACCGTTGGACTGCAAGGACACTCTGCTCCGTCCTGAGGAACCCACCTTGCCAGATCGCATGCGTCACTTCGTTGATTGTGACCTGGGCGAGAAACCCGTACTCATCATAGAGATTTTCGTAGGTGGCGTCATAGCCCAGATTGTTGAGGAGGAGGACGTAGTCGTCAATTGGATAAACGTCTCCTTGGAAGATACGTGGCTCGCCGTTGTAGAGACGCCCACGGAACCGTTCGATTAGTTCCTCGTGAGATGGACGCGTCATTGGGTGTCACCTGCTGGGCTAACAGTTGGCTGTACTACTGGAGGGCGCTCCGTGGAGGTCTGCTTCACGGTATTTGCTACGAATTGTTGATTTCCAATAAGTCTTCGTCGGACATTTCTTCCAGCGGTGATCCACCAATGCTACTGACATCCTATATGCGATAGAGGTTGTTCTTCTGTTCCCACGTCGCAGACAGCTCCGAGAAACGCCAAAGCGTCTTACCCGACCGACAGCTAAACCCCTTCGTAATGCCCTCCCCCATCTCCGCAGACGACCACGACCTCCGCGAAGTCCCTCCAGCAATGCATCACGACGGCGCCGCCCTAGCTGACTTCGACCCGACGCCCAACGAACCCGACCTCGACATCTGGCCGCTCGCGACCGACAAAGGTGCGAAGACATTCTCCGGTGACCCCGACGACCTCGTCCCGATCTACAACAGCTATCCGGAGCCACACGTCCGCTGGCTCACTCCCAAGCAGTTCAAATACGAGTTCGGCTACCACTCGAACAACCCCGCCGAAATCGTCGCCGACGACGCCCTTGAGGACATCAACGACCGGCGCCGACTGACACTCTCGAAGACGCGCATGGAGGCGTTCCGTCGCGTCGCCCAGCTGTGGAACGGCGAGTACGTCGGCCCTCGCGACGTCCACCTCCTCGCCGACAAAGCGCCCTCCTGGAACGACGTCGTCGGCGACCTCGACCAGCGCCAGCTCGACGCGCTCCGCCCGACGGTGCACCGCCACGACGACGAGCTTGTAAACGCATTCGGCAAATTCGGATGGTTCGAGCCCGAGAACACCGTTTCGGGCTGGTTTAAGCCCACGTATATCGCGCGGTCGCGCGCTGACTACGACATTGAGGAGCGAGCGCGCACACTCATCAACGGGCGCGACGATCTCCCGAACCTCCGGGGCGACCCCCACGAAGGCTTGACGCACCGCTTCGGCGTCGGTGTCGAGGCTGCCCGCGCCGCCTTCTGCGAGAACCGCAGCGTCAAGACGTACAAACAGGTCGACGACTACACCGTCGATCTCCTCGAATACGAGGCCACTGGTGATCGCGTCGTTGGCGAGGTGCTCACCCATCACCACAACAACCGGCTCTACCGGAGCACCTTCCGGAAGCTGGCCGACCTCCAGGCGTCTGCCGTCCTCGTCTTCGACACGCGTTCGACCGCTCGCCGCGTCCTGAACCACTGGCACGACAGATGCGGCGACGTCCCCGGCGCGCCCTTCGAGAGCGAACTGAACGTCGACTGGACGCGCTCGAAGTTCGCGGAGGCCGCCGCCGACCCAGCCCGCGACTGGTCCGTTCAGGAACTACTCACCATCTCCCAGCTCTGGAAGCTCGTCTTTGGCGAGGGACGGGCACCGCCCGCCCGCAAACTCATGTCCCTAAATTGGTAACTCTCCGTTCCGGACTCACCGCTGTTTCTTCCCTAACTCCACTACAGTACACATATTATACTGGATGCTCGGCGGGTGCCCGCACCTACTCAAATCCGGTGGCTCGGGGCGTTCCGCAGTTGGTTTCGGGTGGGGAAGACGGTGGACGGCGCCGCAACTACTCTTAGAATCTGATACGTAGCCGAATCTTCTCAGTTGGCGGTGGCTACTGAGAGTCGTCCGACCGGATGTCGACGGAGCCAACTAAGAGTCGCGTGGAATCAGGGTGCGGCGCTCGCGAGCATCTCGTCGATCGTTTCCTCGACGTTCGCGCGGAGCTCTTCCTCCGGCACCCCACGGCTCAGCGCGTAGTCCACGTCCGCGTAGATCTCGAAGCCCAACGCGACCAGATCCATCACCTCGGCTGGGGTGAACCCCGATTCGAGGAGCGAGAGGAGCGTCCGCCAGAGAAGGAGGCCAGAGGTCGGCATGATGGCGAATACGGGGCGTCCCGGGACGGTATCCTGGCCGCGGATTCTCTGCAATTCACCCGATTCGTCCAACAAATCCATCACAACGCCCTCTCCCATCGCGTCCGTGTCGAACGGTTTCTGGACGACCTGGATGCGATGGTCGTCGCCGGCGAGGTCAGCGACGTATACCCCCGGTTCGGCGGTGTAGACGTCCTGCACGATGAGATTTTCTGCCTGACACGTTTGGTCGGAGTCAATCCAGGAGACGTAAATGGGCTCTCCCGGCGAACACTTGTTTAGTGGAACTGACATAGGCGACACTAATTATCCAAGAGAGCTACTTAAGGACTCGCCAAAGGCTGAGGGGAGCGGGCGCGCCACCGTCGTGCGGTTACTGTGTCCGCTCGCAGACGTCGCGAATCACCTCCGCGAGCGCCGACGTCGTCGGGGTCAAGCGGAGGACGCCGTGGTCGCTGTCCCACTCAACGATGTCGTGCTCGTCCAGCACTGGCGCGTGGGACTGGTGCAGACTGACGTACGCTGCCTTGTAGGCGTCTGACGGGATGTCGAAGGCGGCGGCGCCGGTTTCCTTGGCGGCGACCGCGCGCGCCAGTTCTTCGAGAGTGACTTTCTCGGCCTCCAGGTTGGCGAGTTGGAGGAGGACGAGCCGCCGGCGGCGAGCGGAAAGGATGCGATATACTTCGTCGGTCTCCAGGTCGATGCTTGGGCGATCGGAAACGTTGCTGGTGGTCGGGATGAGGCGTCTCAGGTTCATCAACGCCTTCTCGACGCGGGCCTGAGACGCTGTTCATCCGCACCGTGACCATTCTGTGGCGAGTTACTGTAGGATTGCGAGAAGAGGCCTACAAGTCCTGGTCGTGGTACTTGTTGGTGTCTTTAATCAGCATTGAGATCGTCCCATACACGTCGGCGCGGAGGGAGGATTTTGGCTTCCGGCGTATTTCAGTATACTCTTCGGCCGGGTAGAGATCCATCTCCAGCGCAACTATGTCCATCCCGTCTTCTGCTGAGAATCCCATCTCAAGCATCCGCACCAGAATCTGCCAGAGAAGCGAGCCAGGAGACCTCGCGATACCGAATACGGGATAGCACGTGTAGTCGGCGGCGTCGTAGATGCCAATCTGGTCGTTCGGCCTGTCGTGGAGACCAGGGATAGCGACCAGAGAGTACACGTCGTCGACCGGTTTGGCCTGAACCAGCTGGAACCAGGTATCGGTGTCGCTGTTGGAAACGGTGACGACGTACGTTCCCCAAGCGGCCTGATAGGAATCCTGCACACGGAGTTGTTCTGCTCTACAGTACTCGTTCGAATCAATCCAGGCGACCCAGACGTGGTCGCCTGCTTCGAGGTTGGTGATTGTGGGCGGCATCTGCACATCAGAGTATCCGAGATGCCCGGAAAAGGACTAGTCAAATCTGTTAAGTGGGTACAGCACGCCGTCGGCAACTACTCGTCGTCCCCAACTATCTTTGGAACAGAATCGGCGAGACGGTGGATACAGTGCAGCGAGACGAAATCCTACCCGTTCTCTGGTCGGTCATCTGGGAGCCCCCACCAATGATTGACGCGCGAGAGATTCGTTCTCGATGTACTCGCGGCCGAATGTTGGTCTCATTGTGGTAGTGGCACCTCGTAGTCAGCCGCCAGCTCCTGGAATTCGTTCCACTCCGGGAGCCGGTCGTCGTCGACCTCGCCGTGCGTCTCGAGGTAGCGGAGCAAGGCGTCGATTTCGTCTTCGAGGCCATACTTCGCCGCCTGCTCTCGGAGGTCCGCCTCGTCGACGTCGACGTGGCTGAGCAGGAGGAGACAGTACGAGCGGTGGCGGCTGCCGTCGTCAATCAGCAGCGTGTGACAGCAGAGCTCCGCCGGCGAGACTGCGTCGAGGTCTTCGGAGTAGACGTAGTAGCGGTGGCCGGTGAGCAGGAACTGGAGGTCGAAGGCCGCGAATCGAGCGAGGCCGGTTTCGTGGAACCCCTCTGCGTCGATCTCCTTCTCGGCCTGCGCGAGGAATTCGTCGTAGTCCTCCCAGAGAATCGTCCCCTTCGGGGCGACGGCTTCGAGGCGTTGACGATGCAGATGGTGTGCGAGTTCACGGGCGAATTCGTGGAGGCGGTCGAAATCAGCGTTGAACTCGTAGTGGCCGTCGTCCGTCCCGACGAGACCACGGTCACGAAACCGCTTGAGGACGCGGTTGACCGTGTTGCGGTAGTTGTCGCTCCGGTCGGCGATCTCGGAGACGGTTCGCGGCTGGTCGAGGTAGTACAGCACCTCGAGTGCCTTGCCGGTCAGTAGCTCGGGGAAGGTGATATGGGAGTGCTGGCGGACAAGATCCTGGTAGCGTTCGACGGCACGAGCATCCGACGGGACGACCCGTTTTCGCCGCCCGTCGCGTTCCGTGTAGACGAGCCCCTTCTCGACGAGTTCGGCGACAGCACGAGAGAGGTAACTCTCGCTGTGGTTGAGCTTCGTCGCGAGCTCGGAGATCGTGTCGCCGCGGTCGACCGTGGCGAGGACCTCGAGTTCGATTCGCCGGAGCACGGTGTAACATAGTACGAAACTTGTATATAAATAAGTTTCGAGTAGTGTTACAGCCAGCGGTCGCGAGAACTGCCTCCATCGTCTTAACCAACAAAACTATGAATTCGTGGGTTGTGTTGGTTAACACGAGAGTAGCCGATGTCCTACGAACCCCCGACCCCACCGGCGAACCTTCCGACGGAGATCGTCACCACGCTCAACGAGTCGGACCCGGAGCAGCTCCGAGACGTTGCAACGTACGCTGAGGCACTCGCCGAGCACAAGGAACGAGAGGCCCGTCTCGAAGAGTCGGCAGATCAAGAAGAGGTCGAAGAGCGACCAGACGATCTCCCGGACGACGTCCCTGCCAAAGCGACGATCACGATCAAGGAGATCAACGACAACCGCTACTACTACTGGCAGTGGCGAGAAGGAGAGAAGATACGCTCTCAGTACAAGGGCCCGGTCAACCCCGACGAGTAAAACTCGATGAGGGAGGACACCCACCCCACGTTTCCGTCGTAACTGGGTGTAAGTGGAGGTGGTGACGCTGATTCGGAAGGGACCACCCCCCGCATTTCCGTCGTTTCTCCACGACGGCGTAGGGAGAGGCTACGATAGTGCTATGCAGCTACTAATTCTGTTGACCTAGAACCAATCTAGACATGAACTAACTTCTCGGACACATAGATTAAAGTAGTATGGCTGAGAAATGCTTATTAAGTGTACTTCGACCAGCGAGGGGGCGAAGTACTTCGCCCCCTCAGATGAAACGATCCTTTCCAGCTGCTTCTGTAGACGGCCAGTATTGGATGGATAAGCCGCTTTCGTCTTTGGTAACTCGTCGTGGATGTCTTCTTCGAGTCCCCTCCCCACCTGTTCGGTGATTACGACGGAAACGTGGGGTGTGTGGGTTTGGGATTCGACATCGAGACGACGCTTCCGTCTACGGGTTTCCTATCTCACGTCGGAAACGCGGCTATATTGTAAGCAATCCAATTCCGCCGAATTACGGCATTTTCCGGCTGATATCGGACAAGGAACGTCGGAAACGTGGGGTGGCGTTCTCCACTAGATTTATACTCCCCCCCCGCTCACACCGTGTGATATTCAATGACGCCCGACTCTTCACCCAGTTCTGTCGACGATCCACTCTTTGAATCCGGGCATCGCATCTTCGCGAACAAGGATCTCCTGAAAATCGGCCACGTGCCGGAGGCTGACCGGATCGTCGGTCGCGACGAGGAAATCTCAAAGCTCGCGAAACGTCTCAACGGTGCTGTCCACGGGTACTCCCCGGAAAACGTGATGATCTACGGGAAAACTGGGACCGGCAAATCTCTCGTTTCAAAACACGTCTGTCAACGAGCTCAAAATGCCGCTCAGGATGGCGTCGAGATTGGAACAGCATATATCGACTGTGCTGAAGACAATACCGAGACCCAAGCAATCTCCTCACTTGCCGCGAAGCTGAACGATGAATCTTCGACTGGAATCTCCGTCCCTCATACCGGCCTCAGTACGTCGAAATACTACAAACTCCTCTGGAAGACGCTCGACGCTCAATTCGATTCTGTGATCATCATCCTCGACGAGATCGATCTGATGAACGACGACAGCGTGCTGATGAAGCTCTCGCGCGCTGAGGAGGCGGGGAAAATCGACTGTAACGTCGGCGTCATCGCGATCAGCAACAAGATCCAGTACGTCGACAACGTGAACGAGCGCGTGAAAAGCAGCTTCCAGCACAAGGAGCTGTTCTTCAAGCCATACGACGCCAACCAGCTCCGGGAGATCATGTTCAACCGTGAGGACGCCTTCCAGGACGGCGTCCTTTCCGAGGACGTGATTCCGCTCTCGGCGGCCTTCGCCGCGCAAGAACACGGCGATGCTCGGAAGGCGATCGACATTCTTCGCCACGCCGGCGAGGTCGCCTACGAGGCCGAGGCAGAGCAGGTGACGGAGGAACACGTCCGCCAGGCACAGCAGCACGCCGAAAAGGACCGGTTCAGAGAACTCGTGAACGGCGCACCCACGCAGGCGAAGGCGGCGTTGCTGGCGCTCACGGATCTGAGTGTCAACAGCAATGACGATGCGTTCCTCACGAGTCAGGTGTACGACCAGTACGAACGCATCTGCAACCATCTCGATATGGATATCCTCTCCGTCCGTCGATTCCGCGACATCCTGAAAGAGCAAGCCTTCCTCGGGGTTGTCGAAATCGAGAAGATCAACAAGGGGAGTGCGGGCGGCATCCACCTCCAGAACCGACTCATCGAAGATCCCCAGGTCGTCCGCGAAACGATCCTCGAGGACAGCCGGATGCAGGACTGGACTCGCGAGTAGTGACCTCCTACTACTGAGTGGGTGCGGACGACGGAAATCCGGGGTGGGGCGTGAGGAAACGACGGAAACGAGGGGGCCGAAAATTACGTCGGAAACGTGGGGTTGGATCGAAACGACGGAAACCAGGGGTGGGGTCCACTACGACAGTTCGTTGGTAGCCCCGTACGAGCTCAAAACGGCGTCCCTCTCACCGAAGAGCTCTCGGCGAATGTTGGACTGGTCCCACCCGAGCGGTGAAAGCACGCTCTCGACCGCTCTAACCAGCTGCGTCTCGTAGTACGAGGCGTCGTAGGTTCGATCCCCTCGTGGGCGAGGGCGACCCGGTCTCGCGAGGATTTCTCATCGTCGACGACCACGTACTCGATATCCTGACCCGGATGGACTGCCAGTTCCTGCTCGCGGGCTCGCTTCAAGGCGGCCACGTTCTGGGTATTCTGTGAGTAGCCTTCCAGCGGCTTGGAGACACGGTTCCGCTCGACGAGCCGCTCTACTGCTATGTTGCCCGCCTACAGTTCGTCGATTGCTCGTTCGAGACGCCCGAGCACCGCGTCCGGTGACCGCGTGGGATCGAGCCGGTCGAGACAGTCCCGCTGGACGTCCTCGATGAACGGCGGGGTCGAGCGCTGCCGGGCTTCGATGCCTCTGATCTTGAAGTCGTCGTCGCCGGCGACCTTCCCGAAGTACTTCGTCAGCGCGCCGGCGTCGCTCTCGCGCTGCGGGACGAACGCCACCCAGTCGTAGTGGGCCCCGTGTTCAAGCCGAATCTCGACGCAGTCGGTGATCTCCGTCGTGAGCGTCTCGAGATCCTCGCGGATCTCGTCGTCGACGTCGGGGTCCGGGGTCACCCAGATAGAGTCAACGATGCCGTGGACGACCCGCCAGCCGCCGGCTTCCAGCCGCTGTTTCACCGTCAACAGAATCTCGCGAACGAACGCGTTAATCGCCTCGTGGCACTCGATGCGGCCGAACTTCGCGTTGCTGAACCCCTGATACCCGAAGCAGGTGACGAGAATCCACTTCAGCGCTCCCGACCGCCCCTCGAGTTCAGCCAGGCGGTCCTCGTCGGGGTCGTCCCGTTCCTTCTCGCGACGGATGGCCGCCTTGATCTCGTCGCGAGCGTCGATAATCGGCTGTAGCACGTCGACGAGGTAGCCCCGGTCGTCGCAGATCGAGTACCCGAGGCCGGGGATCTGACCGGGATCAGTATCGGGACCGCAAAACTCCTGCAACAGTTTTCCACCAAGGACGTCTCCGCCGTTCGCCACGGCCTCGTCTCGGTGTCGACCCTCATCCAGTATCTCGACCCGGATACGGTGTTCAAGTTCCTCCACATCTACACCGCGCGTATTGCTGACACCGGTGGGATCGGTATCTTCACTGTCGACAATGCGGCGCACGACCCGCAGACGCTCAGCACCATCACGAGCGAGTTCGAGGGGGGTAATCGAACTCCGCGAAACTGACGACGGCGAACGGCAACTCCGCGTCAAAGGGTTCCCCGCTGCATCCCGTACGTGGCATCCGTTCTGACCAGCCGCCAAACGCCTGATACAAACGTCAGTGACTGCCGGATAGTAATCACGACCAGATTGAAGTACCCCGCCGCCGTCGGTGAAGCACAAATGCTGCAATCGGCTCAGAAAGACGCTTCCCCCAGGGTAGAGCCACTGCGAGCGGCTGATCCACCGCGAGTGTCGGGTCGGTTGCGAGTTCCGCTCTGTCGCCGGAAGCCTTATCACGAATTATCGATAATTCGTAATCGAGATGGCGCAATCACCTCCCCGGTCAGGCCGACCACCAATTCAGCAGCTCCAGACGGTGGCCGACCTTCTCGACACGCCGGCACTCGCTCGGCTATACGCCCATATCTTACAACACGGTCCGGTCACCGTGTCCGAACTTGTCGACGAGCTCGACATCCCCCAGGGGACCGCCTACGACTATGTGCAGAACCTCGAAACGGCTGGCTTAGTGGGGAAGACCCGTGATCAACGCCCGTACAAATACGACGCCGAGTCGATTGCACTCACCCTCTCGACGGACGGCGAAACCCAAACGATCACGCCAGCACTCATCGCTGCCGTTGCCCGCCGCGACGAGGACGAGGACATCGACATCTACATCGAGCGTCACGGTCTTGACGGCCTCGCCGTCGCGCTTGAGTACGCCTACGAGTACGTCGATGGCACGGTCAACCATCGGATTGCGGCCCGGGAACTCGACCTCTCACCGCTTGAAGCCGAGATCATTCTCCAGGCACTGGAACCGGTTGCCACCGAGTACGCCGACGCGGTTGCATGACGACGGTCTATATCGCCGATACCGGCGTCTTCGTCCGGTGTGGTGGCCCGGACAAGGACAAATTTCAACGGCTCCGTCGGGCACTCCGACAGGCAGGTGTCTCGTTGTATGTCCCCCAGCGCGTCTACGAAGAGCTCGGGGGCGATCCGGCAGCGGAAGAGTATCCCTCCGGGAACATTCCCTATCCAGATGGCTTCGAGGAGGGGTGGATCATCGTCGCCGACGACCTCGACTACGCCAATCCGCTCGTCTCGACGGTGATGGACGAAGCACGAAGGTTCATCGCCAACGAGACCGACCGCGACGAAGATATCACCGAGAAAGCGGACACGGCACTCGTGGGGCTTGCTGCTCAGGTACTCGATACTGGAGAGGTAGACCACGTTGTTCTCCTCACGACCGACAAACCGGCGGGACGGGCGGCCGAGACGCTCCTGCCGCAACACGGCTTCAGCGACCGGATCGAATTCCGGTACGTCAGTGTCGAGTATCTCGAGACGATCACAGCCGACAAATTTCGATAACGCAGCGCCGAGGTGAGGCCCGATGAGCGACGATCGGTCTTCTTCCCGTTCCAAAAGCTCTCTCAACGACAGCTTCGAGCGCTACCTCCAAGACAAGGGGAAAGGCCGTGGGGGCGATGGGGGGAACTACCGACGTAACGCTGCACGCGAGCTCGAGCGGTTCGCCGAGTGGGCCGCGGGCGACCGCGGCGACGATGACTGGACCGGGATCGTCCCCGACGACGTCGACCGGAAACCGACCTTCGACGATCTCGACGAACGCGTCTTCCGGGAGTACGCTCGGCATCTCGGTGGAGATCGGGGACTCAAGCAGAACACGGTACAAACCTATTATCGCTATATCTCTGCGTGGTGTGGCTGGTGTGTCAACGAGGGCTATCTCGACGCGCATTATGCGCAGCGGGCGAGTGCGATGGCGCCGTTGCCGGAGGACGACGGCCGAAAGCCCGGTGACCAGCAGGCCTGGACGTCCGAACAGCGCCACGCTCTCACCCGCTACGTCGACGAACGGGCCCGCGACGCCGTCGAAGCGTACACGACACTCCCGGAGGATACCAAGCCCCTCGACAAGCAGCGAGCACGCTACGCGGCGCTGAAGGCGGCTCGTGACCGGGCGCTGGTGTTCATTCTCGCGTACACCGCTGTCCGCGTCGGGGAACTTCTCCGGGATCCGAACGATCCGCGTCGACGTGGCGTCCGCTGGGAGGACCTCTCGCTCGACGAGGGGAGTATGGACGTCTACCGGAAGAAACAGCAGTGGGATGCCGCGAGTCTCCCTGACCCGGTGATCTCGCCGCTACGGAGCTACCGCCAGTTGATGGACCCACCGACGGAGCGCTGGCCGGTGTTTCCCACGTTCGACCAGCGGACGCTCGCAGGGCTCGTCCAGGATGGGCTCGCCGACCGAGGGGAACATACGGAGGCAATCGCCGAACGCCGTGAGGAGTACGCTCGCGACCTCCTCCTGGCGCTCGATGAGGATATTCGGCCGCCCTCGATTACGACGGACGGCGCACGCTCGATTCTCCAGCGACTCTCAGAGGCCGCAGAGATAGACATCGACCATCCGAAACACGATTACCTTGCTCCACACGGCGGCCGGCGTGGAATGGGTGAAGTTCTCGTTCGAGCATTCGGATACACGGTTGCCGCCCGGTATCTCGACAATTCAGAGGAGATGGTGAGAGAGCGGTATTCACATATCGAGGCCGGAGAACTCGGTGATGTCGCTACTGAGGCGCTCGAGGAGATCGATAGTATACCGTAGTAACATATTTCGAGTGTGAGGGGTAGACCGTCGCGTTCACACCGCGTCGACGGTGAACAGCGAGTCGTCGCTGAGGACGACCTGTACCCGGCGGTGCCAGGCGTCAGCAAAGGCCTCCCGTTGCTGGTCGCTTGCCGATCCGTTGAGAATCCCCTGGAGGTTCCCGATCGCGGGTCCACCGCCAGGAACGTCGCTGACGTGGTAGGCTACTTCGACGGTCTCGTCCGTGTCGGTTCGCCGGAACCGGAACGTCGGGTCCGCCGTGTCCGGGTCGAACGCGTCGAAGTGCAGGAGGTCGCGGCGGCCGCCATAGCCGCCGGCGAGCCCGCTGAATCCGTCATCGCCGGTCGCGCCAGTCACGTACGAGATGATACGGCTCATCACGCCGTACGCAGCATCGTCCCGCGGGCCGGCCGCCTGGACCTCGATATCGCTCCGGACTGGATAGTCGTCGGGATACAGGGCGTCGAGTCCGAACTGGACGATCCGGTAGGCGCCCGAGGCAGTCGGACAGGAGTGTCCCGCCTCTTTCACCGCGTCTCTATAGGTGATGACGAACGGCTCGCCCGGTTCGAGGACACCGAGGGCCTCCGCGACGGGGTCGCGGATCTCGATCGGATCGACGTCGTAGTCGACCTGCCAGTTGGTTCTCGTCTGGGTCGCGTCAGCCGTAGTGGAATTCGATGTCATGAGTAGTGTTGGTGGTGGTTGTATTCGTGTCTCGTGGTCAGTAGCGGAGCAGTCGCATCCCGTTGAGGATGACGAGGAGGACGCTGGCCTCGTGAACGAGCATCCCGGCGGCGAGCGTGACGTAGCTGGTGAGCACGCCCGCGAGGAGGACGGTCACGGTCAGCACCGCGAGCCCGACGTTCTCGAGGACGTTCCAGCGCGTCGCCTTGCTGAGTTTGACCGCGTACGGGATCCGTTCGAGGTCGTCGGCCATCAACGCCATATCTGCCGTCTCGATGGCGGTGTCCGTTCCCGCAGCACCCATCGCGATGCCGACGTCGGCAGTGGCCAGCGACGGCGCGTCGTTGATGCCGTCGCCGACCATCGCGACGACGTGGCCGTCGGCCTGGTAGCCCTCGATGACGGACTGCTTGTCCTCGGGGAGGAGTTCGGCACGGTACTCGTCGATACCGACCTCCTCGGCAACGGCAGCGGCCGTCCGCTCGTTGTCGCCGGTGAGCATCACCGTCTCGATGCCAGCGTCTTGGAGCGCCGCGACGACCCCAGGAGCGGCCTCCCGGAGCTCGTCCCGCATCGCAATCGCGCCGATGATGTCCCCGTCCCGAACGACGTGGACGACTGTCTCGCCGCACCCCTCACGCTCGCGGACGTAGTCGGCGACCCGGCTGGGGACGTCAATGTCGCGGTCGGCCAGCAGTGCGCGGTTGCCGACAACAACTTCCTGGCCATCGGCGTGGGCGATGACGCCCTTGCCAGCGACTACGTCGAAGTCATCCGGATCGGGGACCGACTGGCGCCCCGCGTCCGTATCGTCCGCCTGGGCGACCGTCGTTCCGCCGTCCGTCGCGGCGGTCGGGCCCTCGCGGGCCGCGTCGACGATGGCGTCAGCGAGGTGGTGTTCGCTCTTCTTCTCGGCGGTCGCCGCGAGTGAGAGGACCTCCTCATCAGCAACGCCGAACCCCTCGACGTCGGCGACGGTGGTCTCGCCCTTCGTGAGCGTTCCCGTCTTGTCGAAGGCGACAAGGTCGATCTTGCCGGCGCGTTCGAGGTGTTCACCGCCCTTCATCAGCACGCCAGACCGAGCGGCGTTGCCAATGGCCGAGACGATGCTGACCGGCGGCCCGATGACGAGCGCCCCGGGACAGCCGATGACCAACAGGGTCAGCGACAGGATCGCGTTCTGCGTGACGGCGTACGCACCGATAGCGAGCACGATGACGGCCGGCGTGTAGTACTTCGCGAACCGGTCGATGAGACTCTCCGTGGGCGACTGAGCCTCCTGGGCCTCCTCGACGCGACGGATGATCCGTTCGAGCGTCGTATCCGAGCCCGCACCTGTCGTCCGGATCTCCAGTGCCCCTTCTTGATTGACCGTCCCGGCGTAAACCTCGTCGCCGTCGGCCTTGTGGACGGGCGCGCTCTCGCCGGTGACTGGTGCTTGGTTGACGGCGCTCTCGCCGTCGACGACGGTACCGTCGACTGGAATCTTCCCGCCCGGCTTTACGACGACGGCTTCGCCTTCTTCGACCTCGCGGGCGGGGACCTCCTGGAGTTCCCCGTCGCGACGGACGGTCGCCGTGTCGGGCGTCATCTCCAGCAGCTCCTGGAGGGCTGTCCGGGTCTTCCGCATCGTCCGTCCCTCGAGGTAACTGCCGAGGCTGAACAGGAAGACGACGGCCGCGGCCTCCCAGTACTCGCCGATGACGATGGCACCGATAGCGGCCAGCGTCACCAGCGTCTTGATGCCGAGCGTCCGGTTAGTAACCTCGTGGTAGGCGGTCTTGGCGATGTCGTAGCCACCCACGATCGTCGCGAGGACGAGGATGGCGGCGCTTGCCATATCGAAACTCGTGACGTAGCCCAGACTCCAGCCACCGCCATAGAGGAGTCCGCTCGTCGCCGTGACGATGGCTTTCCGGTGTTTCCGGTAGTACTGCGTGATCGACTGTTTGTTCATGGTGCTAGGCGGGCTGGGGCGTGTACCCCTGGTTTTCGATGGTCTCTGCGAAGCCGTCGGGGTCAGCGACGCTGTCGTCGTACTCGATCTCGACGCGACCGGTCGCGTAGTGGACTTCGACGTGCTGGACGCCGTCGACGTTCGAGAGGGCACGCTCGACGGTGCTCGCACAGGTCGGGCAGTCGAAGTCGAGGACGCGGAACTGGGTTGTGTCGCTCATTACAGCTTGAGGTAGTGCCCGCACCCCAATAAGTATTTTTTAGATGATATGTTTGGATACTGGGGCGGGTCATTGGAACAGTCAAACGGGTCGTCTAGGGCTTTCGCCCTCGTGGTTCCGTCCGAGACTCGTTCTTCGGTGGACGCCTCTTCGCCCGCATCCCGCTACCTTTTCCCTCCTGCTTACTCTCAGTTCCTGTATGAGTAGTTTCGGTACCGACCACCGTCTCGACGACATCGCGGTTCGTGATACCCGGATTTCGGACGCCATTGATGAACCGATGCGGGCGATGATCCTCGACATTCTGTCCGAGGAGGCCCTGACTGCGACCGAGGTCCACGAACGCCTCGAAAATCGCGGCGTCGACCGGACGGAGAACACGGTCCGCCACCACATCAACGAGCTCCGAGACGCGGACCTCGTCGACGTCGTCCGCTTCGAGGAGGGACGCGGTGGGACCACGAAGTACTATCACGCGAACACGATCGTCCTCTCGTACTCCTTGCCGGACTCGACCGACGCCGCCGTCGAAGAGATGATCGACGCCGTCCAGCCCCAGATAACGGACGCGCTCGCCACGCTCACCGACGAGTACGACGACACGATCGAGGAGATCGTCGCGGACATGCAACCCTGCGAGCACTGTCGGACACAAAAATATGAGACGTACGTGCTTTTGACTATCCTGCGACGGGCGTTCGTTCGTGCTCACCGAGATGAAACTCAATAACTATCCACAGCCACCGCGGTATTACTATTCAGAATCGTAAGCTGAGAGAGCCCACATCTATTCGATTCGAAGGCACGCTCACACAGTGGTGATTGGGAATAGCCTGACGAACGAAATCGAGTACACAGGCTTGGAGTATCCGCATCGTGGTGAATACTCGTTGGCTCACTCCGACCGTTCGAGTCGCTCGCGGCGGGATTCGAACTCTTCGTCAGTGAGGTCGCCGCGAGCGTACGCCGTGCGGAGTTCCTCCATCGCGGGGTCTTGAGATGTCTGGCTTTCGTTCGCGCGTCGGAAGACGAGGTAGCCACCGCCGAGGAGGATGAGGAGGAAGATGAGCGGGACGAGCATCCCGACGAGCGGCCACCACCCACCAGTACCGCCATACTGCCCCATCATCCCGCCATAACCCATCATCCCGCCGAATCCCATCCCCATCGTGAGCAACGGGAGCAAGATGATCGCTCCGAGTACCAGGAGAACGATGGTCGTGGTGTCGAGCTGGTTCGACGAAGCCATCGAAGATCAGGCCTCCGACGCGGACTTTTGTTCGTCGGTAACGGCCGAGAGAACACGCTCGAAACGCTCGTCGACCTCGTTCGCGATCGAGTCGAGCGCATCGTTGTCCGCGATACCGACCAATTGCTTCGGGTCGACGGCACTCACGACGATCTCGCCGTCGTCGGTTTCGTAGACGATGACGTTACACGGGAGGAGTGCGCCGAGTTCGATTTCTTCGGTCAGCCCCTCGTACGCCAGCGGGGGATTGCATGCACCGAGAATGCGATACTGGCGGAATTCTTCGCCGAGTTTCTCCTCGAGCGTCGCCTGGATGTCGATGTCACAGAGGACGCCGAATCCTTCGTCTTCGAGCGCCGCGATTGTCGCGTCGACGACGTCGTCGAACTCACCGGTGACTGAAGTCTGTATTGTGTATTCCATGGAATATCATACCCCGTCCACGGGGTTAACTGTTGGGTGCCGCAACGGCGGGCGTTGGGGGTGTGGTGCACCGGTTAGAACAGCAGCTGTTCCGGTCATCTGGTGCGTTCGAGCTGTTTTCGCCGTCGATCAAATTCATCGTCCGAGAGCTCCCCGCGGGCGTAGCGCTCGCGGAGAACCGACAGCGACTGCTCATCGTTCTCACCGGATTCTCGGTTGAGGAGCGCGTAGACGAGATAGGTCGGAACGGCGATGAGGAGCCCCATCCAGAGGAGTCCCCAGAGCCCCATCGCTCCGCCGAAGAGGCCCCAGCCGCCCCCCATCATGCCGCCGTCGTAGCTCCCGCTCCCGTGGGCAGCAGCCGTTCCAGTCGCCGCGACCAGTAGCGGGACGGCGAGGATCGCGAGTCGCCGAGCAGTGCGTCCGATGTGAGTGGTGAGTTCCGTCATCATCTTGCGTTGGTGAGGTGTGGTGTTCGATTGGACCGATCGAAACGGGCGCGGGGCCGTCAGCAGTGGCCCTGCCCGTTCGTCCCACCGGGGTGTTCGTCGTTAGCCCCGTCGTGGTATTCCTCGTCAGCCATGTCCTGGGCCATCTCGTCGACGGTCACACCCATGTGCGACTCCATCCACTCGACAGCACCTGGACCCATGTGTTCGGTCATCTGTGCCTCCATCCACGTGGCCCAGTCATCTGCGGTGGCATTGTCCGTGGGCGCGTCGTCAGCGGTCGTGTCGTTGCCGTGGGCGCTGACCACGGGCGCGGCGAACGCGAGTCCGACGATCGCGAGGGCCACGAGCAGCCAGCGGCCGAGTGTGACGTTGGTCATTGTTTTTCCCCTCGGTTATTCGTAGGACTGCTCGGGAGTTATCGATGTGGGTGTGAACCCACGCAGGAGAACGTTCGAGAACATGTATAGGACGTTCTAACCGTTTTTCAGAGATAGGACCGTTCGTCCGGGCCGAATTCGCCGGATTGGCACGCAATCCTCCCCCGGGACAAAACCACGACCACACGAACGGCAGCGTGACCGACCCGAAACCAGGTCATTCGACGTATTCTACGACAAGCGCTATCCCCGTATCGAGATTGTGCAGATTGTGATAGTGGAACAACGGTTTGGACGGGGCTGGACTCGTGGGAGCGGTCCGCTAGTTCGCCTGTTCTCGTTGTAGGTCGTCGCTCGGATAGATGCGATACGTCCGCCCTTGGCGCTCCCGGTACAGCAGGCCACGCTTCTCGAGAGCGCTCACCGTCTGACTGACCTTGCTCTTCGAGAAGTCCGAGCGGTCCCTGAGTTCGATCTGTGTGACGCCGGGCGAGGAGAGAACTGGTTCGAGGATACGGCGTTCATCCTCCGGCAAGAGGTCTAATACGCGAGCCTGTGGCTGAGCCTCTGGATTGATATCCCCCGCTAGTTGGGTGTCCCCATCCGGTGATTCGGCACTCTCAGAATCGGTCGGATTCGCCATCTCCATCTGTGAGCGATCGGGTACGTCTGTGCTACTGAGTTCGTCCCGCACCACGAGATACCCCCCACCGATGACGGCCGAGACGAGGAGGGTGCCGAGGACATACCAGAGCGGATTCGTTCCATGAACCGTTCCCATCGACGTGCCCATCATCGATCCCATCTGGTTGAAGGCCTGCTGTTGCTGGTACGCTTGCCAGCTGAGCACCCCGCCGACGATGAGGACGGCAGCGACCAAGCCACCGACTACTGTATCGGCTTGCCGTCGATTCATCTATCCCACCTGGATTCGCCGAGGTACTTGCTCATGCATGAGCGTTTGTGAGACATCACTGTACCGGTTGTGGTTGACAAACGCAATATCCGGTGCTGTCTGGCCGCGGTACTGGCTGGGGGAGCCGAGGCCACGGCGATACACGTAGAGGAGGAAGCCAGAGAGGGCGAACGCGATGATGTTGCGGTAGAAGTGTAGTTGGGTGCCCCGGCGATGGGGATGACGAGCCCCGTGCTGATCGCCAACGCGGCGGCTACCCTGGCGTAACCACCTACGCCACTGGTCTTTGTCGAGTCAGCGTTACAGCAGCGAACCGATGATCACGAAGAGGTAGTAGACCCCGACGTAGCTGGCGTTGATCGTACAGCCGATGCCGATGCCGCCGACGAGCGCGTTCTTCCGTACCCAGTAATAACTCGAGGCGAACATAACCGCCTCTGCGACGACGATGAACAGGGGTGCGTGCCCGATCCAGCCCAGTGGGGCTGTCAGATACGTCCAACCACCGCCCTGGCTTGCGAGTGACTCGTAGCCACTCTCCGCGACGAACGCGAATATCGCCGGTCCGAGATACGCCGCCGACGTTCCATACTCGTCGGATAAGCGCAGCCCTACGTATCCCATGAACGCGATGAGGATCGCCCACGCGAATGGCATGTACGCTGGGGAGCGAAGCAGGAACGGGTACCCCGAAGGGTAGACGAGCGTCCCGGCGACAGCAACAAGAAAGTAGTCTCCGAGCAACTCGAGGAACCCACCTATCGTTCCGATAGCGAGGAGATGCTTCACCGTCGTGTCATAGCGAGCGTAGACGGCGCCGATTCCGTAGGAAGCGAACGCGTACACGTACGAGAGGGCTGTCGACTGGACAAAGAGGAAGTTGTGGTAGTAGGCGACGATGGTGACGAGCATCCAACCACCGACGAAGATATCGCGGGACGTGAGTCGAGCATAGAGACCGTCTGCGCGTGTCGTATTGCGCGACATCTCAATCCCTGGGGGTCTGCTGTGGTCTGTTGCCGCTGCGTTTTAGTCTCGGTATCGGTGACGTGGCGCCTTCTCTTCTACCAGTTCGTGGAAATACCCTTTAGGATTATAGTATCGATGTGGCGTGGATTATCGGAGCCTCCCGAGTAGTTTGTAGTCGTGATCGGGGGTGTACCGGCGGAACAGAAGGCTGTTCGACAGCACTGACACCGACGAGAACGCCATCGCCCCGGCAGCCAGCACGGGCTGGAGGAGGCCCAACGAGGCCAGCGGGATCATCGCCGTGTTGTAACCGAGCGCCCACACGAGGTTCTGTTTGATCTTCTGGAGTGTCGCGTCCGAGATGCGGATGGCCTTCACCACGTCGAGCGGGTCGTCGCGCATTAGCGTCACGTCCGCCGCTTCGATGGCGACGTCCGTCCCGCTCCCGATGGCGGTCCCAACGTGGGCGACCGCGAGCGCGGGCGCGTCGTTGACGCCGTCGCCCACCATCATCGCCTTGCGACCTTCGTCCTGGATGGCCTCGACGGCATTGGATTTGTCCTCGGGGAGCACCTCCGCGTGGACGTTCTCGGGGTCGATGCCGACCTGCTCGGCGACGGCACGAGCAGTCCGCTCGTTGTCGCCGGTGATCATCATCACGTCGACGCCGCGCTCTTGCAGTTGGTTCACGGCCTCCGTCGCACTTTCTTTGATCGTGTCGGCGTCAGCGACCACACCGACGAGTTCGCCCTCGTCCGTGCCAGCGGGCACGCGGGCGACGAGCATCGCCGTCTTCCCCTCGTTCTCGAGGCGCTCCATTGTCTCCTGAGCGGGCGAGGGGTCGATTCCGTTGTCACGGAGGAGCTTTCGGTTTCCGACCAGCACCTCGCTGTCGTCAACAGTTGCGCGGATACCGTGGCCGGGGACGTTCTCGAAGTCGTCGGGGTCGCTCACGTCGATGCCGCGCTCTCTAGCTCCGTCGACGATGGCACGGGCGAGCGGGTGCTCGCTTCCACTTTCGGCCGTGGCAGCGAGCCGCAACACGTCGTCCTCGCTGAGACGATCGCGTGCAGTTAGCGCTCCGCCGTCGGCTGTCGGTTCTCCACCGTCTGCGGCGGGTCGGCCGTCACCGTCGAAGACGACGACGTCAGTCAGCTCCATTTCACCTTTGGTGAGCGTCCCGGTCTTGTCGAAGACGACCGTGTCGACGTCTTTTGCGCGTTCGAGGATGTCACCGCCCTTGAACAGGACGCCGTTCTGGGCACCGATCGTCGTCCCGACCATCGTTGCAGCAGGCGTCGCTAACCCAAGCGCACAGGGACAGGCAATCAACACGGACGACGCGAAGACGACGAGCGCGAACTCGAAGACTGAGACGGTGCCACCAGCCACGGCTGGTCCGCCAGCGACCGCTCCCCAGAGCGGGAGCCACTCGACGAATCCGGCGAGTGCTTGGGGGAAGAGGAACCACACGGTGCCCCACAGTAACGCGTTCGCGATGACCGCCGGGACGAAGTATGCCGAGATGCGGTCGGCGAGGTTCTGGATGTCTGGCTGGCGGGACTGGGCTTCCTTGACCGTCTGAACGATCTGCTGGAGCGCCGTGTCTGCACCGACCTTCGTCGCCTCGACGACGAGGACGCCGTTCTCGTTGATCGTCGAGCCGACGACTTCGTCGCCCTCGCCTTTCTCGACGGGGACCGACTCGCCGGTGACCATCGACTCGTCGACAGCACTCTGTCCGTCGACGACGACGCCGTCGGTCGGGATCTGTTCACCAGGCCGGACCTTCATGCGGTCGCCGACGGTGACATCTTCGAGTGGCACTTCCTCTTCGGAACCGTCCTCGTCGACGAGGGTGGCCGTCTCGGCCTCCATTTCGAGGAGCTTCCGGAGGGCGTCGCCCGCCTGCCCTTTCGAGCGGGCTTCGAGGTAGTTGCCAAGCGTGATGAACACGAGGATCAACGCGGCAGTGTCGAAGTACAAGCTCCCCGCGATCAGTCCGGCAAGTACCGCGACTGAGTAGAAATACGCAGTGGACGAACCCAATGCGATGAGCACGTCCATGTTGGCGCGCCTGTTGTTGACCAGCGCGTTGTAGGAGTTCTTGTAGAACGGCCAGCCGAGCACGGCCTGAACGGGTGTCGCCAGCAGGAACTCGACCCACCCGAATTCGACGCCGAAGACCGTCTCCGGGAGAATTCCTCCGCCGAGCAGAAACTTCTCTGCGAGGAAAAACAGCATCGGGGCTGAGAGTGCGGCTCCGAACAGTGTCAGACGGAGCTGTTTTCGAATCTCACCCTGTCGTGCAGCGTCCCGAGCGTCTTCGCCCGATTCACCGCTGTCGCTGTCTTCACGGACCGGTGAGTACCCAGCGTCCTCGATAGCGTCGTAGAGCGCGTCGAGGGACGTGTCCGCGGGGTTGTACCTGACCTGCGCTTCGTCGGTGGCGAAGTTCGCCTCGGCCGCGATGACACCCGGCGTGTTCTCGAGTGCGGTCTCGTTCGTCTGCACACAGTTGGCACAGGTCATATCGGAGATGCCGATGGTCACCGTGTCAGACACCGCACCGTACCCGGCCTCCTCGATCGCTTCGTAGATTTCTGCAAGCGATACCTCGTCAGGGTCGTACTCGACGGAGCCCTCGTCTGTGGCGAAATTGGCGTTCGCCTCGACGACGCCGTCGAGTGACTCCAGGGCGTCGCCAACTGTCCCCGAGCAGTTGGCACATGTCATCCCTGTGATGTCGAGATGTGCGGTGCGTGTCTTCATCGTCATACTATAGGGGCTACTCCGTTAGGTGAGTTTCTACTTAGATATTGGGGGTAATCAACGGCGTTTACTTTCGATTCTAAACTGTCGTCAGCGCTATACGCCCTCGTTGAGACGCTGGTGTCGATCTCCGAAACAGGATTCGTCGCAGCAGTTGTTACGGCAGCTGGGGTGCTGTCTGTCCTCTACGCCCTGTATGCCCCGACTCCCTGAGTATTCGGGACGCCCAGTCGAAAAGCGGCCTCTACGCGCCTGCCCGCTTCGACGCCATACTGTTCGGACTGACCTCGTTTTCGATAGTGTAGATTCGTAGTGGGTATTATTTGCGAAAATCACACTGAGTGTATGAACCGTGGAGTCGGCCATAGTCGTGCTACGGCCCCACGACCTTTAGTCCAGTTCCAGAATCCCGAGATTGCCGGTCACTTCCCCTTTGGAATGTCAGATAGAGATCTATAATACAGTATTAATAGGCAGACCGGATATGTAGCGTCCGTTCCTCTCTATATCGCTGTCCACAGGGTGGGGGAAACCCGATGTTACTCTCCGTCTCACTTACTGTGGAAATCCGGGTTACACAGCCCGTGCTCCTCTCACTAGTCCTAGTCAGGGCTTGGGTGTTGATAACAAAGTGTGGTCGCGTTAGATGGGTAGTGTAATGGCTCTGACCCAGCTCGACCACGTAGGCGAGAACCAACAAATGGCCGAATGTCTATAACTGTCTCGCAGCGGCCCGAGCATGCGAGTGGTGCACTGATGAGTGTCTCGGTGACGAAGACGTGGAAGAGTGTGCCCGTCTCTGTCGAGATGGCACCGATCTCAGGCGCTCCACGACTGTGTGGAGACCTACTGAGAGACGGCTTCGTAAACGCAGAGTTCCGTAACTTCACTTTTTGCTAGACCAGTTCCCATGGATACGCCAACGAAATCGATTACCGTCCTCACGGGGACCCTGGGAGTCTGGCTCACGACGTTCCCGTTCATAGTGAAACCACCATCCCTTGACACGTGGAACGACGTCGTCGTCGGTGGAACTATCGCTACCTTAGCGGGGTATAACTACTCCCGTGAGCGAATACAGGGTGGACCCGGCAAGGGCATCTCTGGAATACTTGTGCTGTTCGGCGGGTGGCTTCTGCTTGCTCCGTTTATCACCGGAGTGGCTGGAGGCCTTCTTTGGAATGACGTGGTCGTCGGCGTGTTTGTGACAGCGTTTGCAGGATACAACGTGTACGTAGCTCCGTCTGGAGAACAGACGGTTACTCATGTGCCAACCAATGATACTGAATCCCTAGCCACGACTGACAGTCAAGACACCATTCAGACACTATTCGCCCACACTGACGGTGTTCGAAAACAGCGCGGGGTGAGCTAGTACAATGGATAGCTGGAAATCAGTAGCGGTTGTGGTCGCTGCCATCGTCGCGATTCTCGTGGCTACACAACCGGTCTTCGTCGCCGGGCTGACATTGTTCGACTACGGGGAGACGCCGAGCGAATCGTACACCACAATGCAGACCAAAGACGTGAGCAGATTTCCGGTTGATGACCCACAGCGTCAGAGTGAACTCACTGCTCGGGCCGCGGCGCCACCTAACTCTGGGCTCGACTACTCAACCGTGGTTCGCGTTCCCGAGAACGACTGGCAGGCAGCTATGGCGGCATCTCGCCTACGGGCAAGCGAAGATGCTCTGCTCTTCTATGGCGACGCCACGCCGCCCGATAGCGCCAATGGAACCGACACGTCCAACGTCTCTACCGTAAACATCGCTGGTGGGAATCCTGCCGAGGCAGCCGCTTCTATCGCCACTCGTGGGAACGGACCTGACGACATCAGTCCGAACAACGTCATCATTGTGAACTCTGACGAGCCCCAGTGGGCACTGCCCGCTGTCGCCTGGAGCGCCTACTCTGGTGACCCGATTCTGTACGCGAACGAAGATGGAGTCCCGGACGCCACGCTAGAGGCAATTGCGGAACTGAACGCCTCACACGCCTATGTCCTCGCACCGGGCGGCCTCGTGAGTGGCGAAGCGCTCTCTGACCTCGACGTCGAGTGGACACGGGTCGCAGGAGACACCCCACAGGACCACGCCATCGAGGTGGCAGAGTTCCGTGACGAGTCGCGGGACTTCGGCTGGGGAATTCATGAACGCGATAAAGTCGGTTACTACAACTTCATGCTCGTCAACCCCAGTGAGCCCGAACACGCGGTCTCATCGGCGAATCTACAGCGGGGGAAAGCCGGTCCGATCCTACTCGTCAACGATGACGGGAGCCTACCAGCTGTGACCGAAAACTACGCGTGGCAGTCTCAACCGGCCTGGTTCTCGACCCCCGCAGAAGGGCCGTTTAACCACCTCTTCGCAATGGGGTCGACGGACCAGGTCTCCTGGGTTTCCCAGGGCCGCCTCGACTACGCAGTTGAGATCACCCAGTACCGCCATCAGGGTGCTGGCCTCAGCCCGCTGGAATCGCTCGCTGCGGTCTGGGCCGGGTTCAGCATCCTCGGAGCGTCGTTCGTGTTCGCCCATGCACGTCACCGACTACCTGAGATGAACGACTGGACGACGATGGTCTGGCCACTACTCACCCTTGTTCTGGGCCCATTCGGGCTGGCCCTCTACTGGCTTTCCTACAGGGGAAGACAGATCGTTACAACTGACCAGGGACCACGCGTCCTTCGTCCGTATTGGCTTCGAGCAGCCACAGCGACTGCGATGGGTGTTGGATTCGCAGGAAGCACGATGATCGCGACGGGATTCCTCCTCAACTACCTGGGCATTCCGATGATCGTCTTCGACGGGCCACTGTTCTGGCTCGGGAATGCGATGACGGTTCTCATCGTGCTCGTGTACGTCATCGCGTTCCTCGTGTCGTGGCTCGTCTTCCACATTCCAATGTTGAAAGACTCACAAGGCCTTGACACCGGACCGGCGGCGAAGAAAGGTGCGAAGATCGTCGCCGTGAGCATGACGAGCGTTTCTGTCGGGATGATGGGTGGAATGTGGGTGATCATGATGCTCAAGCTACCGATGATGCCAGGAGACGACAACATCCTCTGGTTTGGCGTGATGGTGTTCGCGACGCTGATCGGGTTCCTCATCGCCTGGCCAGTGAATGGACTGCTCGTTCGGAAAAACCTCAAACCGGGTGGTGCGCTATGAGTGACCGCAGTCGACGGACGTTCCTGCGTGATCTCGCTGCGCTACCAGTGGGAGCGACCCTCGGGGGCGCCGCACTCACGTATCGAGAAGTCCGGTCATCCAGTCAGCAAACCCAGGGCGGGCCCTCGTCGGCTGACTTCGACGAGGGGACCGTCACGAGCATGACAACCCGTCTCGCCGGGAGTAACGACTACGAGACGGCGGCGGCGTTCACGCAGAACGTCTATACCGCCATTAACGATCACACTCGGCCGGGTGCAGCGATTCTCATCAACGACAGCGATCTCGCTGCAGCACTCCCCGGCGTGGCTTTTATCCATCACCCAATCGACGGCGCGGTTCTCCTGACCGAACAGGGTTCCTTGCCCGCGGTGACGCGTGAGGAGATCGAGCGCCTCCATCCGGAAGGTGTTCACGTCGACGGAGACATGCAGGTGTACATTATCGGTGGTGAGCGATACATCAGCAATGATGTTCAGCAGACTGTCGAAGCGATGGGGCTGAAGACCAGACGTATCGCGGGAGAGACCCCGATTGAAGTCGCGGCTAACGCCGATCAGTACCTCAGTACGATTCACGCAAATCACCGGGACACCACATTCATCGCCGACCTTGACGACCTTCAGACTGCCATCCCGGCGCAGTCCTGGAATGCTCACGGTGGCGATGGCTTCCTCTACATTGATGGTGACCGCATCCCAGAGGCGACCCAGCAACAACTCGAAGCTCGCTTCAACGAGGCGTACATGTATCTCCTCGGCGACGAAAGCAAGATTAGCGAACAGGCAGCCCGTAATCTCGCACGGTTCGGCCACGTACAGCGGATACCGAGAGGATCTGACCCATACGAACTAAGCGTCGGGTTCGCTGGGTACAAGGATATCGGCCGGAATCAAGGGTGGATCTTCGGCGAGTGGCCCCGTAACATCGGTTGGGGCATCGCTGAAAGCGGTCACAACTTCATCTTCGCGAACCCGGACAACTGGCAGACGGCGCTTCCGGCGTCTGTCGAAAGTCATCGCGGGAAACACGGTCCGATGCTCCACGTCGAGCAGGATACAGTTCCGGACGCCGTCAAGAACTATCTCACGAATCTCACCCGGCCACACGACTCTGCACCCTACGACCGGAAGTACAACCATGGCTGGATCGTCGGCGATACGGACCAGATTAGTCAGCGAGTCCAAGCCCAGCTCCACGCAATGCTCCAGGAACCAAAGGGTGACCAATGAGGCGAATCGTCGCCACATTCGACGACGCTGAAGAAACAACAGCGGCCAAGCAAGCGCTTCGTGATGCGGGCTTAGAACCCGACGAACCGGAGATCGACAATCCGTTCTTCGACCCAGCGACAACGATGCCAGAACGGCGGGGACTCCTCTGGGGTGGACTGCTCGGCGGCATAATCGGCGCTGCACTGCTATTCATGATGGACCAGAACATATTCTGGATTCCTCGTGTCAGTCCAATTATGACCGCTGGCCAGTACATGCTTGTGTTCCTTGGGTTCGGGCTTGGTGCCGTAATCGGTGGATTTCTTGGAGGTGTGATTGGCACGTCTCGACAGGTTTCTGAACGAGATCAATCCAGAATCGCTGTCATGGTCCCCGATAATCGCGTTGGTGAAGTGGAGGATATCTTCCATGCACAGGGTGCGACAGCAGTCGACGGTACCGTGACCCACCACGAGCATCCTCACCGAACAGAGGCGACTGAATCTAATACAGCTCGTGAATGAACTCACCATGCAATCAGAACTCCAATATGGCACTTTGTCACGCTCTCGCTGGAGCGGGTCAGCACTATCACGACACCAGTACATCACACTGTGAGATGATGAGTGAACTGTCTATCGTCAATGCTATTGGGGTGCTTTCGCTCGAAAGGGCCCAGCGTTCGATGGGGGACCAGAGCTCCTCAAGCGGTAGTCTACTCGTTGAACAACCCCGAAAGCAAGGGGATTATGCGCCTCGTCGAGGAAGCCCAGCAGAGCAAGTCCCAGACGCAAGTATTAGCCGACCGCGCGGCCGGCTGGCTGTTCTACGTCGCTCTCGGAGCGGCAGTCCTGACAGCCATCGCGTGGACACTCGCAGTCTCGTTCAACGCGACCGTCATCGA
Source organism: Halobacterium sp. R2-5 (assembly GCF_011734195.1). NCBI lineage: Archaea > Methanobacteriati > Methanobacteriota > Halobacteria > Halobacteriales > Halobacteriaceae > Halobacterium > Halobacterium sp. R2-5. The sequence goes on from NZ_JAANTH010000003.1 coordinate 245,373, forward strand.
GCGTGTGGTCACGGTGCTCGTCATCGCCTGCCCGCACGCGCTCGGACTCGCCATCCCCCTCGTGGTCGCAATCAACACGTCGTTGGCGGCTCGGAACGGGATGCTGGTCCGGGACCGTATCGCGATGGAGGAGGCGCGGAACTTGGACGCCATTATCTTCGACAAGACGGGGACGCTCACTGAAGGCGAACACGGCGTCGTCGACATGGCGACCGTCGACGGCGTCGACGAGGACGACGCGCTCGCGCTAGCGGCGGCCGTCGAGAGCGACTCCGAGCACATGATTGCGCGAGCCATCCGCGAGGCCGCCGGAGAGCGCGACCTCTCTGCGCCTGACGCGACCGGCTTCGAGGCGATCAAGGGCAGGGGCGTCCGAGCGAACGTCGACGGCGACGAGGTGTACGTCGGCGACCCGAATCTACTTACCCAACTCGATAGGGACGTTCCCGATCATCTCCAGCGCTTCGCAGACGAAGCCGGCCAGAACGCCCAGACCGTGGTGTACCTCGTTCGCGAGGGGGAGTTGATTGCCGCGTTCGCGATGGTAGACGTGATCCGCGAGGAGAGCTACCGCGTCGTCGACGCCCTGCACGACCTCGGCGTCGAGGTAGCGATGCTCACCGGGGACTCTCAGAACGTCGCTAACGCCGTCGCCGACGAACTGGGTATCGACACCGTGTTCGCGGAGGTCCTCCCCAAAGATAAGGACAAGAAAGTCCAGGAGCCCCAGGACCAGGGTAAACTCGTGGGAATGGTCGGCGATGGCGTAGGACTTCGAGCCCCCGGTAGTACCTGTCCGTCAGCTCTTGGACGCGGTCCTCGATCGGCGTGGTCACTCCGTACCGCTCCTCGAGTTCGACCAGAGCCTCGTTCGCGAACGTGTCGAACTGATTGTCAACCAAGCGAATAAACCCGAAAACGTGAGGTACCTGCCCAACGTTTTCGCTGTAACCGAGAGCAGATAGTGAATGTACGACTTGACGCACTTCGTCGTCTACACCGGGTAGATACCGACATCTAGGAGCGTTTTACAAAGAACCTTAGTCAACCCGTCAGAAGATCGCGAATCTTTTTATCGCTGGTTGACGGATTTGCGTCCGTGAATCCTCGGAAAGGCTTTCTTCTCACGCTGGTGGCCGTCCTTTTCGCCTTGTCCGGCGTGCTGATCCAGCCGTTTCTCCAATACGTTCTCGGTGCCGTACTTCTCGCTTATCTGCTCTACCCGCTCCAACTCCGTTTCGAAGAGCACGCATCCTCGATGGTGACGGCGTTCTCTCTCGTCGTACTGGCAGTCGTCGGATTCGTCGCACCGTTGGTCGTCGTCATCGGTGCGGTCGCCGACAGTGCCGAGCGAACTCTCCGGAAATTCGAGACGAACGGGATACAGCTCGGAGGGATCGAATCCCGAGTCGAGGAACTCACCGGGCAGGAGATCGATATCCTCGGAGAACTCGTCGGCTCCGGGCGGGAGCTCGGAACGGTCGTGTTCGACATGTCGATCGACGCCTTCGAGACGATCACGTTCCACCTCATCGGAGCCGCGCTGGGCCTGTTTCTCCTCTACTACCTTCTCAAAGACGGCGACGACCTGTTGGACTGGATTACCCAGATGGTCCCGCTTCCCGCGGACATTCAGCGTGACCTACACTCCGAAATCAACGGCGTGATGTGGGGCGGCCTCTTCGGGCACGTCTTCGTCGCCCTCGTCCAAGGCGTCGTCGCCGGGATCGGGTTCGCAGTGGCTGGTGTTCCGAATGCGGTATTTTGGACGGCCGTCATGATTGTCCTCGCTATGGTTCCCCTCGTCGGAACGATTCCGATCTGGGGAGGAGCGGTTGGCTATCTATATCTCACGGGCAAACCGGCTTTCGCTGTGGGATTGTTCGTTTACAGCGTGATCATCGTTGGGCTTACCGATGACTATCTCCGTCCGTTCGCTGTCAATAGGTACGCGAAACTCAACCCTGCCGTTATCCTTCTCGGAATCCTCGGCGGGGGGTACGCATTCGGGGTCATGGGACTATTCTTTGGCCCCGTCGTTCTCGGCGCACTCAAAGCCACTCTCCGTGTTAGTTCGGAGAACTGGTCTCGTCTCGACGAGAACGAAGCCGGTTGACCATCTTTCCCATTCGTCTCCCGCGGGACACGTCTGTCGAGGGACTGAGCATCTGCAAGGGGCGGAAATCACGCTGTTCCGGACGGTACTAGGCTCAGCCGGCTTTTCACTGCTATTCAAACCGGCCAGCGAGACGTTTTGAAACTGTAGTGAGATACACCGTGCCCACATTGCGACGGGGATCGCGCCGATCACGTTTAAAAACAAGTCGACGATCGTGTCGTCGGCCCCATGCTGGGCGGGAACCGGGTCGACATCAAGTAGTAACGCGCTTTAGTCGAGCGGTCTGGGATCTATGGACTGTCGGTTCAGTGCAGCCGCCAGATCAGCGATCGGATCTTGTAACCCAGCGTCCCACTCTGGTAGCCGCGCCAGCCGCTCATGCCACCGGCGAGAGTAGTCGCGTCGTACCCCTCGTCGGCGAGAATGCGGGTCGCTCGCTTCGCGACAATGCCCATCTTGCAGACGGTCACGATCTCCTGGTCTCTGGGGACTTCGTCGAGACGCTGTCGGAGCGCGTTCTCGTCGCCAGAACGCAGGTCGTGGTACACCGGGAGGTTGTGACTCCCGTCGATGTGCTGGGCCTGGTAGGCTTCGCGTGGGCGAATATCGAGGACGAAGGGCTGCTCGCCCTCGGGCTGGATATCCAGGTCACTCGGGCGGATTTTGCTCATTACCTCAGCTTGTAGATGGCGTCAGTAAAGCGTGCCGACCGTTGGTAACGACAACCTTCGATTCAACCGCGCTCGTACAGCCGTCAGACACAGGACCTCTTAACCAACAATTGAAGAGTACGCACGCCGCAATGCCAATAAGGGCAGCCACGATTCTGACCACCCCAAACGGTGAAATCACGAGTTGCTCGGCCAATTCGCAAGCAACTGGTTTCACCTTCGTGGCTTGGCAATTCTCTGGGATTCCTCACCGGTGAGAACGAACGGCATCGTTTTGGTAGATATCGACAAACGTTACCACATCATATGAAACACGAGGGAGCCCGATCAACCATCGAGGGGCGAGTGCGTGAAACAGTCGTGGACCGGTCTGATATCCACAACGTCCATCTACTCGTTCACTCCGGAAGCCGGGATATTCACTGGAATGTGGCGTTCGGTCAGACGGGGGATCACCCTGCGGATCCCGACCAGCCCTATCACGCCGCGAGCGTCGGAAAGACGTCTTCTGTCATACCGGGCGCTGAAAGAGCAACACCCGCGATAGGTCCGACTGGTACTTGAGAATAAAGCGCACCAGGCGGGACGGAGATTTTCTCTATTCACCACTCCCCCGTTGTCGTTTGATACGGTTTTCAACTCAGCCAGCTAACCGAAGCCATCCTTACCCGAAATCCCTCGCTCATGCTGACATCACCCGACGACCTGTGCTATCGCGACGGCTTCCCGGTAGCATGCGACTGCCAGCAGCAGGTATCCACCAATCAAAAGTACCCACTCGCGACGCGTCAGCGACCAGTCCTTCGGGGATCGTACCCATTCGAACTCTTCGTTCCACCGGGGCCTGGATTTCTGGTGCCAGAGCATCACACCCCGCGTCGCGACCACGATCGCGACGATCGCCGTGATCTCCATCGGGCCGCTCCGTTCGACGAGCACTGCCAGCGACGGCGCGATGCGCTCGCTCGTCCCGATAGCGAGCGACCCGGTCCCCCAGACTGCCCCGTAATAGGGCGCCTGGACGACCTCGATGACATACCCCATCGGCGTGTTCACCGACCGGAGCGTGTTCGCGGCCACGGCGATCAACGAGATACCGACGTTCCACGCGAACAGCATCAAGAATTCTCGCGGAGTACTCCCTGCGTACGTCGTCGGTGCGGCGGGATTTCCGCCCCGCAACAGTCCCTGGGGGAGGAGAAAGTAGCTCAGGATCCACGCGGCCGTGAACACCGTCGCGACGACGACCCACAGCGAGACGAACCGGACGAGGACGTCGTCGTGGTTGACGTACCGTCCGATTTTCTTCGATATCCGACCGATTGGACCGGTCGCGTTCGACGCCGCCATACAGGGAGTTGTCGTACGCCCGCCGACAAATACGTTACCGAGCCGAACGGTCGACACCGAGGATGGACCAGCGGCGATGACAAGTGCGAGGGCGGTGATAGTGAGCGTCGCGACGAGCACTGGTGGCTACCCCGATGCGCCGACGGCGAGTGCCGGTCCTGTGGGGAGACAAACTCCTGTATCGCGTTCTAATCGGCGGCACGAACCCCCACCTGCACGCAAGTTACACAATGATTCAAGCCCGAAGTAGTTCCGTGACGTGAAATCGGGGGAGCTCACTGAGTAATGGTACAAGATAGAAGCGGGAGCCAGTCGCCGTGGTCACGGTCGGTGAGCGACGTTCTTGAGCAACGCGGGGTATCCACAGACGAGGGCCTGACAGAACCGGAAGTCGAGCGCAGACGAGAACGGTTCGGTCCCAACGAGCTGCACGAAGTCGAACAGCGACGTTGGCTAGCGGTTCTGATAAGCCAATTTACGAGTGTCATCGTCCTTCTGCTCGCAGTCGCGGCCGTGGCGGCGTTCGTGATGGGAGACGTTATCGAAGGAGTCGCGGTTCTCGCTGTTCTGGTCATCAACGGCGCTATCGGCTTCGTCACCGAGATGCGAGCCATCCGCTCGATGGAAGGCCTGCAGGAGATGACGGAGATCGAAACCAGGGTCCGTCGAGCCGGTGATGATCGAGAAATTCCGGCGGAAGACCTGGTTCCGGGAGATATCGTCATCCTCGATGCTGGGGATATCGTCCCGGCCGATCTGCGGGTAATAGATCCGTCCAGACTCCAAGTTGACGAGTCGGCTCTCACTGGCGAATCGGTCCCCGTCGGCAAGACGAGCGGCCCCCTCGATGAGGACGTGCCCCTCGCCGAGCGAGAGAACATGCTCTACAAGGGGACGTACCTGACTCGCGGGACCGCAGAAGCAGTCGTTGTCGCCACGGGACCAGACACGGAACTGGGGCAGATATCGGCATCGCTCCAAGAGACAGGTGAGAAGAAGACGCCACTCCAGGAGAAGCTCGACGAGCTGGGACAGAAGCTCGTTCCATTACTTCTCGTGGTGGCGGCTATCGTCCTCGTGTCTGGATGGCTCAGAGGGCAGGATCTCTTCCTGATGGTCGAAACGGCCATCGCGCTGGCGGTTGCGACAGTGCCGGAAGGGCTCCCCATTGTCGCCACGCTCGTGTTAGCGAGGGGGATGTGGCGGATGGCCGACCGCAACGCACTCATCAGAAACCTCGCCTCCGTCGAGACGCTCGGCTCCACAACCGTCATCTGTACTGACAAAACGGGGACGTTGACGGAGAACGAGATGACCGTGGCCGCCTACGAACTGGCGAATGGCTCGGTAGAGGTCACGGGCACTGGACTCGACACCGACGGGACGTTTCAGCACGGCGGCCAGGAGCGAGACGAGCCACAGGACCCCGCGATGCAGGCGGCACTCGAAGTGGGCGTCCTCTGTAACAACGCCTCCGTAACCGAGGGGGACGGCGAGGTGAACGTGACGGGTGATCCGATGGAAGTTGCCCTCCTGATCGCCGGGGCGAAGGGAGGGCTCGACCGAGATGACCTCCTCGAATCGCTGCCGGAAGCCCGGGAGGTGTCGTTCGACCCGGCGGTCAAGATGATGGCAACGTACCACGACTTCGACGGACGGTACACGGTAGCCGTCAAGGGGGCTCCGGAGGAGGTCATCGACGCGTCCTCCCGGGTAGTGACGGGGGAGGAATCCCGGGAGTTATCGACGACCGAGAAGGACGAGTGGCTCGAAAAGAGCGAACGAATGGCCGAGGACGGGCTGCGCGTTCTCGGACTCGCCCGGAAAAACGTGGACCGTACAGAGGGCTCGCCGTACGAGGAGCTGTCGCTGATCGGGCTCGTAGGGTTGATCGATCCGCCGCGCGAAGAAGTCAAATCGACTATCCAGTGGTGCCAGGACGCGGGGATGCGTGTCGTCATGGTGACCGGCGATCACGCGGGAACAGCCGAAAATATCGCCCGGAGCGTCGGACTGGTGGACGCGGACGACACCGAGGTCGTCGAGGGCAGTGAACTCGACGACGTCGAAAACCTCACCCAGGAAGAGCGGGACCGGTTCGTGAACGCATCCATCTTCGCGCGAGTCAATCCCGCGAATAAGCTCGATTTGATCGACGTTCATCAGGCAGCGGGCTCTATCGTTGCGATGACTGGCGACGGCGTCAACGACGCGCCGGCGCTCAAGCGGGCCGACATCGGCGTAGCGATGGGTCAGCGAGGGACGCAAGTTGCCCAGGAAGCGTCGGACATGGTTCTGCAGGACGACAACTTCGAGAGCATTTATCACGCCGTCAGAGAGGGACGGATCATTTTCAGTAACATCCGGAAGTTCGTTCTGTATCTCATGTCGTGTAACGTCAGCGAACTGCTCGTCATTCTGATCGCCGCGCTCCTCGGCCTCCCACTCCCGTTGCTCCCCCTGCAGATTCTCTTCCTCAACGTCGTGACCGACATCTTTCCGGCATTCGCGCTCGGTGCCTGCGGTGGCAGCAGTGACATCATGGACCGCCCACCTCGGGACCCCGAGGAACCGATTATGACGCGAACCAACTGGACCGAACTGGGGCTGTTCGGGGTGCTGATTTCAGCCGCGGTCATCGGTGCATTCGTAATCGGCGGTGGGATGTACGCCGGCGGTATGGCCACCGATGAGGCCGTCACAATCTCGTTTCTCACGCTGGCCTTCGCCCAGCTCTGGCACGTGTTTAACGTCCGGGATATCACGTCCGATCTCGTCCGAAATGAAGTCTCGGAGAACCTGTACGTGTGGGGGGCACTGGGCCTATCATCAGTGATCCTCTTCGGCGCAGTCTACTTGCCCGGCATCTCCCTGGCGCTGAGCACAACCCCGATTGGGTTCGAGGGGTGGCTGCTCGTGTTCGGGATGAGTCTCCTGCCCCTTCTCCTCGGACAGATAGAGCGTGAATTCCGACGGCGATTTGAGACGTCTGGCCCGTGACAATGCTCGGAACCAGGATTCTCGATTGACCACAACGACTGCTGTGACTCTCTGGAGGCGTAACCGTACTCTCCTGAATCATCGTCGGCCGCGGCGGTGGGAGTAATTCGGACCTCCAGGCGTTCAACACCGAGCGGGTCGCGGAGGCGAAGTCGAGGCCGACCAGTGTCGCGTCGTCGATGTCTTCCCGCAGGCGTTCGGCGTACTCGATTGGCTGGAACCCGTCGTCGGCACCCCACAGCAGGAGCGTCTCGGCGGTGATGTCCGAGGGATCGATCTCCACCGTGTGGTTTGTGTTCGTCGCGATAGCGTTCCGACTCAGCGAGACGGTTTCCCCCTCTGAGTTCCATGGCTGCTTCATTCCCTCGACGAACTCCTCGTCGGCGTCGGGAAACTGGTTCGGCCGGCGACCGCGGTGGTAATCTTGGTCCCGAAGCTATCGAAGAACTGACTTGGTTCAGCGCCGATGTAGATGCCGCCGACGGAGCCGCCGTCAAGGGTCGCCGTAGACGAGACTGCTGTCAAGATTGACAGCGGGTGATATTGTTTATAAACTGCAATAGACACCGGCACGAAGCTAATTCTCGATGTTGAGTTGTTCTGAGTGAATGACGACGAACTGGTAGCTGTGTTTCCGTAGAAGAGGTCTGAAAAACACAGTCTCTCGGGGTATGAGTTTCTAGTTTAGAAGTTATTCTATCTGACTGCTCTTACTCGCTCAGGCTTGAGTGGTTGGGCCATCGACACCGACTGAAACCTCACTAAAGGTAGTTTTACGCCCTCAAATGCGTATCGGACTCTCCATACCTCGTGGGTGGAAAGTCGGGTGAGTGCACACGTGAGAATTGCACCATTTATGCATTACTGTAGCCGACACAGACCGCACCAAGCCCTCGATGGAAAGACACCGGTTGAAAAGGTGTATAACTAGACAGTACGGGCCGAGTAGATTATTAGTTACCAGACCTCTGAGAATAAGTCTTCGTACTCTTCGACGGGGGCATCGTCCGGTACAGAGGATGCGTACGTAGCCAGGACCATCACGGCGAGCTGGCTGACAAGCACTGGGATGAACGCGAGGAAGCCGAATGTGAGGCTACCAGGGAGGTATCCCAGTTCGAACGCCCAGATACCGACGAACCCCCAAATCAGTCCCGCGTATGCGGTGTACTTGGTGGACCGCTGCCAGTAGAACGCGGTGACGATCGGGAAGAACATCAACGCGTACCCGGAGAAGGCGAACGTCGCCGTGTCGATGATGGAGTCTTTCGTCAGGAGTGCGCCGACGTACGCTGCGACGAAGATGAGGATGAGGAAGAGTCGTGTGAACCAGACTTCTCTCTGTTCGGACGTATCGAAGAACTCGCGCACGACGTCTTCAGAGAACATTGTGCTGAGTGTGAGTACTTGACCGTCGAGACTGGACATCAGTGCAGCGAGGATGCCGGCCAGCGCGAAGCCAATTGCCCACACCGGGAGCAGCTCGCCGACCATTGTGGGAAGGATGAAGTCAGGGTTAGCCAGGTCGGGGAACTGTGCGATGCCCCAGAAGCCGATGAGAACGGCTGGAGTCCAGACGAGAAGGACGGCGACCGGGTAGAGTACTGACGTGTTCTTCAGGGTTTTGACGGAGTTTGCGGTCATGTACCGGATGAAGAGGTGGGGGTACACGAACGCACCGAAGGCGACGATGAGTCCCTGTGAGAACCACGTTTTCGGCCCGAAGGGCGGGATTCCCGACCGGCTCAGGAATACGCTATTGTTGATCTCAGCGACGGCCTGTGTTGCTTCATCGAACCCGCCGAGTCTGAGGGGAATCCAAATGAAGATTGCGAGTAAGAACAGGATGAAGACGGCACCCTGGAAGGTGTTCGTCCAGCCTGTTCCACGCATTCCCCCCTGGTACACGTAGAATGCGACGACGGCTAATGTGACTAGCGCGCCTGCCCAGTAGGGGACGAGGCCGTTGGTGATCGCTTCAAGCGTGATGCCTGCCCCCTGAACGCCGACGAGGACGTACGGGATCGTCCAGACAGTGAATAGCGCCAGAACGACGAGCCCGAGGTATTTCGCGTTCCAGCGGTGATTTAGAATTTGGGCGGGAGTGATATGCTCGAACCGTTTCCCGACGAGCCAGATCCGGTAACCGATCGTCATGATAAACACCGGGAAGAGGAACGCGAACAGGGACACGAAGAACCCGTACGCTCCAGCACCGGCGCCGTATGCGAGTCCTGGCGCTCCGATCATGACGACTGCCGTCATGTTTGTCGCGAAGAGAGCAGCGAGCAGAACAATGGTGTTGAACGACCGATCCGCCATGAGGAAGTCCTCCCGGTCCGACCCGGTCACTCGTGACGCGAACTGTCCGATACCGAGGACGATCAGGAGGTAAAGTCCCGTGATTCCGAGGATGATGAGGTTCGCCGTTGATACCATACGTTATCCCTCCTTGTTGGCGTCGTAGCTTTCAGGTGGTTCTGGGGCCGCGCGGTACAGCACGTAGAGGATCGCGATCCCGACGACGTTGAATAATGCATCGTACGCGATTTGCGCCGGGAGCCAGCCGAAGACAAGTGTTGCGGAGTCCATCAGGCCAAGGAATTGGCTTTGATGCAGTACGATCATGAGTACGATTACCCCGAGGAACGTGATACCCCGGAGTGAGTTCGGGTACCATATGCTACCACGGAACATGTCCACCTGCCAGATTAGCGTCTCCCATCATAAATGTTCCGTACACATTCGGGTTGACAGGTATACCCGAGCCCTGTGCCCTACGACTGCAGCAGTGAGTGTTCGTATGGCGTCGCAGTGAGGGTAACCGTTATTAGGAGTGCGGATAAGTTTGGGGTGTGATGGCAGAGATCGTGCTAGCAGCCTGTAGCTACCAGTACAACACACCCTCACGCCACGAGGTGGCTGAATGACGGACGTCACGACAATCGGCGGCGGTCCTGGCGGTCTCTACGCCAGCCTCCTCCTGAAAGAAGCGAACCCCGACTGGAACATCACAGTTTACGAGCGGAACCCGCGCGGAGTCACCTACGGGTGGGGGATTGTCCTTCCGAACCGGACGCTCTCCAAACTCGAGGAAACCGACGGCCCCTCCCATGAGACGATTCAGGAGACTGCGACCCGCTGGGACCCATTCGACCTCTACTATCAAGGCGAGCGCTACCGATCGGAGGGTCATGGATTCATGAGTCTCCAGCGAACTGACCTTCTGGACCTCCTTCAGGAGCGGTGTGAAGAACTGGGCGTCGACCTCGTGTTCGATCACCCGATCGAGAACCCACGCGAGGTGGCAGACGAGGCGGACTTCGTCATCGCCGCCGACGGAATCCATAGTAACACTCGGCGCGAGTACGCAGACGAACTAGGCGCGGAAACCATTACAGGGTCGACGCGGTTCTCTTGGTTCGGTACAAACGCTGACTTCGACGCACTCAGCCACATCTTCGTCGAGAACGAAGACGGAATCTGGTGCGCGCACACGTACCCCGGGCCGACCAGCACCTTCATCGTCGACTGCGACGCAGAAACGTGGGCGAACGCGCGTTTAGACGAGCGGTCCGAATCCGAATACCTCGCCTACCTGGAGGACGTGTTCGCCGAGCACCTCGACGGCCACGAATTGCTTTCACAGACGGACAAGTGGCGAACGTTCACAACGGTCAAAAACGACCGCTGGCACCACGACAACCTCGTCCTCCTCGGAGACGCTGCCCACACTGCCCACTACTCCGTCGGGTCAGGGACGACGATGGCGCTCGAAGACGCCATCAGTCTCGCGAACGCCTTCGAAAACTACGATGGGGACCTCGAGGAAACACTCGCTACGTACGAGTCGAACCGCCGGCCGAGCTCGGAATCGCTGCAGCGAGCCGCGGAACGGAGCCGGCTGCACTTCGAACACATCCGCCGATTCTATGGGTTCGAGGGCGTCCAGTTCGCGCTCCATCACCTGACGCGCTCCGGGCGACTCTCCTACGACAGTATGCGGCGCCGCGACCCGGAACTAGTCGCGGAGTTCGAAGAGTGGTTCCAGGCTGAAACAGCAGGACAAGCAGACCACTCGTCTCCGAGTATGCAGCCACTGAGCCTCGACGGGCTTGAGCTCGACCAGCGGACGGTTCGCGCGAACGAACCAACTGTGTCTGCGTCGGATGGCCAGCTTCCGAGTCACGAGACGGCAGCGTACCGTGAACTCACTTCCTCCCACGATGGGCTCACGCTCACTGAGCCACTCGCAGTCTCTCAAGATGGCCGGCCAACCGCGGGAAGCCCGGGCCTCTACACGGAGGAACACCGTACTACTTGGGAACAGATCGTCTCGGAGAGTGATACGCCCGTCGGGGTCCAACTCGTGCACGCGGGCAGTCGTGGCGCTGGACAGCCACGCGCGTTCGCCTTGGACCGGCCGACGTCACGAAACGAAGCCTGGGCACCACGGTTGACCGATCAGTATCCGACGCGGCCGGCGGCGTTCGCTCCGGAGTCGATGGACGCGGAACGTCGTGAGCGGGTTCGCGACGATTTCGTAGCTGCGACTGAGCGGGCGGCGACTGCAGGATTTGATCACCTCCAGCTTCACCTCGGGAACGGCTACCTGCTCGGGTCGTATCTGTCCTCGGTGACGAACGCCCGGGAGGACCAGTTCGGAGGAACGCTTACGGACCGCTTGCGGTTCCCGTTGCGTGTCGTCGAAGCAGTCCGTGAGGTCTGGCCGGTAGATCGAACACTCGGTGTCGCAATTCAGGCAGATGATTGGACAGACGACGGTCTCACGCTGAGCGACGCGATCGACGTCGGTGAAGAACTAGTTGACGCCGGTGTTGATGTCCTCGCGCCCGTTGCAGGTGGGGTCGTTGCCGACGAGAACCCGGACCAGATCGAGGGCCTGGCAAACTACAGTGACCACCTGCGGAACGAACTCGACGTACCAACGATCGCGACGATTCACGCCACGACTCGCGACGAGGTGGACACACTTGTTGCAACTGGACGAGCGGACCTCTGTACGTACTACGGCCCGGCCCTGGAAACGGAATAAGTCGCGTTAGTTCGCGTTCTCTGCGGCCAAATCCTCCAGTTGTTTCATGTCTATCTTCCCGACTTCAGTACGCGGGAGCTCCGTCATCACTTCCAGGCGTTCCGGGCGTTTGAAGACGGCAACCCCCTTTTCCGCGAGGAACTCGGAGAGCTCGTCTAGGGTGAGGTTTGTTGCGGATTCGGTGAGTTCGACGAATGCACAGGGTCGTTCGCCGAGGCGTTCGTCCGGCATCGCTACAATTGCCACGTTCGCGACGTCAGGGTGCTCAGCTACGACGTCCTCCACGCCTGGTGCGTAGATGTTCTCCCCGCCACGGATAATCGTATTCTTGATTCGCCCGAAAACGGTGTAGTTTCCGTCTTCTCGATGGGAGAGCACGTCTTCGGTGTAGAACCAGCCGTCGTCGTCGAAGTTCTCAGTGTTCTCCTCGGCGTTCCGGAAGTACCCGGTGAAGTAGCCCGGGCCCCGAACGGAGAGTTCGCCCGTCTCCCCCTGTGGGACGGCCTCGTCGCGGTCGAAATCGACGATATGGACATCTGCGCCACCGGAGATCGGACGGCCGACTGTCTCAGCTTGGACGTCTACGTCGTCTTGAGGGCGGGTACAGATGAGTGGGCCTTCCGCCATGCCGAAGATGTTGCAGAATCCGACGTCCCATGCGTCTACGCTATCGCGAACAACGTGGGGTGGGACTTTCTGGCCGCCGCTGATGATGACCTCGAGGCTGGAGAGGTCGTATTCGTCTAGATCGGGGTGTTCGAGGATGTCGATAAGTTGGGTGGGGATGAACAGCGAGTACATCCCGCCTTCCCGTTCGATGAGCTCCATCAGGGATTCGGGTTTGAGTGTTGGCTCGACTGCGACAGTCGCACCCTCCCAAATAGCGGCGCCGACGATACAGTTCAGTGAGGCGTTGTGACCGATTGGAACACTCGGGAAAGCGATCCAGTCGCTGTCAACACCGGCAACGTCAGCCATGTGCTCCCACTGATAGAGATAATCATTGTGCGTTCGCGGGATTCCCTTCGGCATTCCAGTGGTCCCACCGGAAAGCAGCATCACTCCGGGTTCGGTCGGTGGGACCTCCAGGGAGTCGAGTCGCTCGTCGTCCGGTGTGGTTTCACACAACGAGTCAAAGTCTTCCCACCCGTCCGGGAGTGAGTCTCTGTCATCAGCCACACCGATAACTGTCTCGAGGTGGGGGTACTCTGACTGGAGATCGTCGACGAGCGATACGAAGTCGAATCCCATGTCGTATCGATCGCCAGCGGTCAGGTAGACTGTTGCGTCGAAGTGGTCTAGGAGATGCCGGACTTCGGCTTCTCGATGGCGAGGGAGCGCCTGTACGGGAATTGCACCGACTCGGGAGCAGCCGAAGAACGCTTCGAGGAACTCGACTGAGTTCGGCAATTGGAAGACGATTCGTTCGCCGGCGGTGATGCCGTTTTCGTCGAGCGCGGTTGCTAGATTTCGGGAGCGTTTTGCGAGCTCTGCGTAGGTTAACTCCCGGTTGGGGCCGGTGACTGCGACCTTATCTGGTGTTTCGCGTGCGCGCTGGTCGAGGACCTCGTGGAATGTCAGGTCGCGCCAGTAACCTGCGTCGCGGTAGCGGTCGATTCGTTCCTGTGGGAAGGGGACGTAGCCCTCTAGGGATGCGGGTGAGAGATCGTCACTCATGGGCTTCAATACCACAATAGCAGACGTCTCCCATAAATCATCGGTGTCCTGTCTGAGTTAATTTGGTCTGTGCCTTTCGATTAGAGCCGTGCATGAGGGGGTGGATGAATATTGATGAGGAATGGGGACTTACCCCATGGATACGTTTTATGCAGAATATGTTCGCCCAAACGAACCGCGTCTCGGTGAATTACTTCGAACCTGTTCGTGTTAGGCCCGATTATGAGAACGACTATCAAGCTAAGACTGGGTTACAGTTGGGTTCCTCATAGCGGGAACTCACTCAGAAGCAGTCGGAACCTCCTCATAAAGGACGGGAAATTTTCCCGTATAACGAGATTTTTGTCGAAATCGCGAGCTGAGAGGGGAAACCACTATGGAACCCACCACACATCGTGGGAGTATGAACGACGATCAGACCAAACGAGTGCAGGCCGACGACACCCTCGTTTCGATTCTGGAAGCAATTCAGGACAACGGCGGTGCAACAGCTTCCGAGATAGCAGACATCGTTGGTGTATCGAAAAGTACAGCCTACAGACACCTCACGACACTCCACGACCACCGGTTAGTCACGAAGCAGAACGGGACCTACGATCTCGGCCTTCGGTTTCTCGACTTAGGTGGCTACGCCAGGGAGCAGCACACCGTGTTTGGGGACATCAAACCCACCCTCAAAAATATTGCAGAAGAGACGGGAGAGTTCGTCGGATTTCTCGTCGAGGAGGACGGGCTCGGGGTCTACCTGCATACTGAGATGGGGAACAAGGGCGTGCAAAACGATGTCCGAATCGGCCGACACGTCCACCTCCACCAATCCGCGGCCGGCAAAGCAATCCTTGGATCACTCCCGGAACAACGTGTCGAAGAAATCATCGACGAGCACGGGCTCCCAGCCAAAACATCCGAAACAGTCACAGATAGAGACGTTTTCCAGGAGGAGTTAGCAACCATCCGCGAGCGCGGATACGCGTATGCACGCGGTGACCATACAGAGGGGCTTTGGGCAGTCGGTGTCCCAGTTCACGACCGGTCAGACCAAGTTGCAGGCGGTATCCTCGTTGCTGGTCCGACACACCGGATGCAAGGCGAGTGGTTCGAGCAAGGCCTCCCGGAATATCTGAAAGGGACCGTCAAGGAATTCGAGCTGAACTTATCGTTCTCCTAGCTGGGATTACAGGGGTACAGGTGTAATGCCGGTGGCTTGCTCACCACACTCTGCTGGTTGTCGTAGTGCGTGGTACGCGATAATCAACTACAGTAGACCGGATCGGGTCGGGGAGTGACGGTTCTCCTTAGTCGATTTTCTCGACGTACGTGTACTCCTCGTCGAGGGCTTGGGCGTCCTCCGGGAGCAACGCGACGGTGAGGTGGTCGGCGTAGTCACTAAAGTACTCCACGACGCGCGCGATGCGGTCGGAGTCGATGGCTTCCAGCGAGTCCAACACCATGAACGGAACGTCCTCGTACACCTCGTGGACGAGGTAGCCCGCGAGCGCGAACACGAGTCCGGTTACCTCGCGCTCGCTCTCCGAAAGGTGGTCAATCGTGTCTCGATAGGACGTGCCGTCATCGGTCGCACGGATGATGTGGAGGTCGAAGGTGGTCTTCTCGACCTTACGGCGCCCCTCGCGGACCTCCTGCTCGCGACGCTCCACCCAAATGCGCTCGATGTTGTCGTACTCGAGCACAGCGAGGACTGACTCCATGTGGTCGTTGAACTCTTCGACGGCTTCTTCCTCGATACGGTCGACTTTCGTCCGGAGATCCGTGAGCTCCTCGTTGACCTCCTCGCGGCGGGCCGCCAGTTCGTCGCGCTCGCCCAGCGTCTCCTCGTGGTCCGCGATGTCGGCTTCGACGTCCGCGAGGTCGCTCTCCAGACGTTCGATGCGAATCTCGATTTCGTTGGACTTGCGGTGGAGCTCCAGCACTTCGTCGTAGTCGCCGCCCGTGCCAACGTCTTCGGTCTCGGCCTCGAGGCGCTCGACCTCCTCGCGCTGCTCTTCGAGAGAGTCCTCCAGGGAGTCGATGCGCTGCTCGGTGGCCTCGATTTCGGTCTCGACCTCCGAGAGGCGGCGCTCGGTGCGCTCGCGCTCGCGCTGCTGTCGCTGAATCTCCGAGCGAGTCGACGAGAGTTCGTCGATCTGTGCCTCCAGGTCGCTACGTTCGTCGAGTTTCTCCGCGCGGAGGTCACGGAGTTGGTCGACCGTCCCCTCGATGCGGTCGCGCTCGACCTCCGACCCACACGTCCAGCAGACGACGTCATCGGCCTCGTCGAGGAGCTGCTGGGTCGGGTCGGCGTCGGTGTCCTCGCCGAACTCGTCGAGGTCGAGGCCTTCGCCGTCGAGCATCTCCTCGTTGAAGCTGATGACGCTGCCGAGTTGGCTAATCGTGTCGTCGAGTGCGCGCTTGCGCTCGCGGAGCTCGTCGATGCGACCGGCGAGGTGCTCGGGGTTCTCGTCGTGACCCTCTGCCTCTTCGAGTTCAGCTTCGAGCTGGTCGCGTTCGCCGCGGAGGTCGTCGAGAGTCTGCTGTTCGGTTTCGAGGTCGAACTCGAGGTCCTCGAGGTCAGACTGGGCGTCCCGCAGCGCTTCGAAGGCCTCCTCGATGGCCTCCTTCTGGGAACGGCTCTGTTCGAGGCTCACATCTTTTTCCTCGATTTCGGCTTCGACATCCGCGAGTTCCCCGCGCGCTTCTTCGAGCTCGTCTTCGATCCCCTGTTTTTCGGCTTCGAGTTCGGGGAGTTCCCCCTCGATTCGTTCGAGTTCTTGAATCTGGTCGTCTAGGTCACGCTTTTCGTTCTCGAGGTTTCGAATCTGGGATTCGATTTCCTCGGTGTCGACGGGGTCCATGATGATCTCACGGAGGTCGTCGCCGCGGGCGACGGCGCGGCGGACTTCCGTATTCTCGAGGAGGAACGCGAACTGGTCGGCGACAGTTGAGTCGTCGAGGTAGGGGTCGCCACCGTAGACGACGGTGTCACCGCTTTTCGTGAGTGTTCGCGTGTACGTTTCGTCGCCGACCTGTAGCTCGACTTCGCCTTCGTCAGCGTCGCCTTTCAGCGAAGCGCGCTTGCTACCAAGACCGGCCATAATCGCCTGCAGGAACGATGTCCGGTTGGTTGCGTTCCGACCGGTCAACACGGTCACGCCTGGCGGTAGCGTCACCTCGGCTTCGTCGATGCCACCGATGTTGCGGGCGTGGACGCGTACGTCTCGTTCGGTAGACTGCTGAGATGCCATTACCTGTGTCCAAGAAGGGGAACGTCTTAAGAGTTATCACACCTGTCGTATCAGCCGCCTCACGCCTCGTCACAGTTGCAGCCGCCCTGTCGGAGCAGTTCGCCGGCGGCGTAGTCGGTGCCGCAGTCGCCACAAATCACACGCACGTCGACGATAACGTCGTAGTCGTGCTTGCTGAGCTCGCCACTGGACACCAGGCCCTCGATGGTCGAATCGGTGACGGCCGAGGTTCGGCCCTGAAGGCGCTCGATCGTCTCGGCTTTCTTGTCGGGATCACCAGACTGGTCGGGGAGCTCCGCCTCGCGGTACTCCGTGAGGTACGTGTGGACTGCCTGGTGGGTGACGAAGTCGGACTGGACGCCGTCGACGTCGACACCCATCGATTCGAGTTCGCGTTGCTTGCGCATTCGGTCGGCGCTAGAGACGTCGTCGTCGGTGAGGACCTGGTAAACGTTCTGGAGGTCGGTTTCGGAGATGGAGCCGTCAGAGCGCCGGATGGCCGCGTCCAGTACCGCGCGGTTGAACTCGTCGGCGAGGTTTCGCAGGCTCGTTCGCTCGCCGTGTTCGCCGGTCCAGGCGACTTCGAGTTGTTCGCCCATGCCGCCGAGTTCGTACTTCTCGATGACGCGTGCGACCTTGCTGTTCGGCCGTGACGAAGACTCACTCATGCCCGCAGCTACTCACTGCGGCATTACAAATATATCGGTGTAATCCCAGCCGACTATTCACTGCGTGAACCGTGCTCGTATGTCCCCGGAGGGGCCGTCTGAGGACGAGAATATGAGCTATCCGTAGGGCGGCTCAGACCCACGCCGGAAATGGATTTATAATATACACAACAATGGTTTGTGGGGCATTCGGTGACTGATTTGACTGGGAACGGATTACATTAAACCGTCGGCAACAGGCACGTCTAACCGATATGAAGCCGAACCAGGTCACGGCTGACAAAACTGTTGCAAAATCGGTCCCAAGTGGGTTTTGTCTGTGAACTACAACATCCCGAGATGAATCAACGCTTTATAGCTCGTTGTCTGATTGGTGCGGCACTAATCGGCGGTCTCGTTTTAGCTGGACCCTACGAGAAACACGATCGCTCGGAGGTGCCCTTACTCGTCGACCAATCAAATGATTGGACTGTACTATGAGGCGGTCTGGGAAGCGTGAAGAGACGAGCGGTCACCTACGCGGATCGATTCAGAGGTCAGTTACCCCGATGAACTAAATCGTAGCGTCTGAACGAGGTCCAAACTAGTAACCCTGGTAACGGGATCTCCTAGTCCCTCCAAAACTGGATTTCTATTCGTAGGCGAGTTTGAGCTCGATTTCGTTCGTTGCTGTCGTGACTAGGTCGATGAGCTCCTGACGGTACGAGTTCTGTTCGATTCGTGCTGTCGGTTCCGCGATTGCAATGGCGCCACGGGCTTCGCCGTCGACGACAATCGGCGCAGCGATAGCAGAAACGCCGTGAGCGGTCTCGTGCTCATTGATCGCGTACCCCTGTTCTCGAATCGTTTCCAGTTCCGTTTCGAGCTCCTCTATTGTCGAAATCGACTCGGAGGTCTTCTGCGGGAGCCCGTGCTCGTCTACAACCCATTGAACGTGCTCCTCTGGGGAGAACGCCAGCATGGCTTTTCCGGACGCCAGACAGTGCATATATTCGTGCTTCCCGAGACGCTCGTGCGTTTCGATCGACCGTTCTCCCAGTTCTTGTGCTAAGTACACTGCTTTGCCGTGTTCTTCGACGAGCAGCCACACTGCCGAGTCCGTTTCGTCGGCTAGCTGTTTGAGGTTCGGTCTCGACTTCGATAATACTGGAAACCGATTCTGGGCGTGCACGCCACGATCTAGAAACTGGAGCGACAGCTCGTACTCGCCTTCGTCTTGCGATAGATACCCGATGTGCGAGAGCGTTTCGAGATAATTGTACAGCGTGCTGTCTGACACCTCAACGTGATCCGAGAGCTCGGTGAATGTGGCTCCATCGAGGTCTTGAATTAGCTCGACGAGCCCAAAGACTCGCTCCGCGGTTTTGATCCGCCGACTCTGTTTTTCTGTGTTTTCCATGTTAGTCACTCTCTCAGTCGCAGTATAAAATTTGGCGCCTTGTAGCCAGTGGGGATTACGATAATACAACTGTAATGTGGACTACGAAATCAACTCGGACTGTTCGTTTCGACAATGCCGAAGTGCACTGTCAGCGGAAATACTCGCTCTCACGTCTGTATAGCGGCCCCTGAGTTATATTGACCGGAGTGTTTGGAAATATCGAACCGTCACAAGGGGTGGCTACGGCTACCAACCGACCGTTTCTACGCTGATTTCAACAGATAGCAGTTAGTACGAGCGGAAACTCACTCGAAGCTGTTTCCACCAAGAACCCGGCCTGCGCCGGGAACCTGTGTACTAAGGTCGAGGTGATCCAGTATCTCGTACGTCGTTGCAGTGGCCGCAGAGAACACAGGTAGACCGAATTTGTCCTCCGCGGCCTGAATCGACGCTAGTGATGGCATCTGGACACAGGAAGAGAGAACGAGTGCATCGGCGTCCTCGGTGTCCAGGTCTTCCGCAATCGAGAGCAGATTTCGCTGGTCGAGTTGCGCTACCTCGAGGTTGTCCGGGCATTCCAGTGCCTCATAATCGATGACGTCGACACCGGTATCCTCGAAGTACTCGATCATCGTCTTCACGAGCTCCTCCATGTACGGGGCGATCAGCACTACCTTCTCGGCCGCCAACCGGTCAAGCGACCGCACAAGCGCACCGGCGCTGGTTACAACCGGTGCGCCCCCGCCATTTTCGACGGTTCGCTGGTGGAGTTTCGCCTCGCTCTCTTCGTGGTACCCTGGCCCCTGTGCCATAATCCCAATCAGACACGCGTACGCGATCACGTCGCAACGAGCGTCCGAGAGGAGCGTTGCACATTCCTCCGATTGTTCGTCCATTCGCTCTAACTCCTCTGCAGTAACACTCTGCATCCGCATCCGGCTAGAATGGAAGGTAAAGCGTTCCTCGTAGAGATCAGGGCGAGTCTCTAACATCGCTGGAATCTCTGTTTCCATCGTCACGTTCGAACTCGGGACGATCATCCCGACCCGGAAGTTGTCTGTCATAGCGCAGCTAGAGATTCTCTTCTTATCGCGATAAGCCTTGGGAGAGGTGCAAGTCTCTATTCGACGGCGTCTTCGCGACCTTCCGGACTGCGTTCAGCGAGGTTCGATACCGAACGACAGTAAACTATATGAATCGTCTTCCACAATCGCTGGTGTATGGGAACGTCTACCGACCAGTTAGACCCGGACCGTGAGGTCCCCGAGCAAGCATTCGAGGACCACATCATCGACCTCGACTTCCACGTTAACCCGATGGAAGAAGAGTTGTTGTCGTACGTCGACGACGGCGTCGTTCGAGACAAGCTCTCGACCGAGTACGGTGCCACCCCGGTCAAAGGCAAGTGGGACGCCGCCTTCGCGATCAAAGAAGGGACGGAAGGACTGTTCACGCAAGGCCGAGCCAAATACGCCGACGACGTCCGTGAAGCCTGCGAGAAATTTGCAATCGACGAGCCCGTCGTCAACGCCGGGATTAACAACCTGAACCTCCAGCACAATCCCGTCTTGAAAAACGGCGTCGTGCAGGCGGCGAACGATTACATGCTGGACCATTTCGCCGACGAAGGAGTGGCGACGTCAATGATGATCCCGAAGTGGGACCCCGAATACACTGTCGAGGAGATCGAACGGGTCGGCAGCGAGGACAATATCGTCGCAGCGTACTCCTGGTTCGACCCGAAGGTCCCGTGGGGGAGCGAGCAGTTCGATCCCGTCTTCGAAGCATTGGTCGAAAACGACCTTCCGCTATTGCTTCACGGGTCACTCGCGTACTGGCCACAGCAGTCCTATGTCGGGGACGAAATGCTGACCTGGACCGAAGTCCTGGGTTTCGACTGGCCGATACACGGGATGGTCAACGTGGTTAACATGATTATGCGCGGTGTCTTCGACCGATTCCCTGATCTAAACGTCGTCCTCCAGGAAGCCGGGCACTGGTGGGTGCCGTTCGTCCGCTATCGCATGGACGAATTCTACGAAATGCACCCAGAGGACATCAAAATCACACCCCGAAAGCACACCTCTGGCGAACAGTATCTCGACAGAACGCCCAGTGAGTATCTCCGGGACAACTTCTATCTCTGCACACAGCCGTTCGCGTTGCCGCGGAATGCGGGTGACGCGGAGGATATGTTGAATCTCAGCCTTGCGGAAGACATGTTCATCTATTCCAGTGATTGGCCTCATCAGACGCTCGACCCGCCGACATGGTTCTACACGTCGCGTGCATTCGACGATAACACCCGGGAGTCGATCCTCCACAAGAACGCTGAAGAGATCCTCCGGTTCTCGTAACAATGAGTACGGAATCATCACTCGACGACCGCTTCACCAAAGTCGCAGAAACCGACGAAATCGATCAAGGCGACGGCATCGCCGTCGACGTTAACGGAATCGAAGTCGCCGTGTTCAACGTCAGCGGTGAGTTCTACGCGATTAGTAACGTGTGCGCCCATCAGTGTGCCCCGCTCGACAAGGCCGGCGAACAGAAAATTAACGCCGACGACACGTGGACGGACACGCGCGGCGGCGTTAACGAAGACGCCTGTACCGTAAGCTGCCCATGGCATCTCTGGGAGTGGGACCTCGAGACCGGCGAACACGAGGCATCCGGAAAGCACATCGGGACATTCGACGTCGAAGTGGCTGGCGGAGACGTGTACGTCGGCATCTAACCGCTTCCCATCAGGCCCCTGTTGGGCGTTCCTCCGTTCTAGTTTACTGGTCCAGAGAACGCTGATCTACGCGTAGACCGTTCGTCGTGTGTATTTCGCCGCTGCGTACGTCGACAGCAGCCAAAATGATATAATGCTGGGCTGGCACGGGTGTTAGTACGGTACCTCGACTGGCCAACTCGTGGCTGCTTCGGGGGACGACAACCATGAAAACGATACTGTTCTGTATCGACACGGATGTGGAACGGGCGCGCAGACAAGTCGAATCGGTAACTGACCTGCCGTTCGAGCAAGACCAGATTCGCGTCGTCGTGTACCACGTGTTCCGAGGGAAAGACGAGCAGGCTGACGCCGAGAAGCTCAAATCGGTCACCTATGCCGCGGAAAACCTCGAAGAGGCGGGATACAGCGTGGACGTTCAGCAATCAAATGGGGACGCGTCACGGCACATCCTTGAGAAGGCCGAGGACATCGAAGCCGACGTGATTAGTCTCGCTGGTCGCAAGCGCTCTCCGGCGGGTAAGGTGCTTTTCGGGAGTGTCACTCAGGACGTGATCCTCGAGTCCGAGCGAACGGTATTGCTCAGCTCACTCGAGTAATTAGCTAGGGTAGCGTACTGCCCGGGTTTCTTGGCGCACACGGGTTCGTCGCCATTTCTTGGATAACCCATTTCACAGCCCCGTAGTGTGCCGTGCGTGGGGGATTGTGTTCTACTGCTGCTGGTACTCTCCTACAGGGGTCGAGATGGGGTATTAGTAGTGCTAGCCACATATGTTCGGTATCTTTATGAGGTATGGCAGCAGGTGTCGTACTATGGCGGGTAGCCAACGCTGGCAGAATGACAGCCATATCTCCGGCGAGGGAGTACAGCCTGACGAAAAATCGATCGAAGACGTGAATCTCACCGACACGTCGGTTCGTTCAACACTCAAATTCGTCATCGCGTTCGCCACCGGCGCATTCGTCTTTCTCATCCCCATCCAATGGCAAGGACAGACGACAATCCCACTCGACGTCATCATGACGCTCATCCAGAACGCATCGATGACGGCAGTGGACGTGTTTTCACTTGGACTGATTGCCGCTGGCGGGATTCTCACTACGATCTCCGAACTACACTACCGCAACATCATCACCGTCAGCGAGCAAACGGAGGAGTTGCTCCAACTCGACTACTGGCGGACTTCCGTAGTCTTCTGGGCATTCAGAGTCATCGCGATCGGCTTCGCCGTATCGATCCTTCTCAACGCGGGCCCAGCGTGGATGCTCGTCGACCCCATCGTCAATACGGCATGGGGCGCACTCGTGATCACAGTTGCACTCGTCATTCCGATCGGCTCTATCTTCGTCAATCTCCTTGCGGAGCTCGGGGGCCTCCAGTTCATCGGGACACTCGCCCAACCGATCATGCGTCCCGTATTCGACCTGCCCGGCCGCTCGGCACTCGACAGCGCCGCATCGTGGCTCGGATCGTTCAGTATCGGCTACTATCTCACTCGCAACGTCTTCGACCGTGGCGGGTACAACAAGCGCGATGTCTTCGTCATCTGTACGTGCTTTGCAACAGCCAACGTCGGCACCGTCGGCGCTGTCGCCGCACTTCTCGATATTCTCCACATCTTCCCCGTCATCATCGCGCTGTACCTCGTCGCAACACTCATCGTCGCGGCAATCCTCGTTCGTGTCCCACCGCTTTCGAGAGTTCCCGAGGAATACATCGCGGAACCGGACCCGGAACCAGAGTTCACCGGGACTGTCAGCGAATATCTCCACTTCGCTTTCAGCGAAGGGGTGAAGACCGCGAGAGAAGGCGATTCGATCCTCCGCACGTCGATCGTCGGGCTCGTCGACGGACTCAAACTAGCTGGGATGGTCGTCGGTTCCGTGCTCACGATGTCAATGATCGTCCTCCTCGTCGAACATTACACGCCGGTCTTCGAGTACATCGCCACACCATTCATCCCTATCATGGACTTTCTCGGGATCCCTGATCCGCAAACTGCGACAGTCGGGATCATCCTCGGTGGCGCGGAGTTCTTCATTGGAGCCACGTTCGTCGTCGAAGCAAGCCTCACTACGCAGGTGTTCGTTGTCATCGTCACTGGCGCGCAAGCTATCTTCTTCTCTGCTCCGGCACCGATGATGGTCGACATGTTCGACGACATCCCCATGCGGTTCCGGGACCTGTTCGTTCTGCTGGTGATGCGAACTGCTCTGCTCGTACCGATCGCCGCGGTCTTAACGCACGGTGCGGCCGCTATCGGCTTAATCTGAGTCAGGGAAACGTCGAAGACCGGGTATCTGTCGCGGGTACGGTCGCTGTCGACCGCTTTCAGCAACCTATCTCGACAAGATGTCGTGGTACATCTGACATGGCCAATCGAGAGGCGCTCCGCATAGCGGTTCAGAAGTACTTTTCCAGGCTGTCCGGTTTGTGTGCTCCCCGACCTCCCCCCAGTATAGGCCGTCGAACTACGCTTCCGCGAACGGCTGCTTCTCAGCATCCCTGTTCGTGGAAGCGAATTGGGCGCGCACGAATCAGTCAGTCAGCTGGCGGTTTCGCTCGTGAGACGACTATTCTTGGCCGCCCTTGGTGACGTGGACGTCGTCGAAGCGGAGGTCGCGTTCGGTGACGTCGACGAGCATGCGGCCGACGTCCTCGATTTCGGCGTCGATAGTGTCGCCGTCGGAGAGTTCGCTGACGCCCT
>NZ_JAANTH010000004.1 GCF_011734195.1 Halobacterium sp. R2-5
AGTGGGACCGCCCGAATAGCATCCTCTGGTGCTCGCGCGCGTTTCGACGGCTGTACTGTCGGATTCTGAGTTACGCTGAATCATTGGTGAATGGGTCGAGAGAATCGACGTGCTGGCGGCGCTGGCGCTCCATCTGTCGACGGTAGCGACGCCACCGCTCCTGCTCGCCGGGCTTGTCGTAGAACTCTTCAATCTGGTCCGTGTCGCACCGGGCCGAGACGACTTCTCGCGGGACGCCAGCGTCCAGCTGGTACGTAATCGAACCCGTCCGCACGGGGTGGGGCGACCGACTCGACGGGCACTTGCTCGCGCGGTCCCGGTCCGTCCACTCGCAGTTTGCAATTTCCTTCCCGTGAGGGCACGAACCACGGACGCACGGGAGCGTAGCCATGTAACACCACGTCCGGATGGTGTTCGCAGTCGGCCGTCCACGAGTAGACGCGAGCAACGGCTGGCGCCCGTGTTCGTCGTGTACGTCGTAGCGGTTCTGCTGGATGAACGTCGAGAGTGCCTGCATCGTCTCTTCTGGAAGTGCTACCGGCCGCTCTCCCCGATACTTGTTCTTGAGCGGCGTGTCGCTCCCCGGACGGTGCCGGAACTCGATGAAGTCCTCCCCGTGGTTCACGTCGCGGAGGTCGAGCGCTCGGAGGCCGCCGATTCGAGCGCCCGTGAACCAGGCGAGCTCGAGCAGGACATGGGCGCGCGTCCCCCGGTCGTTTGGGCCGTTCCGGTAGTGGCGAATCAGGGCGTGAGCTTGCTCGTGGTGCAGCTTTGCATCGCTTGAGCGCTCGTCTCGGCCCACGTCGGGGAACGGGACCTTCTCGGCGAGGTCGCGGTCCGTCGCCCCGAGCGTTTCGAGGAACTTGCAGAACTCCTTGAGCGTATACATCTCGTTCTCGACGCTCGTCGCGGCGATTTCGCCACTCCGGATGTCGTAGTACTCGTTGAGGTCGTACGGCTGGAGATCGCCTACCTCCGTGATACCGACGCCCTCACACCACTCCACGAATAGCTTGAGGCGTCCGTGGTAGCTCTGAATGGAGCTCTCGGTCCGGTCAGCTCGACGCCGCCGGAGGAAGCGCTCTTTCGCCTGCCGGGGCGACAGCTCTGCCGGGTCTCGACGGCGGCGCGTCGAGTTGCTCACTCGCCGCCCTCCGTAGTTCGAATACGCTGGTTAGCGGGCTGTTCGTCAGTTTCTTGGTGGCCGTTGTCTAGGTCCTGCATGGTCTCGTGGCTGCGTCGTTGGCGTGCGCTTCGGCGTCGTCGCGGCGGGGTCGACGAGACCCGCGGGTGACCACCCGGCCGCCCCTGTCAGGTGGTAGTGGAAGGGGAGGCCGGGAGTGGCCGCGACGGAGCGATTTGCTTCTCGGGAGGCAGAGCCCATAATACGATGCCTGCCGCGGGGTGAAAGTGGAACTGGAGCTATTAAATTGCGGAGCGCTTGATTTCGAAGGTAACGACTAGTCTCGCCCGCAGTCCTTGGGTTAAGTTCTCCGTCGTCCACTTTCGCAGTGTGGGCGTCTCGCATGGGCTTACGGCGAGGCGTCCCCGCCGGCTGCCAACCGGCGTACCGACCGACTCCTTCTCCGCATCGACGGAGACTGCCTCACGCCCCACCAATAGAGGCCACCGGGATAATAATTACGTTCGTATACCCACAAGCACCCATACAATAACTCAAAATCAACGCATGAAAGGATTATTTGTACCTAACCGGCTGGAATCGGGGTATGCGCCCCCGAGTGGAGTGGATGACTCGCGCTGATGACTACATCCTCGAATTCTTCGAGGAAACGGAGATCGTCGCCACTCCACACGTCGTCGCGGCGAACATCGACTACTCGCGGCAGTACGTGAATCGACGCATCCGGAAGCTCGCGGACCACGATCTCGTCGAAAACACCGATGATGGGCTCTACCGAATCACAGACCGTGGCCGAGGCTATCTTACTGGCGACATCGACCCGGATGACTTGTCTCGCTGAGCCTGCGACCAACCGGAAAACTTTCTACGGATAGAACCGAAATTAAAATTACCTCGGTTAGATTCCGAGGTAGTCAGCATCTCGAAGCTGATTTCCATTATGGCCGCGGCGCCCCCCGTGGCCTTTCGAAGCGTCAGACGAGCGTCCTACACCTGTTAGAAGTCCTAATAGATGCCGCAGAGGTTTTATTACAGGCGAATCTCATTCGTTGATAAGCGCCTGACCAGAGTGTCATGCGTGGGGCGATAACATGAAAGTCAATTTCGAGATCCCTGACCAAGACGAGCGTGGGGTATCGCCGGTTATCGGCGTCATTCTGATGGTAGCGATTACAGTCATCCTGGCCGCCGTCATCGCGAGCTTCGTGCTCGGATTCGGTGACTCCGTTAGCGAGAACGTCCAAGCAGGAGTAGACGTTAGCGAAAACGATGATGGCACAGCAGGTGCAACGTGGATTAGTGAAGGTAATGCTGTTGAGGTCAACGTAACTGCAGCGGGTAGTGACCCAGTCACACTTGAAGAAGTGGGTCAAACTGCAACAATTGAGCTTGATTCTTCACAAGCGGAAAGCTACAATGCAACATCGGGTAATACGCTCACTCTTGGTGGGGACACCACTCGTACGGTCCAAGTGACTGTAACTGCCATCGGAAGCGGTGGCTCAAAGACTGTGGTGACTCAAGAAGAAGTCGAGCTTGAAGACGCCTAATAACATCTAAATTCAACTCTCGTTTTTTGCGATTCCTTGGGTTAAGTAGCGGATGCGCGTCATCCGACGCGCAGCATGGCAACTTCAGACGTATTCAGCCTTCACACTGAGGGAGGTTTCGACCTGCAAGACGTGGTCGTTGCACCGCTTTTCAGCCTCGCCGCTGTCGTCGTCACCGGCATCGGCACGTTCACCCTTTTCGGGCATTCCCTAGACCAGACGCTGTTCTCTGGGTCGGGCGTGAGCATCAGCCTCGCGTTCGTCATCGGCGTGGTTGCGCTCGCGGCGTCGTGGGCGACGAATCGCGCTGGCGACGGCTGGGACGATCTCGATGAGCTGGAGTCTATCGCCGTGGGCGGTGGGCTGGTTGTGCTCGTCGGCATGGCGTTCATTCCCGCTATTCAAGACCTCGTGCTCGGGAGTCAGGCCATCGGCGCGGTGGCGTTCATCCTGCTTTCGAGCGCGTACACCGTGACTGCGTGGTACTGAGGTGGTAAGAATGCGGAACAGCCTACAAACCGCGTTCGCGATCGTCGCGGGCGTGCTCCTCGTGGGCGCGGCCGCGCTCGGTGGCGCGTTCATGCAGCCTGGCGTGGACAGCATGGACGACGCGGCCGGGCAGTACGTCGAGCGCGGCGAAGGGCAGGTAGCGCTCGGCGCCGGCATCGTCGTCGGCGCCGCCGCGTACTACACCTATGACAACTACATTAAGAATGAGCCAACAACTGATAGCGACGCGCTTCAGAAGACCGACGCGGAAGAAACTGAGAAAGAGATCTACGATCAAGCCAGCATCCAAGACGAGAACAGTGAACTGACGAGTACGGCGTACGCTAATTACCTGAATGATACCGAGAGCATCGCGCTCATGGAGGGTAAGAATGCGTACATCCGTGCTTTAGAAAATGGTTCTTCGGAGTCTGTCGCTCGTAACCGGGCGCGTGAGGCCGTTGCTGATTACTACGCCGTCAAGCAGCAGAACGTTATTGCTGCTTGGAATATCAGCGTGACAGTTACGGATAGCGCCCGGACGACTGCGAATAACACTACCGGCGTTAACTCCAGTTACATCGGTTTTGACGGCGAGTATACGCAGGACTCCAATAACGAGGAGCATGAGATTGGTTGGGGTACTGGAACGGAAACCATCTCGCTGGTTAATTCCACGGATGAAACCATCCAGTACGCCCTTATTGACCCTAATGGGACGCATCTGAGCGGTACGACGGATTACAACTTTACCGCTGAGAAGATCTCCCTGACGACGGGGTACTACGAGCACACGGACAGCTACGGTACGATGCGGGTTCGTGGGTTCGGCGTCGAACCACCGAATGATAACTTCGAGTATTTGCAGTACCTCAATCTCAACAACACCGCCGACCGTTGGGCGGAGATTGAGCAGCAGAACGACGAGGTACAGAGTCAGTTAGACACGTTCGTCAACAACACGTACGACAGCTACCAGCAGGGCGAAATCAACGAGAGCGAGCTTGTAGATCCGTATCTCGGCGCTCGGGAGTACGACCCCGAAACGTCGGATACGTGGACGCTGCGGACGCTGTCGGCAATGAGCATCGACGCGCCGCAGAACCTCTCGAATCTCGGGCGCATGAACGTGACTGCGGACGGCACCACGTACACCGGTACCCTGATGAGCGACGGGAAGCCGGCCGACGGGTACGCTGTCGGCGGCACGTACAACGCCTCGAACATCACGGGCGCGCAGTTCGTCGCGCTCGACGACGGCGACACGGTGGAGCTAGAAGGCACGTTCACGCTCGAATCCGTGGAGACTGCGGACGGCGAGCAGCTGGCAGAGAATGAGACGGTGGAGTATCGAGATATCAACTACCAGACGGCGAATACGTCCGAGTTCAAGGCGCTACAGGAGGACTTGGACCAACTCACCGCCGAGATTAACGCTCGGCAGCAGGAGCAGCGGAACGCGGGCGGCGGCGGCCTCCTTCCCGACTTCGGGGCCGGTGGCGCCATCCCCGGCGTGCTACTGCTCGCAGGCGCGGCCGTGTTCGTGCTCGGACGCAACTAACTCCCGACCCTTCCCCCAATTTATGAACGTCAAACTCACCGCTTCGATAGTCGTACTGCTTGCCTCGCTCGTCGCCGCGCCGATCGCCGGCGCCGCCGCGACCGCGCCGAGCGCCTCGACGTCCGGCCCACAGTCCACGGCCGAGCATCTAGATCGTGTGGCACAGATTGATGCTGCGAACAACTCGACGGCCGTGAACCTAACCACCGAGCGCGTTCTGTCGCTGATCCAGTCCGGGGACGCCGACGAGCACGCCGCGAACATCACGACGTGGGTAGAGTCGAACGCCGACGGCCTCGACGGCGAGCAGGCAGCGGAGGTGTACAGATGGATGCTCGTTCGGTCCGCGGACGCTCGCGGGGAGGTGCCGGCGGGCGCGCTCGACGCTGTGACCGCGCAACTCTCTGAGGAGCGCGCTCGCTCGGTGGCTGCGGACGTGAAAGAGAGTCTGCCAGAGGCGGCCGCTTCCCGGCTACAGAGTCGCTTGAGCGCGGTCGGCGCCGAGTGGTCGGTAGCGGTCTCTGGCTGGCTCAACGAACAGGCGAGCACGACTGCGGCGCCGACGACCGACAGCCCACCGCCCACGACTGCCGCAGCCTCCGGCGGTAGCGGCGGCGACGGCAGCAGCGGCGAGCGCATCGACGATTCGCTTACGCTCGTCTCGTCGTCCTACGACGCGAGCACGGGCACGGCGACGGTCGTGCTCGAATCCGACGGTGCAACGGCGGTGACTCTCTCCGACGCGGGCGGGTTCATCGACGGCGGCACTATCAACCGCCGCACGTTCGTCGCGCAGGACGGCCGCAACACGATCGAGTTTGACGTAACTGAGACAGACCGGGGCTACGTTGGCGTCTCGATCGCCACCGAGGAGGTCCTGTACGCGGAGGTCATCGAGTCGCCGAGTCTGTCGCCGTTCCGCGACTCGTCGGGTACAGTCGGGTGGCTGGCCGGCGCGGGGATCGTCCTGGTGTCGTTCATCGGCGCGGCGCTGTGGAAACTCTACCAGGAGGGCGGCGAACCCGTGGAGGCATCAGTATGAGTGACCTGAGCGCGACATTCTCGAATTGGAGCGACCGCGCGACGTACGTGCTCGCGGAGGCGCAGTTGCTCGTCGCGGGCATCCTCGTTGCGGCCGGCGTCGCGGTGTGGTGGTTCAACCCGAGCGTTCCAGGGGCGCCACCGTGGACGACGAACGTCCTCGTCGGGTGGCTCGTGCTCGGCCCGCCGATGTTCATCGCTGGCCTACGCTTCGTCGGGTGGCTGCGCACGCGCCGGTACGTCGAGGTCCATCACGTCAACTCCGTCGACGACATCGTGAAGACGTACTTCGTCCCGCCAGAATTGTGGACGGAGAAGCGCGTCGACGGCCCCGCCCCCTACCGCGTCAACGACGGAGACGCTGTCGCTGTTCGGGAGTTCGACTGGGCGCCCGAATACGGCGATGGTGGGCAACTCACAGTTTCCGGCGTGTACCTCTCGGAGATGCAGGACACGAAGCTACTCACCTCGAAATCCCACATGGAGCGGATGTACGAGGACCTCGTGGATTCGCACCTCGCGCTCGCGTATATGCGCGACTCTATCAGCGACCTCGCGGCAGACCTCCAGACGCGCATCATCAATCGAGTTGCAGAAGCACGCGAGAAGGGCGAACAACTCGACAAGGACGCCGTACAGGACATTACAGAGGATTTCCGGGAGCGTGCTGAGGGTGTCACAGACGACGAACTCAGCGACATCACGGCCGACGACCTCCCCGACTACCACGCTGACGCGCTTCCGGCCGGCGAGACGCACAACCCGGCCGCTGACATGGGCGATGGGCAGGGAACGGCCGCCGATGGAGGAACCTACGAATGAGTGACCAGCAGAGCGACCAGACGGACCCGCATATCGTCGCCGGCTACCGCGAGCACGTCGATGGCTACGACGAGCGCGACCCCGACGCCTACCCGCACACCGCACTCGTCCGTGATTCGGATATCTCGCGGTTTCTCGCCGTGGTTGAACAGGAATACGACCCCGATCGGGCGAAGGCGGCCGAGACGATGCCCGGCCAAGCGCGCGATCTCGAGCTCGCGCGGAATCTGCGGCGGATGGAAGCGACCGACGCCGGCCGCCAAGCCGTCGCCGACGGCGACATGACGACGCTCCAGCACCAGCAAGGGAACACGAACCAGCGCGCGGATATCTCCGGTGTGAAGGCTATCGAGCAGGTGGACGAACTGATTAACGGCGCCGCACCGGTCGTCGTGATACTCGGCGAGATGGGCGCCGGAAAGTCACAGTTTGCCACGCTGCTCGGGCAACGCTACGTCCACAGGAATCCGTCCGCGCTCGTCGGCACGAACATCAAGAGCCTGCGCGAGAAGTCCGACTGGCGGGACGCCCGCGGCCAACAGCGCGACGGCTACCTGCCGAGTTTTCCCGCTCTCAAGGAGTGGCTCCAGCAGGACGGCAATCCCCTACACCACGACCAGACGCCGAAGCTCGCCATCCTCGACGAACTCAGCTCGGAAGCGAGTGGCAGCGGGAAGGACGGCCAACTGACGCGGAAACTGATGGGACCCTTAGTGTTCAAGGTCCGGAAGTACGGCGGGGCGCTCATCGTCATCGCTCACGACGAGAGTTCGATTCACCCGCTGCTGTGGCGCCTCGGCGTGATCGTCAAGAAGGAGTCGAAGAAGAAGGCGAGCATCTGGGAGCGCGTCACGAACGGCCAACTCCGTGGGAAGGTCGGCGAGTTCGAGGGAGTTCCGAAGTCGGATTGGGACTACAACGACAAGGAGGCGTCCAGTTGGTCGTGGCAAAAGACGAGCGACGACAGCGACGAGCCTGAAGTCGCCGAAATGGACGTGAAACGCGTCTCTATGTGGACAATCGCGCAAGGTATGGAATCGGGGCGTTCGCCGCGCGAAATCGCGGAAAACGTCCCGTACACGCATACTACCGTCCGGAATTGGTGGGAGGAATACCAAGACGGCGGCGAGAAGCGTGAATGGGTTTCGGACGTGGAGGCCGCTATCGCATGACTGCGTCGACCTGTAAACGTGTAAAGCGTAACCCGCCCCCCTTTACTGGTAGCCCATCGCGGCAGCGGCGAGCACGCGAGGCGTGCTCGCCCCAATGGGCGCGTGCGGCCCGGTGCCGCCGCAGAGATATATATAAGAGCGCGCGATGCGCGGGAGGCGCGTAGCGTGCCGTCCCACCGCGCAAATTCCTACGGGACCGCGGTCGAATACAAGATGGCCGAAGAGTACGGCGTCGAACTCTCGCGGGCGAGCTGGAAGGACGCCGACGCCCCGGACGGTACGCCCGTCGAGATCAAGGCCGCGATGCATGAGCATGCCGATGGCCCGCCTGGTAACTTCAAAATCTATCGGGAGTACCACGAGAAGTTACAGCAGAACAGCGGTGTCTACCTGTTCGCAGCGTATCGGGTTCGCGGTCGCGGCGTCCAGGTGCTCGCACATGGGCGGCGTCGAGCATCTCGGCTTCCGACGATGCGATGGCACGGCGGTGGAGACCACAGAGGGACCGAGCAAGCGAAGATTTCGATTCAGGCCGTGCTCTAATCGCCCCCAGACGGTTTATTATTGTCCGCTATTCCACGTCGGATATGAACTGTATCAAGTGTGGGTCCGAGATTGAGGCGACAGGTGAGACGGCGACTGAAGCAGTCATCACTCATTTCGAGCGCGAGCACGACCTCGGCGAGTCGTAACTGAACTTGGGCGACGAGCTTCGATGTGGACGCTCTGTTAGAATACTATAGTTCGGCACTATCTGTCGTGGAACAGGCGCTAAGCAGGGTTGTGTCATAACCGAGTCCAGTTGGAAGACCCACCCATGATTGTAGTCAGTACTGGAAACTGGGGCTCGACCAGGTTAGGAGTTGGAACGACTGCTGACAGCATCAGGCAAGGAGATGGTCACTACAGGTTTCCATCAAACCGTGGAACCAGCGTATGCATGAGCAAGTCAGACGCTGATGTGAGTGAACATGACGCGGCAGTTTTCCACCGGAGTATCTTTGAGGAGCCAGCCGAAGACCCCTCGACCGAGTTGGTGAAGATCATCGCGGACTTGAAAGGAGTTGAACACGACGAGATGGACCCGCTGTATTCGTGGGTGGACGGCTTGATTTCCTCGTTGTACTCGTCACCGCCGCCGGCAGAAGCGCAGGGAATCATTGAGTTCACCTACGAGGGCTTTCGCATCACCCTGTATCAAGACGGGCAAGCAGTTATCATGGGGCGAGACACCTCGGAGTGAGGACGGGGTTGACAATCAGTTAATCACGGTATAGACTACCGAAAACGTTCAGAAGCCCCACTGTACTCAGCAACTACTCAGTAGCACTGTCTACTGTGTCTCTCACATCTGCTGACACCGCTTCTGTAGGTGTGTAATCTGATTTCCCTAGTACTGGAGGGAGAAGGTTTATTGTTCTAATTATTCGAGTGAGAGATGCGAATCCCCGTTGATGCGGCCAGGGCGATTCGCCGTGCCGGACGGGATTCCCGTTCGGCGGTCGCACCAGAGCACGGTTGTGTGACGCGTGAGGGCACAACTCCCCCTCTCATCCCCCCTCTCTGTGCTCTCACTTCGCGTGAAGGTACTAACGGACATTGAGTAGCACAGCGCAGGTACTTATCGAACCTGCGCTTATCGTGTGTTGAGACTAGTGTGGGTTTCGTAGGAGAGCTGCAGCACCGAGGTACTCAAGATCTCCGCGAGTTCGGGCGTCATATCCGGATGGGCTAACGCCTTCTGCTTCGCTTTCCGATCTTGACGAGCGTGCTCGCAGGCAGCGATCACGGCAGCGGTCTTCGTATTCTCGTCGAGTACTTCCATGGCTGATTCGATGGCGTCGAGGCGATGGGCGTAATCGCCGTCAGTCCGGATTCGCATACTCGTCTCGTACACACGACCCCGCTTAACCCATGTATCTCGGGCAATTCAACGGGTGATTTCACCCCGATTTCACGAGTGTCGGGGTGATCGGCGCGGTCGCGGTCAACTTCGATGGGCTATGGGCGCCGAGATATGCACACGAGGTTCACGGGCTCGTGTGCATATTCAGGAAAGCGACTCTCTCGGCGTGAGACCCCGTGGGTAGATGGAAACTTCGAAGAAGTGAACGTTATATCAATAGGGATTATCGGAGTGTTTCAGGTCGTTCGGTCCCGATTCGTATTATTGACCTATCTGAGAGGAAAGGGGCCGTCGTCTGTCTATCAGCTCTAACCTGAACAAAGAAGGAAGAAGATTCCATATCTTCGCTTAAGGAGAACATCGTGTTGAGATCAGTTCTATCAGATGCGGACGCCTCTACAAATTCATCTAATCGGTCAAAAGGGATGCTGCATATCTCGGTAGTTCCCGACTTAGGTATGGAAATGACTTTACTAGATTCGTTGATGTTTCTATCAGTGGGGGGTTGTTCTATGTCTTGCCACATACAAAGGGGACGACCATACTCATCGCATATTCTAAATGAGATATCGACATCGATTGCATCTACCTCGCCCAAGTTCTGAACATACGAACCCGCCCAAAATTTAGCATCTTCTCCCTCCTCTTCGTCTGCGTAACTAACTGAATAGTGTATATGTAGCTAAAATTGGCATGTCAGACAAGATGCCTTGAAAGAAGAGAAAAGAAGCGTAAAACGTCGTTATTGATGCAATCAGGTTCTGTGTGGTGGTGTAGATCACGGCCACAGCGCCGAGAGTGAGAATAGCTACCGACACATCCTTCTTTATATAACCAATTCTGGGTATTTTCCGAAAGTATCCAAAATATGCCTTCTGTAGAGTCAGAAGAGCCACACTAGTTCTCTTTCTCTTGTACAACGAAATTGCGATTTTCTGTTTCGCCATTAAGATTGGATATAGGAGAGGCAATGCGGCGAACCTATCTTTGATAAATAATTCCCGATATGAGTGGAGTATAATATATGATATAACTAATATAACTACTCCGATGATTGGGAGAGGGGAGACCATTGGATAGTTCAGATAAAACAGAGGAGTGCTGTTAATTTTTCGCGCGCCCTAGGGTGGTTGCAGGTGCGGCTGCGGAATGGTGGGGAGTGTTTTGGATTGGTGGCCTTAGCCACACCCCTAACGGAGAATCGAACGCCCCCCGTGAGATTCTCCGCGTGGGTGCGGTCGGCGTGATCGCGCCGGCCGCCCGCGTCGAGGCCGCCCATCGCAACTGAGATTGCACTAACGAGCCGTCTCACGGCAAGTAAAGTTGCGTCAAACGGTGTTCTGGACGGTGTTGCCACTATCCGCGGGCCGCGCTACCGGAGCGCCTTCCACGCGCGACGGGTTGCGTCGACGCCGTTCGCGCGGAACTTCACAACTGCCTGCCGGAATCGCTCAGGGTCTTGGCCAGCTGCCTCCCACTTCTCGAAGGCCGTCTTCAGCCGGTGCGAGACCGTGCTCGGCAGCCCATTGTACGACCACGTCACTCCATCGAACTCGCCGAGGTCGATCTCCAGGGCATCCGCGCGATTCCGAATGTCGACGCCGTGGCGATTGCACCACGCGACCCACTCGGCCATCGCGTCAGAAGCGCCGCGTTCGGCCGCTTCTATCGCCTTTGCGGAGGTCTCAACGGCCGTCCGCGTCGCCTCACGGGCGTCCTGTACGGCATCGTGCACCATTTCAGCGACGTAGTCCGAGCGCAGCCCGACCTCGCCGTACTTCCGGGAGACGAGTTCCTCCATTGCACGCAGCGCCCGCCGGACGCTACCAACGTGCCGGTCGTTCGCCTCCGCAATATCCTGCGGAGAGACTTCGCCACCGTCCGTGACAAGCATATCGAGCGATTCCCACTGAATCGGCGACAGTCCGTCCGTGAGGTGGCGCACGACCACGCTTTCCTGTTCCTGCCGAATCCGCGTGAGGTCTAACTGAATTGGGTCCGGGCCGCGCTCGCTCGTCGAAGGAGCCCAATACGCATCATTCTTGACGTAGGGACTGCCGCCCATGTTGCCGGGCGAAACGTCGAAGCCGGCATCCGACAGAACCGACAGGACTGTCTGGTCTAACTCGCGCTCCAGGTCTACGAGGTCGTCGTAGTAGACGGTCTGCTCGCGCTCCAGCAGCGAATGCTGGAGGCTGGCGCCGACCTTCGGGTGTGCCAGCGGGTTATCCGGGTCGAGACGCGCGGCTTCGCGGGCGTAGTAGTGTTTGACCTCCTTCGGGTAGCGGTGGCCGGGGAACGCCTCACCGAGCCGCTCGGCGTCGAGTGTCGCTGTATGGTAGTAGCCGGCCAGATTCTCACCCTTCTCGTCGGTGTCGTTCTGCACGAGTTTCCGGTAGCCCGTACGGTCGTTCTCGAGGAGGTGCGCCATCGAGGCTATCGGCCCATCGCGGCCGTGGACCGGGCCGCTGCTGTCGCGGTGGACGCGCGCGTACTTCTCGGCGTCCGTAATGTTGCTCGTTGCAGCTGGCGTCTCGAAGTACCCCGCCGAGAAGCCGAGCACGCGCGCGGCCGTCTGGAAGAGGTCCAGATACCGCGTGAACTCGATGTTGCTGCCCTGAATTCGGACGTTCAGGCCGTCGTTCTGCAGCGTCGGCGGTACGGGGATCTCCACCACGTCACCGTCGCCGTTCTCAGCGTGGAGGCCCGCCCATCGCGGCGAGATATGCGCGGTAA
Source organism: Halobacterium sp. R2-5 (assembly GCF_011734195.1). Classification (NCBI taxonomy): domain Archaea; kingdom Methanobacteriati; phylum Methanobacteriota; class Halobacteria; order Halobacteriales; family Halobacteriaceae; genus Halobacterium; species Halobacterium sp. R2-5. The sequence continues at coordinate 12,422 of NZ_JAANTH010000004.1, forward strand.
AATCCTGCTTGCCGACGGGATCCTCGTCGGGGTGGCGGGCGACCTTCAGGCTGAACTCCCGAATCGTGTCGTGCTCGACGTGCGTGCCGCCGTCGGTGACGCCGCCGGTCGGCGGGAGCAGTCCGCCTTCGTCACGGTAGGATAGCCGTGCAACCCACTGCTCGCCCGCGTGCGTGAACTCCGCGCTCCGGCTGCCGTCGGCATCCTTCACGAGCGCGTCGGCGCCAAACCACGGATTCAGACCATTCTCGGCGAAGTGGAGGTTCGCATCGAACTCGTGGGCCGCGAGATCGAGCGTCCTCACTGCGACCCTCTCCAGTAGTCCACAGGTTCCAGTACAGGGTCGGCGTCGAGATCCCGCAACTCGTCGGCGGTGAGGAACGCGACGGTGTACTCACGGGTCACGCGCGACCACCCCACGCCGTGGGCCGCGTCACGTAGATGAGCGCGACGAGAACAGCGACCAGCGCCCCAGTAAGGAACGTGAGGCCGGGGTCAGGGTAGACCGTCGTTAGTGCGTAGACGGCCGCCCAGAACTGCATCCAGTACCCGTAGCGAAGACTGGGCTGAGTGCGGGCAGAACTACTCGCCACGGACGGTCACCTCCCCGAACAGCGGCGCGTCGTGGTCATCGTCGATCTCCCCGAGCGGGTTCAGCCCCGCGTCCTCGGGGCTGTGGTCGGCGAGGTGGTCGGGTCGAGACTCGTCACGGTCGAATTCGTACCCGCAGAGCGGGCAGTGCGTGAGCGTGACAAACCGGCGGCTCCGCGAGTAGGTCCGAGCGCGGAGACTCACGCAGACCACCCCGCAGAGCCGTCGCTAAGTGTCGGGAAAACCCGGAAAAGGGTTTTATACGCAGTGGGACCGCCCGAAT
>NZ_JAANTH010000005.1 GCF_011734195.1 Halobacterium sp. R2-5
CTCGGCTCCCCCGTCGAACGCCCCGGCAAGGTTATCGCCGCACCCCTGAACTACGAAAACCACATCGAGGAGGCCCTCGCCGACCGCGACATCACCACCGAGGAGTGGTTCAGCATCGAGGACAAAGGCTACTTCCTCAAAGCGCCGTCGAGCGTCGTCGGCCCCGACCACGGCGTCGAGTTGCCGTTCTCGGACCGCCGCGTCGACCACGAAATCGAACTCGCGTTCGTCATGGGCGACGACGTTAAAGACGTCGACGCCGAGGACGCCTGGGAGCACATCTTCGGGTACACGATTCTCCTGGACATCTCCGTGCGCGGCGACCAGGACCGCTCGAACCGCAAATCCTACGACACCTTCACCGTCATCGGCCCAGCGGTCGTCACCGCCGACGAGATTGACGACCCCCAGGACCTCCAGATGGAACTCGAACTGAACGGCGACCGCAAGCAGTACGAGAACACCGGCGACATGGTCTACACCTGCGCGGACGTCGTCGAGTACGCCTCCCTGGGCGCGACCATCGAAGCCGGCGACGTCATCACCACCGGCACCCCCGAGGGCGTCAGCGAACTCTCCGACGGCGACACTATCGACGCCGAAATCGAGGACGTCGGCCGCATGCTCGTCGACGTCACCGAACGCGACCTCCGCTTCGACGACGTCCACGTCACCAAGGGCGGCCA